>JAPPLJ010000050.1:0-300000 GCA_028819475.1 Rhodospirillaceae bacterium
AGCCGACGGCGGTGATCCTGCTGCGCGCGCTGCTGGCCAAGAACGGCATCGCCGAAGACCAGGTCAAGGTCGTGAAGATGGGCAGCGACATGGCCCAGTTGATGACCGGGCGGGTCGCCGCCGTCACCGGCTGGATGACGAACACCAACGCGCTCAAGATTCTCGGCGAGGACCGCGTCGACATGATGCTGTGGGACGCCGGCATCCGGCTCTATGCCAACGTCTACTACACGACCGACGACATGCTCGCCAAACACTCGGACGTGCTGACCCGGTTCCTTACCGGATCGGCCCGCGGCTGGGGCTACGCGCGCAAGAACCCGAAGGCGGCAGTCGACCATCTCGTTGCGGAATACAAGAACCTGAACAAGGCGAGCGAGATGGCGGCGGTCGGCGGCGTGCTCGGCTTTTCCTTCGACAAGGTGACGGCGAAGGAGGGCTGGGCGGCCATGAACAAGGCGAACTGGCAGGCCCAGATCGATTCCTACGACAGCCTGAAGCAGTTCAAGGGAACGACTCCGACCGTGGACGATGTCATGACCGACAAGATCCTGGCGGCCACCGAGAAGCTGCGCAAGCAGATCGGATGACATGAGGGACGAGGCGGCGGCGGAGGTTGCGCCCGGTTCCGGCGTTACGGCGATCTCCGTCGATCGCCTCGTTGTCCGGTTCGAGGGGAACGACGGCAGCATCACCGCCTTGAGCGATGTCGATTTCGAGGTGCCCGAGGGCGGTTTCGTCACCATGCTCGGGCCCTCGGGATGCGGCAAGTCCACCCTGCTGCGGGCGATCGCCGACCTGGTGCCGGTCAGCGAGGGCGGAATCCGGGTGTTCGGCCGGACGCCGGAACAGTCGCGGCTGGCCCGGGATTTCGCCTTCGTGTTTCAGGATTCGACGCTGCTGCCATGGCGCAGTGCGATCGACAACGTCCGGTTGCCGCTGGAGGTCGGCCGGCGCGGCGGGGTCGAACTCGAGCGGCATGCGGAACCGGAAGAATTGCTCGCGCTGGTCGGTCTCGAAGGACGGGAGGAGGCCCTGCCGCACGAACTGTCCGGCGGCATGAAGCAGCGGGTCTCGATCGCCCGGGCGCTGGTCCAGAAGCCCCGGGTCCTTCTGATGGACGAACCCTTCGGCGCGCTCGACGAAATCACCCGGGACAAGCTCAACGAGGAGCTGCTGCGGATCTGGCGGGAAACGGGAACGACGATCATGTTCGTCACCCATTCGGTGCCCGAGGCGGCGTTTCTCGGGCGCAAATGCCTGGTCCTGTCGGCCCAGCCCGGCCGGGTCCGCGGCTATGTCGGTATCGACCTGCCGGAACCGCGGCAGCTCGGCGTCCGCGATACCCTGGAGTTCGTGCAGATCACCTCGCATCTGCGCAGCCTGCTGGAGGTTGAGGAATGAAAGCGGCCGGTTACGGCAAGGCGCTGGCGCTGGCCGCACCCGCCGGCGATCCCGGCAAGCGGATGGAGAAATGGCGCCGGCGCGCCCCGGCCATCGTCGCGGCGGTCGGCCTGCTACTGCTGTGGCAGCTCATCGTCGACGGTTTCGGCGTCCCGACCTACATCGCGCCCAGCCCGGTCCAGGTCCTGGAGGTGTTCGGCAAGGAAGGCGAAATCCTGTGGATCAATTTCTGGCCGACGCTGATGGAAGCGGCGGCGGGATTTGCGCTGGGCAACGGCATCGCCGTGGTGCTCGCCGTCTGGTTCGTGCACAGCCAGCTTGCCGAGCGGGCGTTCTACCCGATCGCGGTCTTCATCAACACGATACCGATCATAGCCATCGCGCCGATCCTGGTGCTGATGCTCGGCAACGGCTATGCGCCGAAAATCGTCATCGCGGCGCTGATCTGCTTCTTCCCGACCCTGGTGAACATGGTCCGGGGCCTGAAATCGGTCAGCCCGCAGATGCTGGACCTGATGCGCGTCCTGTCGGCCAACCAGGCCGAAGTGCTGTGGAAGATCAGGCTTCAGAGTTCGCTGCCCTTCCTGTTCGCCGCCCTTAAGATCGCGTCCACGACCTCGGTGATCGGCGCCATCGTCGGCGAGTGGATCGGCTCGAATTACGGGCTCGGCTCGCTGATCATCGAGGCGACCTACAATTTCCGCGCGCCCCTGCTCTACGCCACGGTGATCCTGGGCGCGGGCATGGCGGTCGCCGCCTTCACGATCACAACGCTCGTCGAGCGGCGTGTCCTCAAATGGAAACCGGGCGATGTCATCTGACCCGAAAACGGAGAAACCCCCAAAACGGAGAAACCGGCGTGACTCTTTCCGACAGCGTTAGGCGGCCCGAGGCTGCGGTGCCCGTCGTTTCGACCTCCGACGTGGTGGTCGTCGGCGGCGGACCGGCCGGCGTTTCGGCGGCGGTTTCGGCCGCGCGCAACGGCGTTTCCGCGACCCTGGTGGAGCGCTACCCCTATCTCGGCGGGCTGGCGTCCGGCGGCATGGTGCTGGTGCTCGACGACATGCACAACGACACCGAAATCTCCGTGCGCGGCCAGGCCATGGAGATCGTCGAGCGGATGCACGCCAAGGGGCTGTGCGTGTATCCGCCGGAAGCGGACCGCGACCCCGCCGTCCGCGCGACGGAGGAGATGTGGCGCAAGTGGTCGCGCTGGGGCGTGTTCGACTTCCACACCCACACCAAGCCGCACCCCGTCATCTTCGCGGCCGCCTTCGATCCGGAAGGCTTCAAACAGGCTTCGCTCGACATGGTGCGCGAAGCCGGCGTGAACCTGCGCCTGCACAGCTGGTTCCAGTCGACCATCGTCGAGGACGGCCGGGCCGCCGGGGTCATCGTCGAGACCAAGGAAGGGCCGCAGGCGATCCGGGGTTCGGTGGTGATCGACGCGACGGGCGATCTGGACGTCGCCGCCAGCGCCAGCGCCCCGTTCGCCGCAGGCGCCTACATCGTGACCACCGTATCGCGCATCGGCGGCGTCGATACCGACGAGGCCGAGCGGTTCCAGTATGGCGAGCCGGAGCGCTTTGCCGAACTCGACCGGCAGGCCAAGCGCATCATCGGCGGCTGCTGGCAATACTGGTGGCTCAAGACGCCGCTGCCCGGCATCGTCTGGTGTAATTGCCCGCACATGGTCGGCTTCGACGGCATGAAGGTCGGCGACCTGACCGCGGCCGAGATCGAGGGCCGGCGCCGGATGAAGGCGCTGCTGGAATTCGCGCGCGAGAACATCCCCGGCTTTGCCAAAGCCTATTTCGTCGATTTCGCGCCGCAGACCGGCGTGCGCCAGACCCGCCTTCTGGACGGCGACTATGTCGTCACCAAGCGCGACGTGATGGACCGGGTGCATTTCCAGGACAGCGTCTGCCGGGGCCGCGACTATTACACGCCGTACCGTGCGATGCTTCCCAAGGGGGTGGAGCAACTGCTGGTCGCCGGCCGCCACTATTCGGCGACGCCCCAGGCCCAGAAGCTGAGCCGGGAGATTCCGCCCTGCATGGCGATGGGCGAGGCCGCCGGTATCGCCGCCGCGCAGTCGCTCGACAGCGGCGTTACGGTGCGCGAGGCGGACGTACGGGCCATCCAGCGCCAGATGCGCGCCCAGGGCGCCGATCCGGGCGACCGGCCGGCACCCAACGCCCTGGTCGCGGAGGCCGCGTGATGCCGGCCGGGCAGGACGGCGCCGGCGGCCGGCCCCTTCCGCTCGAAGGGGTGCGGGTTCTGGATTTCAGCCAGGTGATGATGGGGCCGTGCTGCACCCAGATGCTCGGCGACTATGGCGCGGACGTCATCAAGATCGAGCGTGCCGGAGGGGGCGACCTGTCGCGCTGGAGCGTCGGCGACGATCCGGACGGCGGCAACAATCCGGTGTTCGCCAGCCTGAACCGGAACAAGCGCAGCATTGCCGTGAACCTGAAGGCCGACGAGGACCGGGAGGCGGTCCTGCGCCTGGTGGAGACCGCCGACGTCGTCGTGAACAATTTCCGCCCGGGCGTCATGGACCGCATGGGTTTCGGATACGACCGCCTCCAGGCGATCAATCCCGGCATCATCTATGCGGTCGGGACGGGCTACGGGCTCGACGGCCCCTACGTCGACCGGGGCGGGCAGGATGTGCTGGCCCAGGCGATGAGCGGCGTCATGCACCGGCGCGCCGATCCCGCGCTGCCGCTCTCCGTCTACCCGACCGCGCTCGCCGACTACGCCGCCGGGATGCATCTGGTGCAGGGCATCCTGCTGGCGCTGCTGCAACGCCGGCAGACCGGCAAGGGCCAGCAGGTTGCGGTGTCGCTCTACAATTCCATGCTCGCCATGCAGATGCAGGAAGCGGCGGCGTGGATGATGCGCGGCCAGGATCTGAACTGGGCCGCCATGCCGCTCTGCGGCGTGTTCGAGACGACCGACGGTGCGATCGTCATGGTCGGCGCGTTCAAGAAAAACCCGCTGCAGGACATCTGCCGCGCGCTCGGCATCGAGGATCTGTCGGCTGATCCGCGCTACGCCGATCTGGAGCAGCAGAAGCGTCACCGGCCGGAGTTGCAGGAGATTTTCCGCAACAGCTTCCGCGGCAACAGTACCGGATACTGGCTGGAGCGGCTCGGCGAGGTCGACATCCTCAGCGCACCGGTCAGGTCGCTGCCGGAGGCGCTGGACGATCCCCAGACCGCCTGCAACGAGATGGTCGTCGAACTCGCGCCGTCCGCAGGCGGGCCGGTCCGCCTGATTGCGTCACCTATCGACATGTCAGACGCGCCGTTCCGGGTCCGCCACGCGCCGCCGAAGCTGGGCGAGCACAATGACGAGGTGCTGGCGGAAAGCCGCCGGGGGGTCGCGGCGTGAGCGTCGACCTCGATATCGCCGGCGGCGTCGCGCGGATCGTTCTGAACCGCCCGGACCGCAGGAACGCCATCGACCGGGCGGCCGAGGCGGCGCTCGGCGAAATCTGGGACCGGATCGAGGCCGGCCCGGACATCCGCTGCGCCGTACTGACCGGCGCCGGCCGCACATTCTGCGCCGGGGCGGACATGAAAGAGGAGGGCGTCGAGGGCCTCGAATACTGGGCCGGCGCCGATCCCTGGGGCTTCGGCGGCATCGCCCTGGGCGGCCGCCTGTCCGTCCCGCTGATCGCCCGGGTTAACGGTCCGGCGCTGGGCGGCGGGTTCGAGATGGTGCTGGGCTGCGATCTGGTCGTGGCGGCGGAGAACGCCGTCTTCGGCCTGCCGGAGCCGCGGGTCGGCCGGGTGCCGCTCGATGCCCGGGTCGTGCTGCCGCGCCTGATTCCGCGGGCGCAGGCGCTCGGCGTGCTGCTGACCGGCCGGCGCATCGGCGCGGCGGAGGCGCTGGGCTTCGGGTTCGTCAACCAGGTTGTCCCGGCGGACGGGCTGGATGCCGCCGTCGATGCCTGGGTCGCGGATATCCTGGCGTGCGCGCCGCTCAGCCTGAAGGCGATCAAGCGGTCGGTCTACGACACGGCCCATCTGGGTCTCGCCGAAGCCCGCAACGCCCGGCTGCACGCCCTGGTCGCCGCCCTGAACAGCCGGGATGCGGACGAGGGCGTGCTCGCGTTCCGGGAGAAGCGCCCGCCGGTCTGGACCGGCAGCTGAACCGCCGTCCGGAGCACAGCCATGGCCTTCGTGATCGCCGAAACCTGCATCGACGTGAAGGACGGCGTCTGCACCGAGGTCTGCCCGGTCGACTGCATCTACGAGGGCGGCCGGATGTATTACATCCAGCCCGACGAATGCGTCGATTGCGCCCTGTGCGTCTCGGTCTGTCCGGTCGAGGCGATCTGGGCCGACGATGAATTGCCCGCAGGTTCGGAAGGTTTCGCCGCCGTGAATGCCGAGTTTTTCGGCGAGAAGGTGACCGGCTGGGGGCGGCCGGGCGGCCTGGAAGAGGCCTTCCGCACCGAAAAGGACCATCCGGCGGTCGCGGCCTGGGACGCCGGCGGCGGGTGAGCGCGACGCCATGCACGCCGCGGTGCTGCGCTATTTCGAGGCGGTCGCCGAAGAGGGATCGATCCGCCGGGCGTCGGAGCGCCTGAACATCTCGGCCTCGGCGGTCAACCGGCAGATCCTCAAGATCGAGGACTATTTCGGCACGCCGCTGTTCGAGCGCCATCCGGACGGCATGCGCCTGACCGAAGCGGGCCGTCTTATGCTCCGCCATTCGCGCGAAACCCTGCACGATTTCAAGCGGTTGCACGGTGAAATCAACAATCTGCGCAGCGTGGTCAGCGGCGAGGTCGCAATCGCCACCCTGGACAGCCTGACCCAGCATTTCCTGCCCGATACGCTGACCCGCTTCATCGCGGACCATCCGGCCGTCCAGATCCGCGTCACGGCCGGCGATCCGAACGAAATCCTCCATTCGGTCGCACGCGGCACCGCCGATCTCGGCCTGACCTTCGATCCGGTCTGGCGCGGCGGCATCCATGAATTGCAGAACATCCCCTGTCCGCTGCACGCCATCATGAAGCCGGACCACGATCTGGCCGGCCGCGGCTCGGTCACGCTCGACGAATGCAGCGCCTACCCGCTGATCTACCAGGACAATACCGGCTCGATTCGCGGCTTTCTCGGCGACAGCCTCGACACGTTCAAGCGGGCCCACAAACCCGTGCTGACCTCCAACACGCTGGCGCTGCTCAAACGCCTGCTGCTGCGCGGCGTCGGCATCGCCTTCTACACCCGGCTGGGCTTCGTCGAGGAGCTGGCCGAGGGAAGGCTGGTCGCCGTGCCGCTTGAGAGCGAGCGGCTGACGCAGTTGCGCCTGTGCCTGCTCGCCCCGTCCGAGCGCAGCCCGACGGTAGCCGCGCGGGTGATGGCGGAGCATCTGGGGCGCGATCTCGCCTTCCTGTCGGGCGATTCGACGCCCGGCAATTCCATGTTGGGCGAGCGATGACCCGGTGCCTGCCCGTCGGCCGCCTATCCGTCGGCCGCCTGTTGGCGGCGCCGGGCGAGGGTGCGGCGCTGCGCAACGCCGAGGTGACGATCGCTGACGGCCGGATTGCCGCGATCGACTGTTCTGACGGTGCGCCGCGCGACGGCCGGATCGCGTTGCCGGCCATGGTCAATGCCCATGACCATGGTTACGGCATCCTTCCCCTCGCGATGGGCGGCTGCGACGACGCCTTGGAATGCTGGATCGCCTCCTTCTTGCGCCTGCCGCTCGATCCACGCCTCGAAGCGGCGGTCGCCTTCGGCCGCATGGCGCTCGCCGGCATCGGCGCGACCGTGCATTGCCACAATTCGCTCGCCGTCGACCGTCTGGAAAGCGAGGCGGACGGCGTCGCGCGCGCTGCCGCCAAGGTCGGTATCCGGGTCGCCTTTTCCTGCCCGGTCCGCGACCGCAATCCCTGGGTGTACGGCGACCAGCGGGACCTGCTTCCCTACCTGGAGGACGGCGACCGCGCGGCGATGGAGGCCGCTCTTGCCGAAGCGGCGCCGGCACACCGCCAGGTCGAGCAGGTCGAGGAGATCGCCGCGGCGCACGAGAACGAGCTCTTCCAGGTCCAGTACGGCCCGGTCGGCCCGCAATGGTGCCGGGACGAAACGCTGGCCGGGATCGCCGAGGCGTCCGCCCTCCACGGCCGCCGGGTCCACATGCATCTGCTCGAATCGCCGCGCCAGCGCCAGTGGCTCGATGCGACCTATAGGCAGGGAATCGTCCGGTTTCTGGACGAGATCGGCCTGCTCTCGCCGCGGCTCACGGTGGCGCACGGCGTCCATCTGACGGAAGAGGAATGCGCCCTGCTGGCCGAACGGGGCGTCACCGTTTCGGTCAACACCTCGTCCAATCTGCGGATGCGCTCCGGCATCGCGCCCGTGCAGCGCTACATGCGCCACGGCCTGCGCTTCGGTTTCGGGCTCGACGGTGCGGCCCACGACGACGACCAGGACTATTTCCGCGATTTGCGGCTGGCTGGGCGGGTGCACAACGGCACCGGGCTGGAGCCGGTCCTGCCGCCGGCCCGGCTGTTCCGGGCCGCCTGCCGCGACGGCTTCCGCGCGATCGACGGCAGCGGCGACTACGGCGCGCTGGCGCCGGGCGCCCGGGCGGACCTCGCGATACTCGATTACGCCGCAATGAGCGCGGATTGCCTGGCCGACGGCTTGGACGAAACCGAAGTCCTGCTCACCCGGGCAAGCAACCGGCATGTGCGCGGCCTCATCGTCGCCGGGCGCACGGTCATGGCCGAAGGCAGGCTTGCCGCGTTCGATCTGGCGGAACTGGAAGCGGACCTGACGGAGCGCGCCCGGCGCGCGGCGGCGGACGACCCCGGCCAGTTCGCACGCGGACACCGCCGGCGCGAGGCGGTGCGCGCCTACTACGCGAATCGCCGGCGCCCGGCCTGACGCCGGACTGCGGCCCGGCGGCGCCGGCGTCAGCCGACGGTCAGTGCTCGCCGCTCGAAATGACGGCGTAGGTCTCCGGCCGGCGGTCGCGGAAGAACTGCCAGAGGTTGCGCACCTCGCGCACCTTCTCCATGTCCATGTCGGCGTAAATCAGTTCGTTCCCGTCCTCACTGGCCTCGCACAGGAACTCGCCGCGCGGATCGACGATGTAGGACGAGCCGTAGAAGCGCCCGATATTCCACGGCCCTTCGGTACCGACCCGGTTGCAGGCGCCGATATAGACTCCGTTGGCGACGGCGGAGGCCGGCTGTTCCAGCTTCCAGAGATACTGGCTGAGCCCGGCGACGGTGGCCGACGGGTTGACGATATATTCGGCGCCGTTGAGCGCCAGCGCGCGCCAGCCTTCCGGAAAATGCCGGTCGTAGCAGATATAGACGCCGAGCCTGCAATAGGCGGTTTCGAAGACGGGCCAGCCGGAGGTGCCGGGCTTGAAGAAGAACTTCTCGTAAAAGCCGGCGACCTGGGGGATATGCGTCTTGCGGTACTTGCCGAGATAGCTGCCGTCGGCGTCGATGACCGCCGCGGTGTTGTAATAGACGCCGGTCTGCTCTTCCTCGTAGATCGGCACCACGACGACCAAGGAATGCTTTTTCGCGTATTCCTGCATCAGCCGGGTCGTCGGCCCGTCGGGGATCTTCTCGACCGCGGCGTACCACTTCACGTCCTGGCTCGGGCAGAAATAGGGCTGGTTGAACACCTCCTGCAGGCACAGGACCTGAACCCCGTTTGCGCCGGCCTCGTCGATCAGCGGCAGGTGGGCCTCGATCATGTTGGCCTTGATCGTCTCGGGGCTCTCGTCGGTGCTGGTGTTGAGCGCGAACTGGATCAGACCGGCCCTGACTGTGGTCATGTCCTCTCTCCTTCGGGATGCTGTAGCCTTTGCCGTTTCCGGGCGAAGAGCGCAAAGGTCGAATTTAGCCCAACAGGCCGTCTTTCCGCCAGAAGACGATCGCCAACCGTCCCCGCCAACTGTCCGGGCCGACCGGTAGTCGCCGAACGGCAAGGGCGGGTCCGGCCGGCGCAAATCGCCCTGGGAGATCACCACTCGGAGTCAGCGAGCACCCGTCTGCCGGCGGCGGCGAGGAAGGCGTCATCCTTCCCTCCGACCTCGCCGCATACCCGGTTCATTGCGTCGGTAACCTCGTCCGGCGCATGGCGCGCGAGATATTCGTCGAGCGCGGCGGCGTACACGTCGCTTCGGGACCGCCGTCCTTGCGATGCCAGCCGTTCGGCGCGTTCGAAAATGTCGTCGGGGATCGATACGGCTGTTTTCATACCGACAGTATAACTTTTTCCCAGAGCCAGCGGTCATAGGATTTCCGGAGGAGGTTCGCCGCGGCGCCAATGTTCCGGGCGGGGCGCCCGGATTGTCGAACCCCGACTGGCGCCGGGGTGCGGTTTGCCGTAATATCCGCGTTTGGTTCCGGTCGCCGGCGCCGCTTCCGGCCGTGCCGGCGGTATCGTTGGGAGAATCCGAGATGGCCACTCTGATCCGGGGCGGAACCGTCGTGAATGCGGACCGCAGCTTCCGCGCCGACGTGCTTCTGGACGGCGACAGGATCGCCGCCGTCGGCGAGAATCTGGAAGCGCCGGCGGGCGCCGAGACCGTCGATGCGGGCGGCTGTTATGTGATGCCGGGCGGCATCGATCCGCACACCCATATGCAGTTGCCCTTCATGGGCACCGTGGCGTCCGAGGATTTCGAGACCGGAACGACCGCGGGCTGCGTCGGCGGCACCACGACGATCATCGATTTCGTGATCCCCGATCCGCAGCAGAATATTCTGGACGCCTACAAGCAATGGCGGGAATGGGCGGAGAAATCGGTCAGCGACTACACCTTCCACGTCGCCATCACCTGGTGGGACGAGTCGGTCCGCGCCGATATGGGCACCCTGGTGCGCGATCACGGCGTCAACTCGTTCAAGCATTTCATGGCCTACAAGAACGCGATCATGGCCGAGGACGAGACGCTGGTGAACAGCTTCTGCCGGGCCCGCGAACTGGGCGCGATCTGCACCGTCCATGCCGAGAACGGCGAGCTGGTTTACCATCTTCAGCAGGAATTGTACGACCAGGGCGTGACCGGGCCGGAGGGCCATCCGCTGTCGCGCCCACCGGAGGTCGAGGGCGAGGCCGCCAACCGGGCGATCCGGATCGCCGAGGTGCTCGACGTGCCGCTCTACGTCGTCCACACCTCCTGCATCGACGCGCTCGAGGCGATCACGCGGGCGCGCAACGAGGGCCAGCGCGTGTTCGGCGAGGTGCTGGCCGGGCATCTGCTGATCGACGACAGCGTCTACCGCCATCCGGATTTCGCGACTGCCGCGGCCTATGTCATGAGCCCGCCCTTCCGCTCGTCCGAGCACCAGGCGGCGCTGTGGCGCGGCCTGCAGGCCGGCAACCTGCAGACCACGGCGACCGACCATTGCTGTTTCTGCGCGCCGCAGAAGGCCGCCGGCCGCCACGATTTCCGGCTGATTCCGAACGGCACCGGCGGCATCGAGGACCGGATGCATGTGCTCTGGGAGCACGGCGTCAACACCGGCCGGCTGACCATGAACGAGTTCGTCGCCGTGACCTCGACCAACGCCGCCAAGATCTTCAACATCTACCCGCGCAAGGGCGTGGTAGCCGCGGGGGCGGACGCCGACCTGGCGGTCTGGGATCCGACGCGCAGCCGGTCGATCTCGGTCGAGACCCACCATCAGCGGGTCGACTACAACATTTTCGAGGGCATGGAGGTCACCGGCATCAACGTCAAGACGTTCAGCCAAGGCCGGCTGGTCTGGGACGACGGCGATGTGCGCGTGACCCGCGGGACCGGCCGCTACATCGACCGGCCGCCCTTCGCGCCCTATTACGAGGCGCTCAAAATCAAGCACGAACGCGCCCGCCCGGTCGCAGTCATCCGCGAAGCGGCGGAGTAGGGCGAAGCGTTCCGGCCGCCAACGGCAAACGCGCGCCCGGAAGCGGGAAATTCACGCCGCGTTGCCCAGTTCGCGCAGTGCGCGCGCCAACGCTCGAAAGTCCCCGGTTCTCAACGACGTTCGGCGCCATGCCAATCCGATTCGGCGCGAAGCGGGCGTTGCAAGCCGCGAGAGCGAGATGCCCGTTCCCTGGGCGATATGCGCGTCGACCGCGAGCCGCGGTACGAGCGTGACACCGATGCCGGCCGCCACCATCTGCACCAGCGTGTGCAGGCTGCTGGCCTCGAACTGCGCCCGCGCCTTCGCGTTTACGGTGCCGCAGACATCCAGCGCGTGGCCGCGCAGACAGTGGCCCTCCTCGAGCAGCATGAGATGTTCGCCCTCGAGCGCCTCCCGCGAAATCGCTTCGGCGCCGGCGAACGCATGGGACCGGTTGCAGGCAAACAGGAACTCGTCCTCGAGGATGTCCTCGACGGTGAGGTCCCCGGTTTCGCAGGGCAGCGCGATCAGCGCGGCATCCACCTCGCCGTCCTCCAGCCGGGCGAGCAGCGGGACGGTCTGCTCCTCCCGCAGGTAGATCGTCAACTCCGGGAACCTCTCCCTCAGGGCCGGCAGGACCCGGGGCAGGAGGAAGGGGCCGATGGTCGGGATCACTCCCAGGCGCATCTCCCCGGTCATGGGGGCGCGGTCCGCCCTGGCGATCTCCATCACCTCTTCCGCTTGGCGCAACAGCGCCTTCGCCCTCCCGGCGATGGTCGTGCCGACGCGCGTCATCAGCACGTGCCGGTTCGAGCGCTCCGCGACCGCGGCGCCGAGCACCGACTCGAGATCGCGGATGCCGGCGCTCAGCGTCGACTGGGTGATGTGGCAGCGCGCGGCCGCCCGCCCGAAATGCCGCGTGTCCGCCAGCGCCGCCAGGTATTCGAGTTGCTTCATCGTGGGCAGGCGCTTCATCGGAGGTTCCTCCGGGAGCTTATATTCGGAAAACTCGATTATTATAGACAATATTCATCGTTGTACACGAAGATATGCACTCCCTACGCTCCCCCGGTCAGCCAGTCGGCTGAGGCCGGAGCGCGGTCTCCGGGACCGTTTCGAACCAACGCAGGACACGCGAAGGAGGAAGTCATGAACGAAAGCAGATGCCCGGTCATGCACGGGGCGCGCGGAAACGCCGCCGGCGGCGGCACCTCGAACCGGGACTGGTGGCCCAACCAACTGAAGCTCAACGTGCTGCACCAGCATTCCGCCCTGTCTAACCCGATGGGCGGGGACTTCGACTACGCCAAGGCGTTCGAGAGCCTCGACTTCGACGCAGTCAAGAAGGACATCTTCGAGCTGATGACCGCGTCGCAGGACTGGTGGCCGGCCGACTACGGCCATTACGGGCCGCTCTTCATCCGGATGGCATGGCACAGCGCCGGCACCTACCGGATCGGCGACGGCCGCGGCGGCGGGCGCACCGGCACCCAGCGCTTCGCGCCGCTCAACAGCTGGCCCGACAACGGCAATCTCGACAAAGCGCGGATGCTGCTCTGGCCGGTCAAGCGGAAGTACGGCCGGAAGATTTCCTGGGCCGACCTCATGATCCTGGCCGGCAACTGCGCCTTGGAGTCGATGGGGTTCAGGACCTTCGGCTTCGCCGGCGGACGCGAGGACGTCTGGGAGCCCGAAGAGGACATCTCCTGGGGCTCCGAGACCGAGTGGCTCGGAGATGAGCGCTACACCGGCGACCGGGAGCTCGAGGCGCCTCTCGGTGCGGTCCAGATGGGTCTCATCTACGTCAACCCGGAAGGGCCGAACGGCAATCCCGACCCGGTCGCCTCGGGCCGGGACATCCGCGAGACCTTTGGGCGCATGGCAATGAACGACGAGGAGACCGTCGCGCTCGTCGCCGGCGGGCACACCTTCGGCAAGGCCCACGGCGCCGGCGATACGGCCCATGTCGGCCCCGAACCCGAGGGCGCGCCCATCGAACAACAGGGACTCGGCTGGAAGAGCAGCTTCGGCAGCGGCAAGGCGGGCGATGCGATCACCAGCGGCATCGAGGGCGCATGGACCCCCACGCCGGTCAAGTGGGACAACAGCTACTTCGACACTCTGTTCGGCTACGAATGGGAGGTGGCGAAGAGCCCCGCCGGCGCGTGGCAATGGGTGCCGAAGGACGGCGCCGGCGCGGACATCGTGCCGGATGCCCACGATCCGTCGAAACGCCATGCGCCGATGATGACCACGGCGGACATGGCCATGCGGATGGACCCGGTTTACGAGTCGATCTCGCGGCGCTTCCACGCCGACCCGGACGCGTTCGCGGGTGCCTTCGCCCGGGCGTGGTTCAAGCTGACGCACCGCGACATGGGTCCGCGCGCGCGCTATCTCGGCCCGGAGGTCCCGGCAGAGGAGCTGATCTGGCAGGACCCCGTCCCCGCCGTCGCCCATGACTTGATCGACGAACGGGACATCGCCGATCTCAAGGCCGGGATCCTCGGTTCGGGGCTCTCTGTCTCCGAGCTGGTCTCAACCGCCTGGGCATCGGCTTCGACCTTCCGCGGCTCCGATCTGCGCGGCGGGGCGAACGGCGCGCGCATCCGTCTTGCGCCGCAGAAGGACTGGGAGGTCAACCAGCCCGCCCGGCTGGCGTCCGTGCTCGAAACCCTCGAGGGCGTCCGGCAGGCGTTCAACGACGCGCAAGCCGGCGGGAAGAGGGTCTCGCTCGCCGACCTGATCGTCCTGGGCGGGTGCGCGGCCGTCCAGCGGGCGGCGGAGAACGCCGGGTACGAGGTGACGGTTCCGTTCGCGCCGGGCCGCACGGATGCGTCCCAGGAGCAGACGGACATCGAGTCCTTCGCCGTGCTCGAACCGGCTGCGGACGGGTTCCGCAACTTCCTCAACGGCCGGCGCGCCGGGCCGGCGGAGGCGCTGCTGGTCGACCGGGCCCAGCTGCTGGGGCTGACGGCGCCCGAGATGACGGTGCTCGTCGGCGGCATGCGGGTCCTGAACGCAAACTTCGAACAATCCCGGCACGGAGTCTTTACCGACCGGCCGGAGTCGCTCACCAACGACTTCTTCGTGAATCTGCTCGACCTGGGCACGACATGGGAGGCAGCTTCCGAATCCGAAGACCTGTTCGAGGGGCGTGATCGCGCTACGGGCGATCTTAAATGGACCGCCACCCGGGCCGATCTGATCTTTGGCTCGAACTCGCAGCTTCGGGCGATCGCGGAAGTCTACGGATGCGAGGACTCCGGTCGGCGTTTCGTGGACGACTTCGTCGCTGCCTGGGACAAGGTGATGACTCGGGACCGTTTCGATATTGCGTGATCTCAACGGGAAGGTTCTCGACGGGTCGCGTCGAGAACCTTCCTCACGCGCGCGGGAACGACTATTGCGCGGAACATTCCGGCGGCGTCGGCCGCAACATCGACCGGCCGCCCTTCGTGCCCGATTACGAGGCGCTGAAGATCAAGCACGAACGCGCCCGGCCGGTCGCGGTCATCCGCGAAGCGGCGGAATAGGGCGCGGCGGGCAGACCGCCGGCCGGCCCGGCTGTGGGGGCATCCCGGCTGCGGGCGCGCACCGCGCTATCCCGCCTGCTGAACGGCAAGGCGGGCATATCCACGGACATGGCGCTGGCGCTGGAAGACATCGGCCGGGGCACTGCCGGTCGCTGGATGCGGATGCAGGTAAGTTACGAGCTTGCCCAGGCGGGGCGGGACCGGGCGGCTGCGTAGATGTCTGAGGGCGCGCTGTATGTATGATCCGGTTTCGTGCCCGAGATGTAGGGCAGGGGACCGTTCCGGATGCTACCGTAGGGAGAGATCCTAAGACTTGAGGTAGACGGCTAGGACAAGCATTCCAATAGCGAGGAAGGCGTAGAAGTAGTCGATTAAGGGCTTGGTACGTTTCATCCTCCAAAGTCCTCTCTGAGTTGCTTGAACTGCTCAGGTGTCATGCCCGAAATTAGTTTCTGAAACTCGTTCAGCTTCCTGTCTCGTTCCTTGTCTTCCGCGGAATACGGAATTGTATCCAACCTGTGCAATACGGCGTTCGGCGCCTCCTTAATCCACATGCGGTCTCCACATATCTTCACGTTGAAACTGTAATCTCCGGAGGGGCGGCGAAACCCGTCGCTTGCGCTGACGAGCGGTCCCAGAGGTCCCTTGAACACGTCGATGCTCGCGCGTTTCCGGTCCGCGATGACGAGCACTCCCTCGACCTGAGCGCGTCTCTCGTTCTGGATCATCTCTTCGGGAATGCCATGCCAGTTTGCTTGCCCACCCAGCACCCACCAGTTTCTACCCGAATCATCTCGCAACCATTTGGGACGCCGCCCCGCTTTCTCGAGCGCGACGCGGCAGCGTTCCTCGATCTCCTTGACAACGCGATCCCGGTCCAGATCGTCGAACTTTCCGAGCTTCTGCATCATGTCGCCATCCCCTTCCACCGGCCTCGGCGGAGCGCGCGCTTCTGATCGTCAGGTCGTGAGGGATACGCGGTCACGACCTGCTCACCGCGCATCACCACCTTCTTGCTCGCCAAGCGTTCAAGCGCCTGAATCTCCCGCTTGCGAACCTCGATCTCGCGTCTGACGTCCCGATCGCGCATGAACCAGGTCTCCTCGTCGATCTGGGTTCCGCACTCGAGAATGAGGATGATGTCCCGATTCCGAATACCTCGCTGCCGCATGCGCGTTATGGCGTGGCCGGTGTATGCGATGGCCGTCATTGGACGTCTCCGTCTTCCTCTCCGCCGCCGACATTCTGCGAGGCGTTCCCCGATTCCGGCGCCACCTTCTTCAAGGTCTCTTTCACCTCGGTCGGCGTCGCCGTGGACACGATCTTCGCGAGCTTGGCGACTGGCTGATCTTCGTTCAGGTCCCTGTAGATGCCAGGCAGTCTCTCTTCCAGCCACGCTGCGCGCTCCTTGCCCGCGTCGTCTCCCTTCAACTCCTCGGGAATCTCGGAGAGCCTGACATGGCCGGTTTCAAGCGCCCTCTTGGCATCGAGGGAGTCGTTGGTGACCTTTTCGATCTCGTCGTTGCAAAGGTCGTAGTCAGGAAACCGTAACCACGGCGACCCGTAGCTGAGATCATCACGCTCTACTTCGACGACGCCGGGATTTTCGAGGTCGGCGGCAAGCTTCCGCAAGTAGCCGGCAAAGGGGTTGCTTTTCGAGCGATCGAACGGGTCGTCTCCAAATGTATCGTGGCTATCGCTAAACAGATGGTCGCCGAAGATATCCGCCTTCGCGATAGACTCTTTTTCCAGCGTGTCCGCATTGAGCGCGACGGTCGTGGCCGTCCCGAAGAGCCAATACCCGACCTCGTTCCCAATCTCGTCCAAGCGGCTGATCGCTTCACCCGCTTCTTCCAGCTTACTTCGTCTCCAGCCGAGACTCCCTTCGGCCAGAAGCACAAATAGGAGAGGCGCCATGTTGATGATCTCGGTGGCGCTAACGCCGTATCGGCTCTTGACGAGGTCGTAGGCGAGCCGGGCCTTCGGCGCGATCTCGGCGTTGACTTGGACGCGCTGTGCGGGAGCAGGCGCCTTGCCGGTTTGCGGGAGCGGCAACTCACCGGTAAGCACCTCGGGGGCGATCTGGAGGGCCTTGGCAAGCCTCTCCACGGTAGTCCAGTGAGGGGTCGTGTTACTGTGTGCGGGGTTCTCTAGGCGCTGAATGGTGCGCATTGAGACTCTCGATAGTTCTGCGAGTCGAGCCTTCGAGAAGCCCTTCGCTTTGCGCAAGACATACAAACGGGTTGGATGAGCCATGACTTATGTACCTAGGCTAAACAGTGCCATTATTGAATTTATCCGCTATTCATATATAATTTTGCGCTAAAATATGTTCAAGCGCCAATACTTGGCCATTTTTGAGTCAATGCATCAGACCCTACGCCACGGGAATGATGCAGCGCGTCAAAAGGTGGACAAACTACGGGCGGACGGAGGCTAACAAATCCAATCGGCACCATGGTCGAAAGGAGGCGCCGACGGAAACCCCCCGTTTGCTCGATCGCCATCATGGCCTCGGCGATAATACTTCCGACCCTCCCGGCGGTATCGCGAAGACCGTGCAGGCGCGGGCTGCCGGGCTCGGCGTCCGCGCGGATTGCCCACCGGCCCACGCGATGGAAAGCGTCGGCCGGACGCGCATCGGCTGCGTGCGCGCGGCGGACCGCTGGCCGGCCCGGATCTCCCGACGCCGTCACAACCTTCGTCCGCCACGCTGCGCCGAATGGGGTTGACATCGGTCATGAGAACATTATATGAACATAAAGCGGGCGCGGCGGACGCAGGCGGGTGCAAACACGGCGGAAAGGCCGGATGCAAAAAAAGACGGTATATAGACCGGTCTGTCCCGATTTTCCGTTTTTCGGTAAACGGAGCAATTTCAAAGTGTTAGGCGGATTTAAGAAAATGAACGGTCAAACAAAAATCTAGAAATACCGGCCTGAAGACCTTCGGCGCCCGCAGGCCTACTCGGCCGCCTGCGCCCGGTTTGCCGGGTTCCGCGGATCGTCGGCCCAGACGACGTAGGGCTTGCCGTTGTCGACCGGCTCCATGGTGATGCAGCCGTCGACCGGGCAGACATACATGCAGAGATTGCAGCCGACGCACTCCTCGTCGATCACCTCGTAGCGCCGTTCGCCGTCGACCCTGAGCGCGGCGATCGACTGGTGGGAGGTGTCTTCGCAGGTGACGTGGCACAGGCCGCACTTGATGCAGAGATCCTGGTCGATGCGGGCGACGATCTCGTAGTTCATGTCGAGTTCGCCCCATTCGACATAGTTGCGCGCCGCGGCGCCCCGGAAGTCCGACAGGGTGCGGTAGCCCTTCTCGTCCATCCAGTTCGACAGGCCGTCGATCATGTCCTCGACGATCTTGAAGCCGCGATGCATCGCCGCCGTGCAGACCTGGACGTTGCTGGCGCCGATGGCGAGAAACTCCGCCGCGTCGCGCCACGTCGAGATCCCGCCGATTCCCGAGATCCCCATGCCGCGGCATTCCGGGTCGCGCGCCAGGTCGCCGACCATGCGCAGGGCGACCGGCTTGACCGCCGGGCCGCAATAGCCGCCATGGGTGCCCTTGCCGTTGACCAGCGGCAGCGGCGCCATCGTGTCGAGATCGACGCCGATCACGGAGGCCAGCGTGTTGATCAGCGACACGGCATCGGCATTGCCCTTGCGTGCGGCGCGGGCCGGGTAGCGGATGTCGGTGATGTTGGGCGTGAGCTTGACGATGACCGGCATCCGCGTGTGCTGCTTGCACCAGGCCGTGACCATCTCGACATAGTCCGGCACCTGGCCGACCGCCGAGCCCATGCCGCGCTCGGACATGCCGTGGGGGCAGCCGAAATTGAGCTCGATCCCGTCGGCTCCGGTGTCCTCGACCTCGGCGAGGATGGTCTTCCAGCTTTCCTCGTCGCACGGCACCATCAGGGAGACGACCAGCGCCCGGTCCGGCCATTCCCGCTTGATCTGCTTGACCTCGCGCAGGTTGACCTCGATCGGCCGGTCCGAAATCAGCTCGATATTGGTGAAGCCGGCCATGCGGGAGCCGTTGTACTCCACCGCGCCGTAGCGCGACGTGGTGTTGACGATCGGCTCGCCGACGGTCTTCCAGACGACACCGCCCCAGCCGGCTCTGAAGGCGCGCTCGACATTGTAGTATTTGTCGGTCGGCGGCGCCGAGGCGAGCCAAAAGGGATTGGGCGATGTGATTCCGGCGAGGTCGGTTCTCAGGTCAGCCATGGTCCTTGCCTCCCGCTCATCGGGTCAGGTAGCAGTGGATCGACCGCGCGGCGACCTTGCCGTCTTCCACCGCCTGCACGGTCAGGTCGAGTCCGTCGATGCAGTCGCCGCCGGCGAACACGCCGGAGAGCGACGTTTCAAGGTCATCGTTCACGACGATCCGGCCGCCGCTTATGTCGAGCGGCCCGCCGGCGCCGTCCGCCACCGGATCGGCAATCAGGATCTGGCCGATCGCAGTGAACACGCTGTCCGCAGGCAGGGTCGTCGTATCGCCGGTGCCGGTCAGCCGGCCGCTGTCGTCGAGCCTTGTATATTCCAGTTCGATGCTGCCGACATGGCCGTTCGCGCCGTGCAGTCGCACCGGGCGGACCCAGTGCTTGATCCTGACGCCGCTGGTCTGCGCGACCTCCTGCTCGTGCCAGGTCGCACCCATCTCGTCGGGTCCGCGGCGGTAGCAGATGGTGACGTCCTCGGCGCCCAGCCGCTTCGTCTGGACGGCGATGTCGATGGCCGTGTTGCCGCCGCCGATCACGACGACCCTGCGCCCGACGGGCAGCGCCGCCAGATCGCCGGCCTGGCGCAGCTCGGCGATATAGTCGATCGCCGGCCGGACGCCCTCGAGCGCCTGTCCTTCGACCTCCAGCCCCTTCACGCCGGCCTGGCCGGTCGCCAGGAACACCGCGTCGTAATCCCGGCGCAGCCCGGCCAGGGAGATGTCCGTGCCGAGCGCCTTGTTGAACTCCAGCGTGATGCCGCCGACCGAAAGGATGAAATCCAGCTCGCGCTGGGCGAAATCGTCGATCACCTTGTAGGCGGCGATGCCGTATTCGTTGAGCCCGCCGGCCTTGGCCCGCGCTTCGTAGACCGTAACTTCGTGGCCGAGCCGGGCGAGGCCGTGGGCGCAGCTGATGCCGGCCGGTCCGCCGCCCACCACGGCCACACGCTTGCCGGTCGTCGCCGCGCGCTCGAAGGGCTGCTCGCCGCGCTCGAAAAACCGGTCGGTGGCGTAGCGCTGGAGCAGGCCGATATTGACCGGCTTGCCCTCCTGCGCGGTGCGCACGCAGACCTCCTCGCACAGCTCCTCGACCGGGCAGACCCGGGCGCAGGCGCCGCCGAAAATGTTGGCCCCGAGAATGTCCATCGCCGCGCCGCGGATATTGTCCGAGGCGATCTTGCGGATGAAGCTCGGGATGTCGATGCCGGTCGGGCAGGCCTCGATGCAGGGCGCGTCGTAGCAGAAGTAGCAGCGGCTGGCGTCGATCGGCGCCTGCTGCGGCGTAAGCGGCGGCTTGATATCGCCGAAGTTGCGCGCGTATTCGGCTTGCGAGAGCCGGCCCGCCGCGATGTCAGGCTGCGCCGCCATCGTGCTTTCCATGGTCCATGCTGCCCTCCAAACTTAAGGCGCTGAAATGGCGCGTTTCCGCCATTTCGTTGCCAACGCGCCCCGGCGCCTCGGCACCGCCGTTGCACCGGAAAAAAAGAATTGACCCTAATTGCGGCCCCGGAACCCGTCAAGCATTGCCGCACGGGAAGGTGCCGGCCTTTGGAGCGCGGCTGCGCCGCTCCGGTCGAAATGACGGGGAGGGGCGCGGAGAGGCGCGCGTTTTCGTGTCGCCGCATACTCTCTTATTTCGAACGGACGCACGACCGACGCTTGACGGCATTCGGATCATGGGGCTAATGCTTGCGGGCTTGGCGTCCCGATCCGGAAGGGGAGGGGCTTAATAGGGAATCCGGTGCGATCGGCGGATCAAATCCGGAGCTGTCCCCGCAACTGTAGACGGTTGGCCGCGCTCGGAATGCCACTGGTCGAACGGCCGGGAAGGCGGGCGCAAGACAGGCCGGTAACCGTGAGCCAGGAAACCTGCCGGGCGACCGCGACTGTATCGTTGTCGGGTGATACGACGGAGAATTGCATGACTGCCCAAACCCAGAGCAGGACCGGAATTTCGGCGAAGCTCGCCGCCATCGCGCTGTCCGCCTTCATCGGCCTGGCGATCGTCACGCTCGCCGGCCATGTGCAGACGGCCGCCCTGCATGACGCGGCGCACGATTCGCGCCACGCCATGGGCTTCCCCTGCCACTAGACATGTTTACCCGCATATTGGTCAGCGCGCTGTTCGCTGGCTTTCTGACCGGGTTGGTCGCGGCCCTGCTCCAACTCGTCTTCGTCCAGCCGGTGCTGCTGCATGCCGAACTGTATGAGAGCGGCACGCTGAACCACTTTGGCGACGGCGGGGAGGGCACTGCGGCCATTCCCGGCATCGACCTGGAGCGCGACGGGCTGAGCGTGCTGTTCACGACCCTGACCTATACCGGCTACGCCTTCCTGCTGGTCGCCGCCATGGCGCTGGCCGAGGACCGCGGCGTCCGCATCGCCGTCCGGCAGGGGCTGGTCTGGGGCATCGCCGGTTTCATGGCGGTCCAGTTGGCCCCGGCGTTCGGCATTCCGCCGGAACTGCCGGGCTCCGCGGCGGCGGAGATCGGTCCGCGCCAGACCTGGTGGTTCGGCGCCGTCGGCGCGACTGCGGCCGGCCTGGCGCTGATCGCGTTCGGCCGCACCTGGGCGCTCCGGGGCGTCGCCGCCCTGCTTATCCTGGCGCCGCACCTTGTCGGCGCGCCGCACCCGGACGAATTCATCGGCCCGACGCCGCCGGAACTGGCTGGCCTTTTCGCCGCCCGGGCCCTCGGCACCGGCCTCGTCGCCTGGAGCCTGCTCGGCCTCCTCGCCGCCTACTTCTGGCAACGCGAAAGCAAGCGCGCAGAGGGGATGGCGCAGGCGGTGTGACCGCCGGCGCTTCCCAAATTTCGATTGTGTTTCGAGCGCGGCCTGCGGGCAGCGCGCGCCAACCCGTTCGCCGGTTGCCGGCCGCCAGCCCGGAAGGCGCCGGCTACACCGGCATCCTGCCGAATTTCGGCTTGCGTTTCTCTTTCAGCGCAGCGAGGCCTTCCTGCGCCTCCGGGCCGTCCCAGGCGAGGAATTCGTAGCCCAGCGAGGCGTCGAAGCTCGGGCCGTTCATACGGTACCAGTTGTTGAGCGCCATCTTTGTATGGCTGATCGCGGTGCGGGCGCCGCCGGCGAGCCGCGTGGCGACGCGCAGCGCCTCGGCCTCCAGGGCGTCTTCCTCGACGGCCAGCGAGATCAGGCCGATCCGCTCCGCCTCCTCGCCGGTCAGCGTTTCGCAGGTCATCAGGTAGTATTTCGCCTTGGCCATGCCGCACAGCAGGGGCCAACTGATGACCGCATGATCGCCCGCCGCGACACCGAGGGCGGTGTGGCCGTCGATGATGCGGCAGCTCTTCGTGGCGATGGTGACGTCGCAGACCATGCCGGCCGCGAGGCCTGCGCCGACGGCGACGCCGTGCATCGCGGCGATCGTCGGCCGGCAACAGGCGATAACGTTGTAGACGAGGTCGCGCGCCTCTTTCATCGCGCGCATGCGGTAGCCGTGGTCGCCGATGATCCCGTCGATCATGCCGAAGTCGCCGCCCGCCGAATAGGCCCGGCCGGCGCCGCGCAGAATGACCGCGCCGACATCCCTGTCAGCATCGATGTCGGGCCAGACTGCGACCAGTTCCTCGTGCATCTTCGCATCGACGGAATTCATAGGGTTGTCCGGATTGTGCATCGTGACCCGCAGCACGCCATCGGCCGGCCGGTCGAATATCAGGCGTTCGTAGGCGTCGTAGCGGTTTCCGGACATGGTTTCTTCCCTTTCGGCGAATTTCGGATTCTCCGGCTGTAGCACTCCGGCGCCCGCACGGCGTCAGCGACAGGCTGACGCACGAAATTGTCATCGCAGCGCCGCCGATTTTGCGTGACGAGGCAGGCGGTTATGTGCATGTTCCCGCGCCGCCGCATTCCATGCATATTGCGGCCGTCGGCGCGGGTTTGTTGTCCAGCGCCGCCGCGCGCTCCGAGGGATGGTGCCGTCATGTCCGACGACGACGATCTCGTTCTCAGCGAACTGAACGACGAGGAACTGGTCGAGCAGATGCACGACGACCTCTACGACGGTCTCAAGGAAGAGATCGAAGAGGGCGTCAACATCCTGCTCGAGCGAAAATGGCAGCCCTATTCGATCCTGACCGAAGCGCTGGTCGAAGGCATGCGCATCGTCGGGATCGATTTCCGCGACGGCATCCTTTTCGTGCCCGAAGTGCTGCAATCGGCGAATGCGATGAAGGCCGGCATGTTCATTCTCCGGCCGCTGCTCGCCGAGACCGGCGCGCCGCGGGTCGGCAAGATGGTGATCGGCACCGTCAAGGGCGACATCCACGACATCGGCAAGAATCTCGTGTCGATGATGATGGAGGGCGCCGGCTTCGAGGTGGTCGATATCGGCATCGACAATCCGGTCGAAAATTATCTCGCGGCCATCGAGGAGCACGAGCCCGATATTCTCGGCATGTCGGCGCTGCTGACGACGACGATGCCGTATATGAAGGTCGTGATCGAAACCTTGAAAGAGAAGGGCATTCGCGACGACTATACCGTCCTGGTCGGCGGCGCCCCGCTGAACGAGGAATTTGCCCAGGCGGTGGGCGCCGACGCCTATTGCCCCGATGCCGCGGTCGCCGTGGAAATCGCCAAGGATTTCATGAAGCGCAGGCACAACCTCCTCGGCGGCGCGACGATCAACTGACCCATGGAGGCTGCGCTGGCGCGTCGCCCGACTGCAAGAACCGGCAGGAGCGGCCGAATTCGCGGCGGTTCGGCGCCGCGCGTTGCCGCTGCTCCGCCGGGCAAGGCCCTGGACGTGGCGCCGGATAGCGCCCTGACTCTCGCCGGACGCCGCAAGGCTGGCACGGTAGTGATCGCCTGCGGCGCACTCGCACGGGAGATCGTGCACTTCCGGGACATGAACGCGGTTCCCGCGTTCGACGTCGCCTGCATTCCGGCCTGGCTCCACAACGCGCCGCAGCTGATTCCGGACCGGGTTCGCGAGAAAATCCGTGAGTGCCGCTCGGCCTACGACCGCATTCTCGTCGCCTACGCCGACTGCGGCACCGGCGGACTGCTCGACAGGGTGCTCGACGAAGAGGGCGTGGAGCGGATCGAAGGCCCGCACTGCTATGCCTTCTACGCCGGCCAGGCGGCGTTCGACGCGCTTGCCGAAGCCGAAACCGGCACTTTTTACCTGACGGACTACATGGTCCGCCACTTCGACCGGCTGATCGTGGAGGGCCTCGGCCTCGACCGCCATCCCGAATTGCGGGACGATTATTTCCGGCATTACACCCGCTGCCTCTATATCGCCCAGACCCGCGACGCCGGGCTCCAGGTCAAGGCGCAGGCGGCGGCGGCCAGGCTGGGCCTGGGCTACGCCTACCGCTATGTCGGCTACGGCGAACTGGAAGAATTCCTGAGCCGGGCCACTGTTCCGACGCCGGATCGAGGAGCCTGAAGCGTGGCGAAGCTCCAGATCATCTACTGGCGCGACATCCCCGCCCAGATTATCGTGTCGGCCGGCCGGAAAAAGGCGCGCCGGCAACTGGATGTGCGGTTCGAGAAGGCGATCGACCGGGCCGCCATCCGCGCCAAGCTGCACGGCACCGACGACTATCTCGAACAGTGGCGCCGCAGCGCGCCGGTCGATTGCGGCGACGATCTGGAAGCCGCGGCGGCCGATGCTGCCGGGCGCATCGAACAGGAGTATCCCGAAGACCGGGTCGAACGGATCGTCCGGTCGAACGGCGTCGACGATACGGCCCGCTAGACATCCGAACCTGAGAGCCAGCCCGACATGAGCCGAACCGTTGTCAGTTCCGCGACCCGGGAGGTCGTGATCGGTTTCGACCGGCCTTTCTGCATCATCGGCGAGCGCATCAACCCCACGGGGCGCAAGCTTCTGATGGAGGACCTGCGCCGCGGCGACTACAGCCGGGTCGAGGCCGACGCCGTCGCCCAGGTCGAGGCCGGGGCGCACATGCTGGATGTCAACGCCGGCGTGCCGCTGGCGGACGAGCCGAAAATCCTGGCCGATTGCATCAAGCTGGTGCAATCGCTGGTCGATGTCCCGCTGTCGATCGACTCGTCCATCGTCGCGGCGCTGGAGGCGGGGCTGTCGGTCTATCAGGGCAAGCCGCTGCTCAATTCGGTAACCGGCGAGGAAGAGCGGTTGGAGGTCGTCCTTCCGCTGGTGAAGAAATATGGCTGCGCCGTGGTGGCGATCTCCAACGACGAATCGGGCATTTCTGAAGACCCGGACGTCCGCTTCGAAGTCGCCAGGAAGATCGTCCATCGGGCCGCCGACTACGGCATCCCCAAGGAGGACATCGTCGTCGATCCGCTGGTCATGCCGATCGGCGCGATCAACCAGGCGGGCCGGCAGGTCTTCTACATCCTGAACCGGCTGCGCGACGAGCTGGGCGTCAACAGCACCTGCGGCGCATCCAACATCGGCTTCGGACTGCCGAACCGGCCCGGGCTCAACGCGGCCTTCCTCGGCATGGCGGCCTGTTCGGGCATGACCTCGGCGATCATGAATCCCTTGCATTCCCACGAGGTCGATGCCGTGATGGCGGCCGATGTGATGAACGGCAACGATCCCGACTGCCGGCGCTGGCTGAAGAAGTTCCGCGATCCCGCCGCCGAGAGCGAAAGCCGCCGCGGCCGGGAAGGGCGCCGCCGCCGCCGTGCCTGAAGCGCTGACCGGCGTAAAGGACGAGGCGGTCGAGGCGGAGGCCAAGATCGTCTTCACGCCGTCGGGCAGGCGCGGCACGTTTCCGGTCGGCACCAACCTGCTGCAGGCGGCGCGCGATCTCGGCGTAGACCTCGATTCCGTGTGCGGCGGCCGAGGCATCTGCGGGCGCTGCCAGATCACTATCAGCACCGGCCGCTTCGCCAAGTTCGGGCTCGAAAGCGCGGCCGGCCATCTGAGCGCCTTCAGCGCCAACGAACAGCGCTACAAGGACCGGCGCGGGCTGGCCGAGGAGCGGCGCCTCGGCTGCCACGCGACCGTCCAGGGCGACCTGGTGATCGATGTGCCTCCGGACAGCCAGGTCCACAAGCAGGTCGTCCGCAAACGCGCCGAAGTTCGCGACATCACCGTCAACCCGGCCGTCCGGCTGCACTATGTCGAAGTCGAGAAGCCAGACATGCACCACCCGACCGGCGATTTCGAGCGGCTGGCGACGGCGCTGCGGGAACAGTGGGGCCTCGGCGAGCTCGAGAGCGACGTACGGATCCTGCAAAAGCTGCAGAAAAGCCTGCGCGAAGGCGACTGGAAGGCAACCGTCGCGATTCACCGCAAGGAGCGGATCATCGCCATTTGGCCGGGGTTTCGGGGCAAGGCCTACGGCCTGGCCTACGATGTCGGCTCGACGACCGTCGCTGCTCATCTCGCCGACCTTTCGACCGGAGAGGTCGTCGCCTCGGTCGGTGTCATGAACCCGCAAATCCGCTTCGGCGAAGACCTGATGAGCCGGGTCTCCTACGCCATGATGAACCCAGGCGGCGACATCGAATTGACCGAGGCCGTTCGCGAGGCGGTGAACCGGCTGGTCGCCGATGCGGCTGCGGAGGCGGGGATTGCGGCCGACGACATCCTCAACGCGACCTTCGTCGGCAACCCAATCATGCATCACCTGCTGCTCGGCATCGATCCAGTCGAACTGGGCGGTGCGCCCTTTGCGCTGGCGACTAATCGGGCGCAGACGCTCTGGGCGTCCGAAATCGGCCTGGCGGTCAATCCGGATGCGCGGGTCTATTTTCTGCCCTGCATCGCCGGCCATGTCGGCGCCGACGCCGCCGGCGTGATTCTCTCCGAAACACCCTATCTTTCCGACGATACCGTGCTGATCGTCGATGTCGGCACCAATGCCGAAATCGTCCTGGGCAACAGGGAGCGCATTCTGGCCGCGTCCTCGCCGACCGGGCCGGCCTTCGAGGGCGCTCAGATCGTCTGCGGCCAGCGCGCCGCCCCCGGCGCCATCGAGCGGGTCCGCATCGATCCCGAAACCCTGGAAGCGCGGGTCAGGGTGATCGGTTGCGACCTGTGGTCCGACGAGCCCGGCTTCGATGCGGCGACGGGCGATACCGGCGTCACCGGCATCTGCGGTTCCGGCATCATCGAGGCGCTGGCCGAAATGTATCTCGCCGGCCTGATCCGGCCGGACGGAACGATCGACGGCGGCCTGGGAGGACGGACCGACCGGCTGCAGGCCGAGGACCGGACCTTCAGCTACCGCCTGTACAGGGCCGGCGAGCGCGACATCCGCATCTACCAGGTCGACGTGCGGGCGATCCAGCTTGCCAAGGCGGCGCTCTATGCCGGCGCCCGGCTGCTGATGGACCGGCTGCGGATCGCCGCGCCGGACCGGATTGTGCTGGCCGGCGCCTTCGGCACCCATATCGAGCCGAAATACGCCATGATCCTGGGCATGATCCCGGACTGCGCCCTGGACAAGGTGACCTCGGCCGGCAACGCCGCCGGCACCGGGGCCACGATCGCGCTGCTCGACCAAGCGGCGCGCGACGAGATCGAGCGGGTCGTGCGCGGCATCGAAAAGGTCGAGACCGCCGTCGAACCCGAATTCCAGCGCCATTTCGTCGACGCGATGGCGCTCCCCCACGCGACCGCCGACTATCCGCACCTCTCCCGGCAGGTAACCCTGCCCGCGCGCCTGGCCGACGACGGCGGTGCCGTGGCGGAAAGCGGCGGGCGCCGCCGGGGCCGCCGGCGCCGGTAGCGCGTAGCGCGTAGCGCGTAGCGCAATTAAGTATTTTATTACAATGTATTAAAAAATTAAATTAATCTTTTTTGTGAAAATTTCTGCGTGCGGACGGATGCCTTGAAGGTGCGCCATCAGCCGATCCCGTCGGGCAGGCTTTCCTTCTTCTTCGCGATGAATGCGTTGAGCGCCTCGTCGATCGCCGGGTCGAGCGGCGGCGCCTCGTAGCTCGCCAGCATGGCCTTCCAGCGTTCGTTGGCGCGCATGACGATGTCCTTCGAGCCATCGCTCTGCCATTGCTCGAAGCTGTTGTTGTCCGCGACGGCGGAGCGCCAGAAGGCGGTCTCGAAATTGTCCTGGGTGTGCTGGCAGCCGAGATAGTGGCTGCCCGGCCCGACCTCGCGCACCGCACTGAGCGCCTGGCCGTTTTCCGACAGGTCGTAGCCGCCGGCCATTACCTGGTGCATGGCAAGCTGGTCGGCGTCCATGATCAGCTTCTCATAGCTCGACGCCAGCCCGCCCTCCAGCCAGCCCGCGGCGTGGAGCACGAAATTCACCCCGGCGAGGACCGTCGGCATCAATGTATTGGCGCTCTCGTAAGCCGCCTGGGCGTCCGGCAGTTTCGAGGCACAGAGCGAGCCGCCGTTGCGGAAGGGCAGGTTCAGCCGGCGGGCCAGCGCGGCCAGGCCGAACAGGGCGAGGGCCGGTTCCGGGGTGCCGAAGGTCGGCGCACCGGACTGCATCGAGATCGAGCTGGAGAAGCTGCCGAACACGACCGGCGTTCCCGGCCGGCACAGCTGGGTCACGGCGATGCCGGCCATCGCCTCGGCCAGCGTCTGGGCCATCACGCCGGCCACGGTCACGGGCGCCATGGCGCCGGACAGGATGAAGGGGCTGACCACCGTTGCCTGGCCGGCTTTCGCGTAGGCTTTCAGCGCGCCCAGCATGGTGGCGTCGAACACCATCGGCGAGTTGGCATTGATCAGGCTGGTGCAGACGCAGTTCTCGTCGACGAAATCATCGCCGAACAGGATTTTCGCCATGGCGACGGTATCGGCGGCGCGCTCCGGATGGGTCACCGAGCCCATGAAGGGTTTGTCCGACCAGCGCATATGGGCGTAGACCATGTCGAGGTGCCGCTTGTTGATCGGCACGTCGACCGGCTCGCACACCGTCCCGCCGGAATGATGCAGCGCCGGCGACAGGTAAGCCAGCTTCACGAAATTGCGGAAATCCTCGATCGTGCCATAGCGCCGCCCGCCGTCCAGGTCGCGCACGAAGGGCGGGCCGTAGACCGGCGCGAATACCGTATGGCCGCCGCCGATCTCAACCGAGCGCTCCGGGTTGCGGGCATGCTGGGTGTATTGCGCCGGCGCGGTCGAGCAAAGCTGCCGGGCGAGGCCGCGCGGGAACCGGACCCGCGTTTCGCGGACATCCGCGCCGGCGTCCCGGAACATGTCGAGGCATTCCTGATCGTCGTGAAACTCGATGCCGACCTCTTCCAGGATCGTGTCGGCATTATGCTCGATGAGTTCTAATCCTTCGGCCGACAGCAGCTCGACCTTGGGGATTCTGCGCAGAATCGCGCCAAGCTGCTCGACCGGACCGGCCGTCCGCGCCGCGCGCCGGCTTTCCCGGCCGCCGCCAGCACGACCCGCGCGCCGGCCCGCACGGCCTTCGCCGCGCTTTCGGCCGCGTTCTTCGCTCATGGCCGGGCCTCCGCACCCTGCGCGGGGATGTCAGGAAATGTCATGATTCGCCGGAAATTTCCTCCAACTGCGCCCGTCATTCCGACCGGAGCGGCCGCAAGGACGCGGAGTGGAGGAAGCTCTTCGCCGGAATCTGGCGCCTCCTTTTCGGATCGAGCCGAGATCCCTCCACTCCCTTCGGTCGGTCGGGATGACGGATAGGGTGTGAGGCAGTGAGCAAGGCATTCGCGGATGTCAGGATACGTCATGATTTGTCATGCGCCCCTTCGCGGCCTGGACATTCTTCCGGCGGCGGCGCGCTGGCGCCCGGCGCCCGGATGTCAGGATATGTCAGGAATTGTAAGTCGGGACCGGCGAATCGCCCGCTATACCTCCCCCTCTTCAGAGGGGGAGGGCAGGTGGGGGTGGCGCGCGCCGCCGCGAGGCGGTCCATGCCGGACCGCGACGGCACCCCCATCGACCTCGCTGCGCTCGGCCACTTCCTCCTTCGAAGAGGGGGAAGGACATAATTCGCAGGATTGAGGATGTCAGGATATGTCATGTTTTGTCATGAACCCCCACACGGCCACTCTTTTCCACAATATCCCGGGTCGCTCGCTGCGGCAAAAATATAGGGCATGAAAACCTATATTTCAAGGAAATTGCGCCTATGAGCGCAGCGCGGCGTTGTCCGGGTCGTAGGGGCTTTCGGCGACGATCCGGGCCGGGCGGCGCTGGTCGAGCACGCGGACTTCGCACGCCCGGCCGATCTCCGCTACGTCGCTGCGCACATAGCCGAGCAGCAGGCTCTTGCCGACATGGTGGCCGTAGCCGCCGGCAGTGCCGCGGCCGGCGACCTCGCCGTCGATATAGACCGGCTCGTTGCCGAACGGATCGGCATCGTCGGCATCGATCTCGATGGTGCGGTAGGCGTTCGGCACGCCCTGTTCCTTCTGCGCCAGCAGGGCGGCGCGGCCGGTGAAATCGGCATTCTTGTCGAAGCGCACGAAGCGGTCCAGCCCGGCCTCCAGGATGCTGTTCTCGGCGTTCAGGTCGGTGCCGAACAGCCGGTAGCTCTTCTCCAGCCGCATCGAATCCATCGCGCGCATGCCGACCGGGCCGATGTCGAATTCGGCGCCGGCCGCCATGAGCGCGTCGTAGAGGTGGATCTGGTACTCGATCGGGTGGTGCAGTTCCCAGCCGAGCGAGCCGACGAAGTTGACCCGGAGCGCGCGCACGGCCGGGCAGTAGCCGACCGGGATGTCCCGGCCGGTGAGCCACGGGAAGGCTTCGTTCGAGACGTCGGCGTCGGCCAGCTTCTCCAGCACATTGCGGGCCTGCGGGCCGGCGAGCACCAAGACACCGTATTGCGTCGTCAGGTCCTGCAGGAAGACCGAGCCGTCGCGCGGTACGCGGCGGGTCAGGATGTCCCAGTCCATGTCGTGGGCCGCGCCGGGGCCGACCAGGTAGAAGCGCTCGCCGTACAGGCCGTCGGGCAGGCGCAGGATGGTGAATTCGCTGCGCACCGAGCCGGACGGGTTGAGCGCGTGGGCCAGCGTCATGCGCGACACCTTCCGCGGCACGTTGTTGGCCACCATGCCGTCGAGCCAGGCGCGGGCGCCGGGGCCCTCGACCAGGTATTTCGCGAAACTCGACAACTCCATCAGCCCGACCCGCTCGCGCATGGTGCGGACCTCGTCGCCGACATGCGCGAACCAGTTGGAGCGGCGGTAGGAGTAGTCGTCCTTCCGCTCGACGCCGGCCGGCGCAAACCAGTTCGGCCGCTCCCAGCCGAAGCGCGCGCCCCAGACGGCGCCGGCCCGGTCGAGCCGCTCGTAGCAGGGCGGCGCCTTGGCCGGCCGGCCGAGCAGGCGCTCCTCCATCGGATAGTGGTTGATGAAGACGTGCTCGTACGCTTCTTCGTTCTTGATCTTGGCGAAGTTCTTCGAGACGACGCCGAAGCGCCGGGGATCGACGCCGATCATGTCGACAGTTGGCTCGCCGTCGACGATCCACTCGGCGAGCTGCCAGCCGGCGCCGCCGGCCGCGGTGATGCCGAAGCTGTGGCCCTCGGAGAGCCAGAAATTCTCCAGGCCGAAAGCCGGGCCGACCATCGGGTTGCCGTCCGGCGTGTAGGCGATCGGGCCGTTGACGATGTCCTTGATGCCGGCATTCTCGAAGCTCGGCACCCGGTTCATGGCGGCCTCGACATGGGGCACGAGCCGGTCGAGCTCGCCGGGGAACAGGTCCTTCTCGAAGCTCTCCGGCACGCCGTCGACGAAGCAGGCCGGCGCGTGGCGCTCGTAGGGGCCGAGGATCCAGCCCATGCGCTCCTCGCGCAGATAGTAGGAAGCGTCGGATTCCCGGAGCACGGCGAGTTCCGCGTTGCCGGCTTCCCTGTACTCCTGCAGCACGGGATCGACATCGGTGACGATATACTGGTGCTGGACCGGGATCGCGGGGATCTCCAGGCCGACCATCCGGGCCGTGGTGCGCGCATAGTTGCCGGTCGCGCTCACGACATGCTCGCAGCGGATGTCGCCCTTGTCGGTCTTCACGATCCACTCGCGGTTGTCGCGTTCGATGCCGGTGACGGTGGTATGCTGGTGGATTTCGGCGCCGCGGTTGCGCGCGCCCCTGGCGAGCGCCATCGTGACGTCGACCGGCGCGATGTGGCCGTCCGTCGGGTGCCACAGGGCGCCGACCAGCCCTTCGGCGTTGATCAGCGGCCAGAGCTCCCTGATCCGTTCGACGTCGATAATCTCGCATTCGACGCCGATGGTCTCCGCCGTGCACTGGTAGAGGCGGTATTCGTCCATGCGGTCGCGGTTGGTGGCGAGGCGCAGGTTGCCGTTGACGTGGAAGCTGACGTCCTGGCCGGTCTCCGCCTCCAGCGTCTTGTACAGGTTGACCGAATACTGGTGCAGCTGGCCGACCGAATAGCTCATGTTGAACAGCGGCAGCAGGCCGGCGGCGTGCCATGTCGAGCCGGCGGTCAGCTCGGTGCGCTCGACCAGCATCACGTCGGTCCAGCCTTTTTTGGCCAGATGATAGAGGGTCGAAACGCCGACCACCCCGCCGCCGATCACGACGACGCGCGCCTGGTTCTTCATCCGCAGGGCCTCCCTGTCTCCGCTGCCCGTCGAAACCGCCGCCCGGTCCGGTCGTTGCGCGCCGGCCGGTAGAGGCGCGGGATACTATGCCGGACGGGCGGAAATTCACGCTAAATTCGGCGTGATCGGGGCGCGACCCGCGGCAGCGGAAAGCGGCCGGGAGGGAAGGGGGCGCAATTTTCTCCAATTCGATCAGGTTAGACTTCTTTGCTGAATTAATGTACATAAAAAAAGTACATATCTATAAGATGGGGCTGACCATGAAAATGATCGCTGCCGCCGAATTCAAGGCCAAGTGCCTCCGCGTGATCGGGCAGATGTGCGAGGACCGGGAGCCGGTGACAATCACCAAACACGGCCGGCCGCTGGCGGTGCTGTCGCCGTATGTACCGGCGGACGGAACCGATTCGATCATCGGCGCCATGCAGGGGTCGGTGCTGGGCTACGACGACCCGTTCCTGCCCGCGGCCGATCCGGACGATTGGGACGCCAACCGGTGATCGTTCTGGACACGCACGTCCTGATCTGGGCCGTTGGCGGCGACCGGCGTCTCGGCGAGACCGCGCGCGCGGCAATCGAAGAGTCCATACAGACGGATCGCGCCGCGGTTTCGGCGATCACGCCGTGGGAAATCGCCATGCTGGTGGAGAAGGGCCGGCTCCGGCTCGGGCGCGAGGTCCGGTCATGGATCGACAATGCGCTGGCATTGCCGGGCATCTTCCTGGCGCCCATCGAACCCGCGATCGCGATCGACAGTATGCGCTTATCGGGCGGCTTTAACGCCGATCCGGCCGACCGCTTTATCGTCTCGACCGCGCGCTACTTCGATGCGCCCCTGGTCACGGCGGACCGAGCCATTCTCTCCTATGCGGCGGCCGGTCATGTCCGGGCGATGGACGCCGCGGCATAGAGCACCGACGGCACGAGCGCCAGCGGCGGACTCAAGCGCCGAACACGCGCTTGAAGATTGTCTCGACCTGGCTCGTGAAGAATGCTGAATCGAACACGGCGTCGATGGCAGCAGCGTCCAGATGCGCCGCGATTTCCGCATCGGCCTTGAGCGAAGCGGCGAAATCGCCGCCCTCCTGCCAGACCGTCATGGCGTTGCGCTGGACGGCGCGGTAGGCGTCTTCCCGGCTCATGCCGGCCTGGGTGAGCGCGAGCAGTACGCGCTGGGAATTGTGCAGGCCGCCGAGGGCGTCGACGTTGGCCTGCATGCGCTCCGGGTAGACGACCAGTTTTTCGACGACGCCGGTCAGCCGGGCGAGGGAAAAGTCGAGCGCCACCGTGGCGTCCGGGGCGATCTGCCGCTCGACCGAACTGTGGGAGATGTCGCGCTCGTGCCACAGGGCGGCGTTTTCGAGCGCGGGCAGGACCATGCCGCGGATCAGCCGGGCCTGGCCGGTGAGGTTTTCGGTCAGCACCGGGTTGCGCTTATGAGGCATGGCCGAAGACCCTTTCTGGCCCTCGGAGAAGAACTCTTCCGCCTCGCGCACTTCGGTACGCTGAAGATGGCGGATCTCGACCGCCAGCCGCTCGATCGCGCCGGCGACGACGCCGAGAGTGGCGAAATACATGGCATGGCGGTCGCGCGGGACGATCTGGGTCGAGATCGGCTCGGGCGTCAGGCCGAGCTTTTCCGCGACATGGGCTTCGACCCGGGGATCGACGGTGGCGAAGGTGCCGACGGCGCCGGAGATGGCGCAGGTCGCGATCTCGGCCCGCGCCGCCTCCAGCCGCGCCTTGCAGCGGGCGAACTCGGCATGGTGGCCGGCCAGCTTGACGCCGAAGGTGGTGGGCTCGGCATGGATGCCGTGGCTCCGGCCCATCGTGAGGGTGTATTTGTGCTCTTCGGCCCGGCGCCTGAGGGCGGCGAGAAGGTCGTCCAGACCGGCCAGCAGCAGGTCGCTTGCCCGGCAGAGCTGGACGGCGAAGGCGGTATCCAGCACGTCCGATGATGTCAGGCCCTGATGGACGAAGCGGGCTTCGGGGCCGACCTGCTCGGCCAGCTCGGTCAGGAAGGCGATGACGTCGTGCTTGACCTCGGCCTCGATGGCGTCGATGCGGGCGATGCGCTCTGCCGTGTAGGGCCTGTCGCCCTTGCGCCACACGGCCGCCGCCGTGCCCGCGGGTATCGCGCCGAGTTCCTCCAGCGCGTCGCCGGCGTGGGCTTCGATCTCGAACCAGATGCGGAAGCGGTTGGCCGGTTCCCAGACGGCAGCCATCTCTGGGCGGGTGTAGCGGGGGATCATGAACGGGCTCCTGTCGGAGGCTGGCAACCGCTGCTACACCGGAAGGCCGGCCGCCGCCAGCAGACGGGTCGCCGCGCGCCCGATGTGCCGTCCGCCCGATGCTTGTGCAGCAGTGGCGCCGCTTCGGGGGCGATGCTATACCGCCGCAGAACGTTCCCCGCATCCACCGTTTCCGGGAAAACCGCATGCACCGCCGGGTCCGCCTGCTGCTCCTGCATCTCGCCGCCGCCGCCCTCGTCGTCGGCGCGGTCGCTGCCGCAGAGACGCAATCGACGTCCCAGGCGCAATCCGGGTCCGGACAGGAGGCGGCGCCGGCCCGCGGCGACAGGCTGGCCGGGGCGTTGCCGAAGCCCCTGGAGGGCCAGACCGCGCGCGAGCGGATCGAAAACAATTCCGAAACCGGACAGGTTCAGGTCCAGCGGGTCTATCAGGATGCCGAGGGCAAGCCGATCATTGCGATCGTGGTGCGCAGCGAAACGCCGGAGTCGCTGAAGAAGCGCAAGGCGACCTTCATGGATCCCGACGTGGTCCGGGCGAGAAAGGGCGAATTCCGGGAGATTGCCGGCCAGCGGTTTGCAATCGTGAAGATCCAGGGCGAATACACCGCCGCCACGTTCGTCGCGGACCGCTATTCGGTGCTGTTCTTCGGCACGGCCGACCTGGCGACCCTGTTCGCCCATATCGTGTCGACGGATTTCAGCCGGATCGCCGCCGTGCCGTAGGGGCCTGCCGCAGCGGCCGGCCCTGAACGGCACGGGCGGCGCGCGCCAGCGAGGAGCCGCAAATGCGCTTCGATCCCGCGTCCCAGGACGTCGGCAACATCGTTTTCTTCGAGCATGTCAACCTGACGATCCCGGACCAGGAGACGGCGACGGATTTCTACGTCGCCGGACTGGGGCTGACCCGCGACCCGCATATGACGGTCGGCAGCAACAATATGTGGATCAACGCCGGCCGCCAGCAGTTCCATCTGCCGAAAGGCCAACCGCAGCGTTTCCGGGGGACGATCGGCCTCGTGCTGCCGGACCTGGACGCGCTCGAGGCCCGGCTGCGCAGTGTCGCGCCGCGGCTCGGCGGCACGCACTTCTCGTGGCGCCGCGAGAGCGGCCACGTCGCGCTGACCTGCCCGTGGGGCAACCGTCTCCGGGCGCACGGGGCGGGCGGCGGTCATGGCGGGCCGCTGGGCATCCCCTATCTCGAAATGCCGGTTGCCGAAGGGACGGCGGCGGGCATCGCCGAATTTTACCGCTCGGTGATGGGCGCGCCCGCCGGGGCCCGCGACGGCTGCGCGCGCGTTACGGTGGGGCCGGGCCAGCGTTTCGTGTTTCGGGAAAGCGGCGCGCCGGCGGCCGCCTATGACGGGCACCATGTCGCGGTTTACGTCGCCGACTTCTCCGGCCCGTACCGCATCCTCGCCGAACGCGGCCTGGTCACCGCCGAGGACAATCCCAGCCAGTATCGCTTCGCCGAGATCGTCGAACTGGACGCGGCGGAAACGCTGTTCGATCTCGAACACGAAGTGCGGAGCCTGCGCCATCCTCTCTACGCGCGCGCCCTCGTGAACCGGACCGGCGTGTGACGGGCCGGATGGGCCTTGCGGGCCGGCTGCCCGGCGCGCGCGCCGCCGCTGTTTTCGTCCCGATGCAAATTTCTTGGGGATAACTTTATCCACAACCCGAATCCGCGGAAATGCGCGGCAGCCGCGTCGAATTGTGGAAAAAATTGCCGGCATTTGTCCGCTAACTCTTTGGTTATCCACCGAAATTTCGAAGATCCGGCACAATTTTTTGTTGCCAGACGGCGGGGAGCGAAGCAGTATCCAGTCACGCGATGGGCAACCGCAAGGAAGCAGGTCGCGGGGCGTCGGAAGCCTTCGGGCGGAAGACGCGCGAGCCGGAGAGCCGGACCCTTCGGGGAAAGGATCGAAGGCGGAACGGCCAGGCGGCTTCGGTCGTCGAGGTCGGGAGCCGGGGAGCCTTCGGGCGAGCCGGCGGCCGGGAAGCGGACCTTCGGGAACGCGGACCGGCAGGGCGGCCCGCAAGGGCGAGCCCGCGGTCAAGGCCTTCGGGTCGGGACCATGTGGGAAGCCCTTCGGGGCAGGCCCGCAGAGAAGGTGTCAGGGGGCTCTTCGGAGCCATGCTGGGACGTCCGCGTCGAAGCACCTGGCGCCTTCTTTGCGTTTGGGGCCCGGAAATCGTGCCCAGGCGCCCGCGACTTCGGCCCGCGCGATTGCCGCCGCCCATACCGCCATCGGGCCAAAACAAAACCCGGCCGCACCGGAGTGCAGCCGGGTTTGCTGTGCCAGGGAATGTCCGCGTCTATCGCACCTGTGCGTCGCCTGTTTATCGACAACAGGAAAATTTGTCAACAAGATTTTGTGGTGCGACCAAAATACTATCAAGATTTTGTAATATTCGCGCCCTGACGGCCTGAAGAAACGCCACCGCCCGGCCGGCGGAGGCGCCAGCGGCAGATACCGCCGGAGCCTTTCCGCATCGGCCGGGCCGGGAATCCCGAAATGCGTTCCGGACGCTACGGCCGGATATAGCTCCAGCCCTGCTCCTGCAGTTCCATCAGGCGCACGACGCCCGACGGCACCTTCTTCGCCTCGGCGATCAGCGTCACCGGCCGCGGGGCAGCTAGAATTCGAGAATGTCCTGTATCGCCTCGATGCCCTCGACGGCGCAGTCGTGATCGAGTTTGCCGCCGGGCGCGCCGGACACGCCGACGCCGCCGACGATCGAGCCCGCCGCCGTGACCCGGACGCCGCCGCCGACGAACAGCGCCTGGCCGATCTGGCGCACGCCGGGATTGACCGTGCCGTCCTTGATCAGTCCGTACATCTCCCAGGTATCGGTGCGGAACGACACGGCCGACCAGGCCTTGCGCCGCGCGGTCTCGACGGTATGGGCGCCGGCCAGCCGGTCGCGCAGCGCCACCTGGACGCCGCCGAACCGGTCCGTGACCACGACCGCGACCTGATAGCCGCCCTTGCGGCAGGCTTCGAGGGTCGCCTGGGCCAGCGCGAGCGCCGTCTTCGGTGTCATCACCTTGAAAGTCGCCAGCGGCTTTTCCTCCGCGCCGGCAGAGGTTGCGGATATGAGCGTCAGGGATAGCACAGCGGCGGCGGCCATCCTTGCGATTCCGTTTTTTCGGGCGATACCGTTTTTCAGCATGAACATGGTCATCCTTTCGTGCGGCCCGCCGGATCGGCCTGCGCCGCCGGCAGCTTGTCGAGCAGCCGCTCCAGCAGCGGCCAGAAGAAGTCCTCGCCCGGATAGCCGACCAGCCGGCCGATCTCCCGGCCCCGGTGCCACAGCACGAAGGTCGGCGTGTAGGCGATGCCGCGGACCGCGCGGTAGGCCGCCGGGACCGTGCGGTCGATATCGATCCGGCGCAGCGGCGCGGCGCGGCCGAAGCGCGTCTTGCCATAAGCGGGGCCGATCTCCTCGTGCCAGCGCTCGCACCACTCGCAGGTCTGCGATTCGAACATCAGCAATTCTGCCGCGCGCGCCTGCCCCGGCGTGGCGGCAAGGAGGCCCGCGGCGACCGCTGCGACAAGGAGCAGGAAGCGGATATTCGGCATCGGAACCCTTTGAATTTCCCCTTTGATTTTCAGGGCGTTTGCGGACCGGCGCGGCCGGCGAACCGGCGGTTTCGATTCGCGCTTGTTAAATTAGAAAGTTTGAATATGATACCGCAACGCCGGCGGGGCCAACACCGGAATCGCGCCGTTTTTCGGCACATCCGGGCCCGCCATTGGACCATCGGCTTGCCGGTGAAAGCCGGCAGCCGGTCGCGGTCAGGAGGACAGAGATTTGAAGGTCGGTCGACTTGTTTTGGCAACCCTTTTCGCAGCCGCGATTGCGGCAGCCCCGTTCGCCGCGCAGCAGGCCGTTGGCCAGGGCAAGGCGCCAGTCGTCAAATACAAGATCGTCGACGAAGACAGCATCCCCGAATCGCTGACCGGCAAGCCGGGCGATCCGGAAAAAGGCAAGAAATGGGCGATCGCCGGCCGGCTCGGCCATTGCATCGCCTGCCATGTCATGCCGGTCGACCAGCCCTATATGGGGGAGGTCGGGCCGTCCCTGGTCGGCGTCGCGTCGCGCTACGAGGCCGGGCAGCTCCGGATGCTTATCGTCGATCCCAAGATCATCAACGAAGACACGATGATGCCGGCCTTCTACAAGGCAGACGGATTTCACCGGGTGCGCAAGGCGTTCGTCGGCACGACGATGCTGAGCGCCCAGCAGGTTGAGGATATCGTCGCCTACCTCCTGACGCTCAAGGACGAGGAAAAGGACTAGCCGGCCGCGCCGGCCGACCGCCGCGCACCGGCCCAGCAACGTAACAGGACAGGAGCCATGTCACAGACAGACGTATCCGGCGGCGTCCATCGCCGCAGTTTCCTGATCGCCGCCGGCGCCGGCGGCGCGGCCTTCGCCGCCGCCCAGTTCACGCCGGGCATTGCGCTGGCCGACAAGGCGCTGACCGCGGAGGCGATCAAGAAGGCGATCGGCGACCGCAAGCCGATCGAGGGCAGGGTGTCGATCGACGGTCCGGAAATCGCCGAGAACGGCAACACCGTGCCGATCGGCTTCGAGGTCGAGAGCAAGATGGCCGGCGGCGACCTGGTCAAGGCCGTGCACATCTTCGCCGAGGGCAATCCGCGCCCCGAAGTCGCGAACTTCTGGTTCTCGGAGCGAAGCGGCGCGGCCCGCGGCGCATTCCGCATGCGCATGGCCAAGACCCAGAACATCATCGCCCTCGCCGAGATGGCCGACGGCAAGGTCTATATGGGCCAACGCCTGGTGAAGGTGACGATCGGCGGCTGCGGCGGCTGACCGCCCTTCGAACCGGCAGGACCGACACCTTCAGGACAGACATCGGGACATAGAGGATATCGAACCATGTCACGACCCCGCGTGCGCGTTCCGCGCAAGATCAAGAAGGGCGACACGGTAACCGTCAAGACGCTGATCGCGCACAAGATGGAAACCGGCGTGCGCCGCAACAAGAAGACCGGCAAGCTGATCCCGCGCAAGATCATCAACAGCTTCGAAGCGAAGATCGACGGCAAGACCGTGTTCAAGGCCGCCCTGCATCCGGCGGTCTCCTCCAATCCGTATATTTCGTTCGCGATCAGCCCGGAGGAGAGCGGGAAGATCGACTTCGTCTGGACGGAAGACGGCGGCAAGACCTTCACCAAATCGGCGAAATTCACGGTCGCCTGACGGCGCCTCCGGAATCCCGCCCGCCAACGACAACAGGCAGGAACCCTACATGTTGCGAAAATCGATCGCTGCAGCCGCCCTCGCGGCGTTCGTCATCGGTGTCGTGTCCGGCGCCGCGGCCGACGACAAACCGCTTGAGCTGTGGGAGCGGAAGGAAAACCACGTCAAGCCGCCGGAGGGCAGCCCGCTCGATTATCTGGTCTCCGGCTACTGGTTCCGGACCCCGAAGACCCGGGCGTTGCAGGACGACGATTTCGAAAATCCGGCCTTCCTGTGGGTGGAAACAGCCGAAATCGAATGGACCAAAGTCGACGGCAAGGCCGGCAAGGCCTGCGCGAGCTGTCACGAAACTGCCGAGAAGAGCATGAAGGGCGTTTCGGCCCGCTATCCGGTCTATTCCGCCAGGGACAAGAAGATGATAGCGGTCCAGCACCAGGTGAACCACTGCCGCAAGAATTACATGAAGGCCAAGACGTGGAAGTGGGAATCCGACAAGATGCTGGGCATGGCGGCCTATATCGGCCTGCAGTCGCGCGGCATGCCGGTCAACGTTTCGATCGACGGGCCGGCGCGGCCGTTCTTCGAGGCCGGCAAAGACTTCTACCATGAGCGCCGCGGCCAGTTCGATCTCGCCTGCAAGCACTGCCATCAGGCGAATTTCGGCCAGTACATCCGCGCCGATTTCTTGAGCCAGGGCCACTCCAACGGCTTCCCGACCTACCGCCTGAAATGGCAGAAGCTGGGCTCGCTGCACCGCCGCTTCCGCGGCTGCAACAACAATATCCGCGCCATTCCCTACAAGCGTGGCTCGCCGGAATACACCAATCTTGAGTTGTATCTGGCGTGGCGCGGTTTGGGCCTGAAGGTCGAGACGCCGTCGGTCCGCCAGTAGGCGCCAGGCATACGCCGTTGAGGGGCGGCCGGGCCGGTTGGCCGGCCGCCCCTTTCCTTTTAGGAGGTCGGACATGGCCGTTCGGAGCGAGGCAGCCCCATGATCAGCCGCCGCGATTTCGCCACGGCCGGCGCTGCGGCCGCCCTGCTGGCCGGTTCGGGCGCCCTCGGCCGCCTGGCTGCGCAGCAGAAGCTGACCCAGGATGCGCTGCTCGCCTTCGCGCCGGTCGGGCAGGTCACGCTGCTCCATTTCACCGACATCCACGCCCAGCTCTCGCCGCTCTATTTCCGCGAACCGTCGGTCAATCTCGGGGTCGGGGCGGTCAAGGGGCTGCCGCCGCATATCACGGGCGCGGCGCTGCTGAAGAAATACGGGCTGAAGCCGGGCGGCGCCGAAGCCTACGCCCTGTCGAACGTCGATTTCGCCCGGCTGGCGGCCTCCTACGGGCGGCTCGGCGGGCTCGACCGCATGGCGACCGCCGTCAACGCCGTCCGCGCCGAGCGGCCGGGCCGGACATTGCTGCTCGACGGCGGGGATACCTGGCAGGGCGACTATATCGCGCTCAAGTCCCGGGGCGGCAGCATGGTCGCGGCCATGCACGCGCTGGGCGTCGACGTCATGACGGCGCACTGGGAATTCACCTACGGGTCCGACCGCGTGACCGAGATCGTCGAGGACGAACTCAAGTTTCCGTTTCTGGCCGGCAATGTCCGCGACACGGAATGGAACGAGGGCGTTTTCGAGAGCACGCACTATTTCGAGCGCGGCGGGCTTACCGTCGCCGTCATCGGCCAGGCCTTCCCCTTCACGCCGATTGCCAATCCGCGCCACCTGATGGAAACCTGGTCGTTCGGCATCCGCGAGAAGGAAATTCGGAAGGCCGTGGCGGCGGCCCGGAAGAAAGCCGATCTGGTCGTTCTGCTGAGCCACAACGGCTTCGACGTCGACCGCAAGCTGGCCTCGCGGGTCGACGGCATCGACGTCATCCTGACCGGCCACACCCACGATGCGCTACCAGAAGCGGTGCGGGTCCGGGATACGCTGCTCATCGCCTCCGGCTCCCACGGCAAGTTCCTGTCGCGACTCGATCTGGAGGTGAAAAACCGCAAGGTCGCGGATTTCCGCTACCGGCTGATCCCGCTGTTCAGCGATGCCATCGCGCCGGACCCGACGATGAAGGCGCTGCTCGACGGATTGCGCGCGCCGCACCGGGCAGTGACGGAAAGGGTGATCGGCCGGACCGACACGCTGCTCTACCGCCGCGGCAACTTCAACGGCACCTTCGACGACCTGATCTGCAACGCCCTGCTCGAAGAGCGGGATGCCGAGATTTCGCTGTCGCCGGGCTTCCGCTGGGGCGCGTCCCTGCTGCCTGGGCAGGACATCTCCATGAACGATGTCTACAACCAGACGGCGATCACCTATCCGGCGGCCTACCGGATCAAATTCACCGGCGCGTTCCTCAAGACCGTGCTGGAGGACGTCGCCGACAACATCTTCAACCCCGATCCCTACTATCAGCAGGGCGGGGACATGGTGCGCGTCGGCGGGCTGAACTACGACATCGACGTCGGCCAGAAGATCGGCCACCGCATTTCCAACATGACGCTGATGCGCAACGGCGCGCCGATCGACCCGGCGAAGGAATACACGGTGGCCGGCTGGGCCTCGGTCAATCCGGATACCGAGGGCCCGCCGATCTGGGATGTCGTCGCCGGCTATATCGGCCGCAAGAAGGTCATCGCGCAGCCCGCGCGCGGCAAGATCCGCGTCAGCGGCGCCTGAGCCGGCCGTGCTGGAGGACATCAGCTATCCGGGCGTCCTGCTGGCCGGCATCCTGACCTTCCTGTCGCCCTGCATCCTGCCCATCGTGCCGCCCTATCTCGCCTATCTCGGCGGCATCACGCTCGACCAGATCGACGTGGAAGGGCAGACCGACCGGGCCAAGGCGCTCAAGGTTTTCCGCGCCGCCGTCTTCTTCGTCCTCGGATTTACCACCGTGTTCGTCGCCATGGGCTTGGCGGCGTCCGCCATCGGGCGCTTCGTCGGCGACAATATCGATATTCTGGCGACCGTCGCCGGCATCCTGATCATCGTCCTTGGCCTGCACTTCATCGGCGTTTTCCGGATCGGCTTCCTGTTCCGCGAGGCGCGCTTCCAGGTCGACCGCAAGCCGGCCGGCGCGGCCGGCGGCTATGTCATCGGTCTGGCCTTCGCGTTCGGCTGGACGCCCTGCGTCGGCCCGGTGCTCACCGGCATCCTGATGCTGGCCGCGGGCAAGGAAACGGCGCTGGAAGGCGGCTTTCTGCTCGGCGTCTACGCGCTCGGGATCGGCGTGCCGTTCCTGGTCGCCGCGCTGTTCGCCGGCGCGTTCCTCCGTTTCATGAAACGCTTCCGCCGCTTTATTCCGTGGGTCGAGCGCGCGCTCGGCGCCCTCCTCATCCTCATCGGCATCCTGTTCATCACCGGCTCGCTGAACGAGATCGGCTTCTGGATCCAGGAGGCGTTTCCGGGCTTGGCCAAGCTGGCGGGGTAGGGGGCGGCCCTCGATACGGCGCTGGCGCGCCTACTCGGGATGAGGAGTTGTTTGCAATTCTCTCAGCCTGAATCCCATTCTCCCTCACCCTGAGTAGCCGCCGCAGGCGGCGTATCGAAGGGCGGGACGCCCGCTATCCCAGATAAAGCCAGATCAGTCGGTCGAAGGACCGCAGCTCGCGCAGATTGTTGATGACGCGGCGCGCGCTCTTGTCCTTCGCCGCCCGGATCAGGCGCTCGATGCTTTCCAGGCTGCCGGGGAATAACCGTTCGAACGCCGGGTTAGCGCGTTCGCGCGGCCCGGCCTCCCGGAAGCAGCGCTTGTACCAGTGCGCCAGCACGGCGAAACGCCTGTCCAGTTCCGCGACCTGGGCGGCGTCGGTAAAGTCCGGCGGCTTCCGGCGGTAGACCCAGGCACCGTCCATCGCCCGGTTCATGGCGGCGATGCAATCACTGTAAATCCACAGGCCGTTGCGCTTGCGCAGGGCAGCGAGACGGCCGGCGACCGGTTTCAGTTGCGCGGCCGCGGCATCGCGTTCGTCGCTGTCCACCGCGTCGAGCGCCGCGTCCAGCGCACCGGCCACGGCCTCGATCTCGGCCTTGAAGGCGCTGTCTTCGGCCAGTTTGCCGGGCGGCTTAGAACCGAACACGGCGGTTAAAGCGGCCCATTTTTCCGTCGCCTCGTCCAGTTCGGTTCCGGCGACCGCCAGATTGCCGGTGCGCAGGTAGAATTGCGCAAGGCGCACATGCTTCATCGCCGCGCCAACCCTGTCGTGAAAGGCCTCCAGGGTGCCGGCCGCCGCCGGACCGGTCGGCCCGGCGAAGGACAGGCCGATTATCAGGATCAGCATCGCCCTCATTGGAACCTGTCCTCCAGAAATTCCGCCATCCGGTCGGCGACGTCCTCGGCGAAGAAGTCCAGAAACATGTGGTCGGCATCGTCGATGACCGCGAAGGCGACGCGCGGGTTCTTCACTGCTGCCATTTTCGCGATCAAGTCGGGCACCACTTTGTCCTCCCGCCCGGCCAGAACGAGCAGCGGCGCGCCGCGATAGCCGTCGAGCAGGGCGGGCGTGTCGCGGCCGGGATCGTTGCGGTGGTAATCGACGAAGCTGCTGGCCGCCACTGTCGCGCCCGGGCAGGACAGGAAGGGATGGTCCCTGAGCAGTGCGTCCCCCTTGGAGGTTGCCGCTTTCACGTCGGCCAGCCGGTCGCGCTTGTGGCGCGTCCGGTAGCCAGCGTCGGCCCGTTCGGCGCTCCAGGTTGCCGGCGCCAGCGCGACCGCGGCGGCAAGCGCGCCCTGCGGAGCGGTGCGCGCGTAGGCGACGATCTGGTTGCCGCCCCGCGAATGACCGAACAGGGCGATTTTCCCTGCGCCCTGCCGGTTCAGCCAATCGCGCCACAGGCCGATCTCCCTCGCCGCGTTGCTGTGCTTGTGCCGGTGCACCCGGTCGCACGGAAACATGCCGGTCCGCGCCGATTCGCCGAGCGACAGGGTGATTGCGAGCGACGGGATCTGCCGGTCGGCGAGCGCATTCTGGACGCCCGCGATGGTTTCCTGCCCCAGATGGGCCATGCTGCCGTGAACCATCAGAACGGCGCCCTGCGCCAGCGCCGCGCCGTCCGGAACCGTCAGGTTGCCGAGCAGGATGCGATCGCCGTCCTTCAGCCGGACCGGCTCGGCGGCAGCCTGGGTTGCCGCCGCCGCTACCACCAGCAACGCCAGCATCGGGCGGAAAATCGTTCTCATCTGTCGCTTCGGCATTATCTTCGTCGTACGGGCGCATCGGATATTACATTCACGCCTGCGAATATGATAGACTTCCGACATTCGCGCAAAAGGGGGAGTTGGGGCGATGATCGAGCGGCGGCAGTTCCTGATCGGCGGCGGTGCGGCAGCCGTGGCGCTCGGAGCAGGCGGATTCGCCGGCCCGGCACGGGCGAGTAATCCGGACTGGGTCCCCCGCTACCGTGCGACCGTGGACGAAAACGGTCTCCACAGCCAGCCCTGGTTCCACCAGGGTTTCCTCGACATGAAGGAAGACCTGGCGGAGGCCGCCGCCGGCGGCAGACGCCTCATGGTGATCTGGGAGCAGAAGGGCTGCCCCTATTGCCGGGAGATGCATGCGCGCAACCTCGCGCTGACGGAGATCAACGACTATATCCGCAAGCATTTCCTGGTCGTGCAGCTCAATATGTGGGGCTCGCGCGAGGCGACGGATTTCGACGGCAAGGCGATGGAAGAGAAGGCGCTGGCCCGGCGCTGGCGGGTGAACTTCACGCCGACGATCAACTTCTTCCCGGCGACGGTTGCGGAGGTCGAAGGCAAGTCGGGCCGCGAGGCGGAGGTCGCGCGCATGCCGGGCTACCTGAAACCGGCGCATTTCCTGACCTACATGGAATTCGTCAGGGAAGAGGGCTACAAGAAGGACAGCTTCCAGCGCTATCTGCTGACCAAGTTCCGCGCCATCCACGACAAGGGCGGCGACCCGTTCCGCCTCGACAAGCTGACCCGGCCCCAATCCTAGGAGCGAACGTCATGCGCACGCTGACAACGGCCGTAGCGATCGTCTTCGCGCTGGCCGCCGCCGCGAAGGCCGACGAGGTCAAGGTCGGCGGCGACGGCCTGTATCACCAGGACTGGTTCCTCCAGAGCTTCCTCGACCTCCGGGAAGACCTCCAGGAATCCGCCGACGCCGGCAAGCGCCTGGTCATCCTGTGGGAGCAGAAGGGCTGCCCCTATTGCAAGGAACTGCACCAGGTGAATTTCGTCGATCCGGCGATCCGCAAGTATCTCCTGGATAATTTCGTCGTCCTGCAGCTCGATATCTGGGGCGCCCGGCCGGTGACCGATTTCGACGGCACGGAAATGTCGGAGAAGAAGCTGGCGCGCCGCTACGGCGTCCGCTTCACGCCGACGATCCAGTTCCTGCCGGCGACGGTGGCGGCGACCGAAGGCAAGACCGGCAAGGCGCTCGAAATCGCCCGGATGCCGGGCTATCTGAAGCCGGCGCCGTTCCTCATCATGTTCCGCTACGTCCGCGAAAGGGCGTACGAGAAGACCCCGTTCCGGAAATACCTGCGCGCGGCACTGAAGCGGTCGGGATAGATCGTTCTCCGGTATCTCCGGTCGATTGCCGAAATATTTGTAGGGAGGGTTTGAATCCCTCCCGTACTACGGCGTTTCGGCCGCTCAGGCGATTGAGATCATCTCGTTTGCCGCCCCGACCGACCACAGGGAGAGCCGGGGACCAGAGTCGACCCGAGCGTCCGTGCCGGGCGGCTCTGGCCCCCGGATCGTCGCTTCGCTCCGTCCGGGGTGGCAATCGAGGAATCTCGAAGGTGTTCGATTGATCGCAATTTATTTTAATTCTTTAAATTACCGAGATAATACATTGTTAATAAATACCTTACACATTCTTTATCACGAACCGATAGACCCCGCCGTCCTCGCCGGATTCCATAAGCTCGCAGCCGGTCTGGCGGCAGAAGGCCTCGAAATCCGCCGTCGCGCCAGGGTCGGTCGCGTGCACTTCCAGCAGCCCGCCCGACGCCATCTTCTTCAGCGCCTTCTTCGCCTTCAGGATCGGCAGGGGGCAGTTCAGTCCCTTGGTGTCGAGAAACTCGTCGGCCATCGGCGGGGGTGTTCCTTACTGTCTGGTTCGGGCCTGTCCGGTTCGGGCGTAACGGCCATCACCTAGGTTGCCGGTCCCGGCTTGTCATCCGGAGTCCGCTGCGGGGCGGGTCCGGCAAATTGTCCGGGCCGACAAATTATCCGGGGCGGCGATTGCCATTCATTCAAATTATTGAATACAATATCCGGCAATCCGTCAACGGGACGGCCGGACCGCGGGGGCCATGGATCCGAAATACCGCACGACCGGGATCGAATCGCGAAAGAGGCCGGCCCGCCGCCGCGCGCCGGAGGCGGGACGATGACCGGCGCGCCTGCCGACCGGACGCGGCTGCCGCCGGTCTTCGTCGGCCACGATATCTACCGCCGCGCAGCCTACGGCGCCAACCACCCGCTGGCGATTCCGCGGGTCGAGACGGTGCTCGATCTGTGCTGCGACCTCGGCTGGATCGTTCCGGACGCCTGGATCGAGAGCCCGGTCGCCGACGCGCAAACCCTCTGCCGGTTCCACGATCCGGACTATGTCGCGGCGCTGTGCCGGGCCGACGAAGACAGCGAAATCGACCGGGAAACGTGCCGCAGATTCAATCTCGGTACTCTGGAAAATCCCGTGTTTCCGGGCGTTTACCGGCGCGCCTCGACCTCGGTCGGCGGCTCGGTCGAGGCGGCGGAACAGGCGCTTTCCGGCCGCATCGCCTATCACCCGGCCGGCGGCACCCATCATGGCCGGCCAGACCGGGCGAGCGGCTTCTGCTATTTCAACGACCCGGTCTTCGCCATCCTCACCGCGCTTGACGCCGGCGTCGGCCGGCTGGTCCATGCCGATCTCGACGCCCACCACGGCGACGGCGTGCAGGACGCCTTCGCGGCCGATCCCCGGGTCTACACGATCTCGATCCACGAGCGCGACCGCTGGCCCCATACCGGCGCGCTGGACGATACCGGCGGCGGGCAAAGCTGCAACCTGCCCGTGGCGCCCGGTTTCGCCGACGCCGATCTGGCGCTTCTGTTGAACGACGTAATCCTGCCGTTGGTCCGGCGTGCAGCGCCGGAGCTGATCGTCGTCACCTGCGGCGCCGACGGGCTGGCCGGCGATCCGCTGTCCCGGATGAGCCTGTCCAACCGGGGGCTGTGGGCCGCCGTGGCGGCGTTGGTCGCCGAGGCGCCGGGCAGCGTGGTGCTGGGCGGCGGCGGCTACAATCCGTGGACGGTCGCGCGCTGCTGGGCGGGACTCTGGGGCGTGCTGAACGGCTTTGCACTGCCGGAAACGCTCGACCCGGCTTCGGTCCGGCGTCTTGAAGCGCTCGATTGCGATCTGGTCGACGAGGACGAGCGCGACCCGCGCTGGCTGACCACGCTGGCGGACGAGCCTCAGGACGGTGCGGCACGGCCGGAAACCGCAACGCTGGCCCGGCGCGCGCTGGCAATCCCGCGGCGCGGACGCTGGAGCGCCGGCGTGCAGCGCGCGGCGGCCTGACGGAACGCTAGGGGGACGGGCCTTGGAAACGGTAACCCTGATGGCGCTCGCCGGGCTTGCGATCGGCTTCGGCTTCGGCTTCGTCATCGAGCGGACGAACTTCTGCACCATGGGCGCGATTTCGGACGCCGCCACCTTCGGCGATTTCCGCCGCTTCCGGGCCTGGATGCTGGCGATGGCCGTGGCAATCATCGGCGCGCAGGCGTTGCACGGCGCAGAGATGATCGATCTCGGCGAGTCGATTTACCTGACCGCCAATTTCGGCTGGCTCGGCGCGATTCTCGGCGGGCTGCTGTTCGGCTTCGGCATGACCATCGCCGGCGGTTGCGGCACCCGCAACCTGGTGCGCTTCGGCGCCGGGGACCTGCGCTCGCTGGTCGTACTGCTGGTGCTCGGCATCTTCGCCTACATGACGCTACGCGGCCTGACCGGGCTGGTCCGCGTCGAAATCGAGGGCGCGGCCAATGTCGATCTGGAGGCGGCTGGCATCGAGTCGCAGGGGATCGGGGTCCTGCTGGCCGGCCTCTTCGGTGCATCGGCGGGGACCGTGAACCTGGTCGTCGCCGTCGTCGCCGTCGCCGGCCTGCTGATCTGGTGCTTCATGGACGGCGCCTTCCGGGCCTCGCCGCGCAACATCGTCGCCGGCCTCGGCGTCGGCCTCGCCATCGTCGCCGGCTGGTACGCCACCGGCGTGCTCGGCTTCGACGATTTCGAACCGGCGCCGCTGACCTCGCTAACCTATGTCGCGCCGACCGGCAACGCGCTGGTCTACCTGATGACCTTCACCGGCGCGACGATCAACTTCGGCATCGCCAGCGTCGGCGGCGTGATCCTCGGCGCGTTCGTCTCCGCGATCCTGCGCGGCAATTTCCACCTGGCGACCTTCGCCGACGTCCAGGACATGCTGCGCAACATCACCGGCGGCGCGCTCATGGGCTTCGGCGGGGTGATGGCTTTGGGCTGCACCATCGGCCAGGGGCTGACCGGGATTTCCACCCTTGCGCTGGGCTCCGTACTCGCCATTCTGGCGATCATCGCCGGCGGCGTGGCCGGCCTGAAATATATCGAGTGGCGCCTCTGATGGATGGATCCGTTTATCCCGGCCGTACTGCCGACTGGCTCGATCGCCTTGGCGAAATCGAGCCGCTGGAGGATGCGGAATTCGATGCCGCGCTGGTTGCCGAAATGCAGCGCGCGGCGCCGGCCGCGCCAGGCCGGCCGGTTCGTTTTTCCACACCGACCTTCAAGGATTTTCAGTCCGACGAACTGGCCGGCTGCGGCAAGAACAGCTTCCCGGCCTTCTCGATCACGGCCGGCGGCTGCGCCCTGATGTGCGACCATTGCCAGGCCAGCATCCTGGAGCCGATGATCCCGGCGACGAGCCCGGAGATGCTCGACCGCAAGGTGCGCGACCTGGTGCTGTTGCAGGATCTGCAGGGCTTCCTGCTGTCCGGCGGCTCCAACCGGCGCAACGAGATCGCCTATGAGCGCTTCTACCCGGTCATCGAGCGACTGAAGCGCGACTTTCCCCATCTGAAGATCGCCATCCATTCGGCGCTGCTCGACGAACGGCGCGCCCGGCTGATGGAGAGCGCCGGGGTCGATACCGCGATGATGGACGTGATCGGCGCGCAGGAGACGATCGAACAGGTCTACCATCTCGACCGGCCGGTCGCCGATTTCGAGGCGACGCTGGCGGCGCTGTGCGGCACGTCGATGGAGGTCGTGCCCCATATCGTCGCCGGGCTGCACTACGGCCGGCTGCTCGGCGAATTCGACGCGCTCGACATTTGCAGCCGCCACGGCATCCACGCCCTGGTGCTGGTCGTCATCATGCCGTTCTACGCGAAGGCCAGAACCTTCGAGACGCCGGACACCGCTGCCGTCGGCCGCCTCTTCCTCGAGGCCCGACGCCGGATCGTTGACCGGCAAGTGCTGCTCGGCTGCGCCCGCCCGGCCGGAATGCACAAGCGGGTGACGGACGTCTACGCCGTCATGGCCGGGCTGGACGGGATCGCCTTCCCGGCCGATGGCGCGGTTGCGGTTGCCGAGGCCATCGGCCGGCCGATGGAGCAGCAGCACGCCTGTTGTTCGATCAAGGTGGGCGGGGAGACGGTGACCGTGCCCGCAAGCTGCGCCGCGTGACCGGGCGCGTCGATATCCTCGTCGTCGGCCTCGGGCCGGCCGGCGCGTCGGCGGCGCGGGAGGCGGCGCGGGCCGGTGCGTCGGTGCTGGCCGTGGACCGCAAACGCGCGGCCGGCGAGCCGGTGCAATGCGCCGAGTTCGTGCCGCGGCTGATCGGCCTGGATGTCGAAGGCGTGGCGCCGGTCGCCGTCCAGCCCATCGAGGCCATGCATACCTTCGTCGAGGCGGCGGATTTCGACAGCGCCGACGGTTTCACCGGCACGATGATCGACCGCGGCCGCTTCGACGCCCTGCTCGTGGAGCAGGCGCGCGACGCCGGGGCCGAATGCCGCTTCGATACGGTCTGGCACCGGGAGTTCGGCGTTCGGGAGTTGGAGGTTACGGCGAAACTGGTCATCGGCGCCGACGGGCCGCGGTCGAAGGTCCGCGCCGCGGCGGGCCTGCTGCAGCCGCGGCTGATCGAAACCCGGCAGATAACCGTGCCGCTGCTCGATCCCAACAATGCGACCGACATCTTCCTCTCGGCGGAGATCGAGGGCGGCTACGCCTGGCTGTTCCCCAAGGGCGACGTCGCCAATCTCGGCCTGGGTGTTGCGCCGAAAGCGCGACCGCGGCTCAAGCCGGTCCTCGAAGGGTTACGCCGCCGCCTGATGGCCGAAGGCCGGATCGGCGACGCAATCCTCGGCAATACCGGTGGCGCGATCCCGGTCGACGGCATCGTCGGGCCGGTGGCCGCGCTGCCCGACGGAGCGCCCGTATTACTGGCCGGCGACGCTGCCGGCCTGACCAACCCGGTGACCGGCGCGGGCATTCCCGCTGCGGTCATGTCCGGCGCTCTGGCCGGGGAAGCGGCCGCCCGCTGGGTCGCCGGCGCAGCGGATGCGCTCGACGACTATGCCGAGGAGATCGACGACCTGTTCGGCGCCTCGCTGCGCCGCGCCGTGGCGCGCCGGCGGGAACTGGAGCGGGCCTTTGCCGATTCGGTCCCGCAACCGGCCGACCTGCGGCGCGGTTGGATCGCCTATCCGGAATACTGGGCGGCCCGGCCGGCCGTTCCGACGCCCGATCCGCAAAATGCGATGGGAGCGCCATGACCTGCCTCAAGCCCGAAAGCACGATGCCCGCCGAAACAGGTCCGAACGGCGCGGACTTCAACCCGTTCGCGGCGATGCAGCCGCGCCGGCCCGACGCTATCCCGCGGGACTTCCGCAACGGCGGCCGGGTCAAGACGGCTGACGTGGCGCCGGCGGGCGTCTATCTGCCCAACAACAACGTCATGACGCCGGCGATGCGCTCGCCGGAATACGTCCAGATGTCGACCGCGGCGGCGATCACGCTGGGCATCATGCCGGGCATGCTCTACCGCTGCGCCTGCACCCGCTGCCTGAACCTGCTGCTGACCTATCCCGAGGGCTGCCGGGCGAACTGCGCCTATTGCGGTCTGGCGCGCCACCGGGAGGCCGAGCGCGACTATGCCGACCGCAACTTCATCCGGGTCGACTGGCCGGCGGTGCCGATGGCCGAGATCGTCGAGAAGGTTGCTGGCGACGGGGAGAACACGCCGTTCCACCGCATGTGCATCAGCATGATCACCCATCCGCGCTCGGACGAGGACACGGTGACGGTGCTGAAACAGTGGACCGACCGGATCGATCCGGTGACTGTGCCGGTCTCCATCCTGTCCAACCCGACGACGATGCAGCGCGCCGACGTTGAGACGCTGAAGGACCTGGGCGCCGACATCTTCACCGTGGCGCTCGACGCCGCGACGCCGGAGATATTCGACCGCACGCGAGGCAAGGGCGTCGACAGCCCGCACAGCTGGAAGAAATACTGGGATATCCTGCTGAACGCCCGAGACATTTTCGGGCCGCAGAAGTTCGGCGCCCATATCATCGTGGGTATGGGCGAGACCGAGGCCGATGTGCTGAACCTGGTTCAGCGCCTGGTCGATCTCGGCGGCCACAGCCACATGTTCTGCTTCTTCCCGGAAAAGGGCTCGCTGATGGACCATCTGCCGGCGACGCCGCGCGACCAGTGGCGGCGGGTGCAGCTGGCGCGCTACCTGATCGACTATTGCGATGTCCGGGTCGGGCAGATGGCGTTCGACGGGGAGGGCAGGGTGACGGATTTCGGCCTGCCGCAGGGCGAACTCGACGCGATTATCGACGCGGGGATCGCCTTCCGCACCTCCGGCTGCCCGGGCAAGTTTCAGGAGGACATCTCGGCCTGCGACCGGCCCTACGGCGATTCGCCGCCCAGCAACATCGCCAGCTATCCGTTCCAGCCCGCCGGCGCCGACATCCGCCGCATCCGGCATCAACTCGACATGGAGAAGCCGGGCGAGCCCTACGAACCGGGCGAGGAGTTCGACGACCCGGACGATTCCCCTGCGCCGGAAGCGCGCGCGCCTTGAGCGAGACCGGCGACAGGCCCGGATTCCGGGTTGTCGATACCGGCGTCCGCGACGGCTGCCTCCAGATCGCTTTCGACCAGGCGCTCGTGGAACTGCGCAAGGCTGGCGATGTCCCGGACACCGTGCGCTTCCTGCGCTTCCCGCCGACCGCTCTGATCGGCCGGCACCAGGACTTGAGCCGGGAATTGAAGCTCGATCATTGCCGCAAGGCCGGCGTCGGCATCGTCCGGCGCATCACCGGCGGCGGCGCGATCTATCTGGACGAGGGCCAGCTCGGCTGGGAACTGGTCTGCGACCGGCGCAGGATCGGCGTGGCGACGCTGGCGGACATGACCGCCCGGATCTGTACGGCGGCGGCGGCCGGCCTCTCGACCCTCGGTATCGCGGCGGAGTACCGGCCGCCGACGGATATCGTGGTGGACGGGCAGAAGATCTGCGGCACCGGCGGCTATTTCGACGATGACATCGTCATGTACCAGGGCACAACGCTGGTCGATCTCGACCTGCCGGCGATGACGGCGGCGATCAACGTGGCGGCCCCGAAGGAGGGCGCGCCGCCGCCGCGGGTGACCACCCTGCGCGCCCTGCTGCCCGCCGCCGACCTGTCGATGCCGCGCCTTCAGGCCGCGCTGATCGCCGGTTTCGAGGACGGCTTGGGGATTGCCTGCACCGCGTCCGAACCGGGCGAGGCGGAAGAGGCACTGGCGCAGCGCATCTGCGACGCGGAGATCGGCACGCTGGAATTCATCGCCGGTATCGACGATCCGGGCGCCGATGGATCCGTGCGCCACGGCGAGAGCGGCGCCGTGAACGCCTGGCTGCGGGTCGAGGGCCGGCGCAACGACCGGGTGCGCGAAGTGCTGTTCACCGGCGACTTCGTCATGGTGCCGCCGCGCCTCGTCATGGACCTGGAAGGCAGCCTGCGCGGTGCTGTGTCCGGCGAGGTTGCGGCGCGCATAGCGGCCTTCTTCAGCGATGCGCCGCCCCAGATCGCGACCGCGCCGCCGGACGCGTTTGCCGGGGCCGTCGCCGCAGCCTTTGCCGGCGCATGAAGTCGCTCACGGTCATCCAGCATACCTCGGCAGAATATCTCGGCCTGATGGAAGACCATTTCGAAGGCCGCCGCATCCGCTTCACCTACGTCCGCCCCTTCACCGAAGGCGTGGCGCCGCCGCACCCCGTCGCCGTTGCCGACGGCCTCATCCTGCTCGGCGGCGGACCCTGGGGATCGGCCGGGACGCGCGACCTGCCGACGCTGGCGCAGGAAATCGCCGTCGCCCGGACCTGCCTGATGGTGGAGAAGCCGGTGATCGGCATCGGGCTGGGCGCGCAGATCCTGGCGCTCGCGGCCGGCGGCTCGGTCGAGGCGGCGCCGCTGCGCTTTGCCGTGGATACGGCGCTGCGTAGCACGGAAGGGGCGCTGAACGGCTATCTGCCGGAGACCTGGCCCGTCGCCGTTTACGGCCGCGACCGGGCCGTGCCGCCGGATTATGCGCAGGTCCTGGCGCGCACCGGCGGCGGCGACCCGGCGCTGTGGCAGATCGGCAGCAACGCGTTCGGCTTCGCCGGCCATCCCGGCCTCAAGGTCGCCATGGTCGAAGACCTGATCATGGAGTTCGAGGAAGCGCCCGCCGATCCGGCGCTGGCCCTGCGCGACCTGCGCGCCGCCCAGCGCGCGATCGAGGATGCGCTGGTGCCGATCATGACCGGCCTCGTCCAACTGACCGGCCTAATGCAGCCGGGCGGAGAATAGCGGGCGGCGGGACCGGCCGTCGCCCGGTCCCGGAGCGAATTCGACCGGTACGGATCTCCGACAGCGCGGCGACACTTCTGCCCGACACCCTATCCCGTCATTTCGACCGAAGCGGTTCGAAGAACCGCGGAGCGGAGAAATCTGTCACCCGCGGAGTTTGGTCCCGAGCGGCTTGCCGGAAAGATTTCTCCGCTCCATGGCCCTGCGGGCCATTCCGGTCGAAATGACGGGGTGAGGAGGGCGTGGGTCAGCCGCGCCGACGGTTCAAATCGAGACGGACGTGCTCCGGCCCCACGTTGCCTGCTGCGGGGATTTGCCCGGCACCGCTGACATATTCAAAAGTTGCTATCTTTCGGCAGTTTCAATACCCTGTCGGCACAGCCGGTCAGTCAACGGTGAGGGGGCATGTCGTGACGGACAAACTGGTCATCGTGATGGCGAACACGGACACGCGCAACGGCGAGGAACTGGGCGCGCCGATCTTCCAGGCGACCGTCGCCGCGGCGATGGAATACGAGGTCGACGTGATCTGCACGGCCACCTCGGGCCGCTTGATGAAGAAGGGCGTCGCCGAACACCTCGTGGTCAAGGAAGGCTCGCCGAAATCGGTTTACGATTTCATCCAGGACGCCCACGAGGCGGGGGTGAAATTCTATTGCTGCTCGCCCAATCTCGACCTGTTCGACATGACCAAGGACGACCTGATCCCCGAATGCGAGGGCATCGTCGGCGGCGCCCATCTGATCGAGGAGATCATGGAGGACGACGTCAAGGTGCTGACTTACTGAGGAAGGGGCTCCGCCCACGGATATGGACCACGGCGCCGCCACCCGCGTGCAGGAGCATATCGGCGATCCGGTCTCGGACGCGCCACCGCTCGACCGCGACGACCTCGAAGAGATTTTCGGCGATATCCAGGCCGACCTGCGCTACGACCACGAACTCAACGGCTGCCTGAACTGCGGCATCTGCACGGCGACCTGCCCGGCGGCCCATTACTACGATTTCAGCCCGCGCGAGATCGTCCAGTTGCTCTGGACGGAAAATCTCGAGGGCATCTACGACGCGATGCAGGAAAAGATCTGGGCCTGCGCCCAGTGCTACACCTGCGCCGCGCGCTGCCCGTTCGGCAACAGCCCCGGCGGCCTCGTCATGCTGATGCGCGAGGTCGCGATCAAGCACGGCATGGAATCGGCGAAAAATGTGCTGCGCCCGTTCAGCCGGGTCATGCTCAAGCTGATCTCGACCGGCAACCAGCTCGCGCCCGATATGATCAACCCCGATCATTTCGCCGACTGGGGGCCGAACATCACCAAGGTCGATGCGCCGCTCAAGCTGCTGCGCAAGGCGATCCCGATGCCGACGCTCAACACCACGGCGACGGCCTGGGAGGTCAATCTGAAAACCTCTGTGGAACTCTACACGATCTGGGAAATGACCGGCGTTCTCGACCAGCTCGAAGGGATCGACGAGAACCTGTTCGACGTCATCACCGACATCATGGACGAGAAGCGCGAGGACTGGGAAGATTTCCTGGAAGAGCAGGAAGACGACGACGAGGACGACGACTGAGCCGCTGCGGGCGGTTCGCGCAGGAGACAAGGGATATGACCGGCACCACGAACGATACCGGGAACGCCACGGGCGAAAGCGGCGAACGCTTTACCGGCCACGGCAGCGAGTGGCGCGATTCGAATCTGTCGGCGCAGGACGCGCGCACCGCGACCGCCTGGGTCGAGGCGAAGGTCGACAAGCGCTCCATGCTGACCAACAAGGACCGCGTCGAGGACGTGCGCGATGTCATGTGGCAGTTGGAGAAAGACGGCGAGATCGCCGTCCACCGGGTCGGCGACGGCCACGCGCCGGTCGAGGTCAAGACGCTCTACGGCTGGACCAAGCGCATCCCGACGACCCGGCTCTGGCACCACAAATCCTGCGGCCAGTGCGGCAACATTCCGGGCTATCCGGCCTCGCTGCTCTGGCTGATGAATGAACTCGGCGTCGAATATCTCGACGAGACCGACCAGACCTCCTGCACCGCCTGGAACTATCACGGCTCGGGCATCGGCAACCTGGAGAGCCTGGCCGCCGTCTTCCTGCGCAATTTCCACCAGGCCTATGTCAGCGCCCGCGCCCAGGGCCTGCCCGACGCCTACTACTATCCGCTGGTCCACTGCGGCACGTCGTTCGGCAACTACAAGGAGGTGCGCCACTACCTGCTGCACTCCGCCGAACTGCGCGAACGGGTGAAGAAGATCCTCGCCAAGCTCGACCGGCTGGTCGACGGCAAGCTGCTGATCCCGGAAGAGGTCGTGCACTATTCCGAATGGGTGCACGTCATGCGCGACCGCATCGCGGCGCGCCAGACGATCGACGCCAGCGCCATCCGCGCGACCATCCACCCGGCCTGCCACGTCTACAAGATGGTGCCGGAGGACGCGATCTACGACGACGATATCCTGGAGGGGAACCGGGTCGCGGTTTCGACCGGCGTGATCGGCGCCTTGGGCGCCCAGGTGATCGACTATTCGACCTGGTACGACTGCTGCGGCTTCGGCTTCCGCCACATCATTTCCGAGCGCGAGTTCACCCGCTCCTTCGCGATCGACCGCAAGGTGAAGGTCGCGGTGGAGGAGGCGCGGGCGGACGTGATGATCGGCCACGACACCGGCTGCATCACCACGCTGGACAAGAACCAGTGGATCGGCCAGGCCGCCGGCAAGGCCTACGACCTGCCGATCCTGGCCGACTGCCAGTTCGCGGCGCTGGTCTGCGGCGCCCATCCGTTCAAGATCGTCCAGTCCCACTGGCACGCCTCCTCGACCGAGACGCTGATGGAGAAACTGGGCATCGACTGGCGCGCCGCGAAGGCGGAGTTCGAGGCCTATCTCAAGCAGGTCGAGGCCGGCGACCAGGAGAATCTCTACGATCCGCGCCTGATGATCACCTCGGGCCCCGGCTTCAAGCGGATCGAGTCCCAGGTTTCAGAGACCGGCGCATGACCAAGCCGGTCCTCGTCGTCGGCGGAGGCCCGGCCGGGCTCGCCGCAGCCGAGGCCCTGTCCGGCGTCGGCCGGAATTCCGTTCTTGTGGAAAAGGAGGACCGGCTGGGAGGCGCGCCGATCCTGTCCGGCTATGCCAAGCTCGTGCCGACCGGAGAATGGGCGAAGGACGCCATCGGCGGCATGGTCGCGCGGGTCGAAGGCGACGCCGCGGTCGATGTCCGCGCCGGTTGCACCGTGCAGGAATTCGGCGGCGAAGCGGGCGCGTTCACGGCCACCCTGTCGGACGGTTCGGCGGTCGAGGCTTCGGCCGCGATCCTGTGTACCGGGTTCACCCATTTCGATTCGGTCAACAAGCCGGAATGGGGCTTCGGCAGCTTCCCGGATGTCGTGACCACGACCCAGGTCGAGCAGATGATCTCGTCGGGCGACGGCGTGCGCTGCCCGTCCGACGGCCGCACACCGAAGCGGGTGGCGATCCTGCTCTGCGTCGGCTCGCGCGACCGCCAGATCGGCCGCGAATGGTGCTCCAAAATCTGCTGTACCGTCAGCGCCAACATCGCGATGGAGATCCGCGAGGAGGTGCCGGACTGCCACGTCTACATCTACTACATGGATATCCGCACCTTCGGCCTCTACGAGACGAGCTACTACTGGCGCAGCCAGGAGGAGTTCAAGGTCAAGTACATCAAGGCGCGGATCGCCGAGGTGACCTCGGACGGCGAGCGGCTGATCGTCAAGGGCGAGGACACGCTGGTCAAACGGCCGATCACGATTCCCTTCGACATGGTCGTCCACGCCATCGGCATGGACCCGAACGTCGACAACCTGCTGCTGTCTTCCATTTTCGGGGTCGAGCTGGAGCCGCACGGCAACATCGCCCGGCAATCGGCCTATGGCGGCATGGGGCGGACCAGCCGGCCGGGCGTGTTCGTCGCCGGCGCGGCGACCGGCCCGGAGACCATCGACGATTCGATCGCCCAGGCGAATGCCGCCGCCATCGCGGCGCTCGGCGCCGGCCGGCCGGCAACCGACGAAGCGGCCTGAGGGGATGATGGCGCAGATCCTGCGCAGGACGGCGGGACGGGACGAGCCGGTCCCCGAACGGCCGGAATTGCATCTCTCCGGGCCGCGCCTGCGCCAGGCCCTGGAAAGCCTGATCGCCGGCAGCGAGGAGCAGGGCGGCGTCGAGCGCTTTGTGGATGCCCTGAAGCTGAAATCGGTTGCGTTCGGGGACGCGTTTGCGGACGGCGCGGCCGGCTTGAAGCCGGCGGTGTTTGCCGAACTGTGCGCCCTCATGCCGTCCGTGCGCCGCCGGATCGGGCCCTATCGCGACCGAAAGGGCTTTGCGACCCTCTGCACGGCGATCGGGGCGCTGCTCGACGGCATGGCCGACACCGCGACGGTCGACAGCCGGCTGGCGGCCTTCGAGTCCGCCTTTCCGCGCGACCGGGAGCATCGCTGGGTGCGGGATCTGGCGGCCGAACTGCTGCACAACCTCGACCCGGAGCGCTATCCGCCGATGCAGCGCTGGGTCTGGGACGCGAAAGCCAATACCGGCGTGCTGCGCGAGATCTGGTGGGGCGACGATGTCGACCACATCATGATCGACGTGCCGGACAATTACGCCACCTTCCTCATGCTGCGCGAAGAGCTGTCGCAATTCCTGACGGAAAACGGCGTCTTCCGGGACATTCTCCAATATGTCGATCTGCTCCTCGCCCATGTCTACGCCGGCTATATCGGCGAGCAGGGCGGGCAGTATCTGCGCACCGATTTCGCGACGCCGGAGGACCCGATGCTGCACACCCGCCGTATGCTCGGCCTGGACGGCGTCGGTGCAAGAGGCCGAACGAAGGCGGGGGCGATCGAGGGCGAAGCGCGCCGCCTCAGCGATCCCGGGCTGCTGAACTAGGAGTTTGGTCAAAGTGAATAATGAACTTAAAAAATTCTTATATGCATCAAATAGAACGGGACGGAACCCGTTAGGAATTATTGCGCTCTTTTTGATATTGATTTACGGACTAGCGTCTTTAGTGACCGCGTTTTTGGCTGATCTTACCTTGATTGAAAGGCTGCCGCTAATTTACTTTCTGATCATTTTTCCGCTTTTTATACTGTTCGCATTTTTATGGTTGGTTAGTAAGCACAGCGACAAACTCTATGGTCCGAGAGATTTCCGAGATGAGGAAAATTATGTGCGAATTCAAATTGCTGCAAATCTAGGTGCAGCAAAAGGTAAAACCCAAGACAGTATTAGCGAGGCGGATATAAAAAGATTAGTTGAGTTGGCGGTGGAATCTGATTCAAAGAGAGCCAAAAAGCTTGACGGTTGGCGGAGGCAAATCCTTTGGGTAGACGACCGACCGCATAACAACATTTATGAAAGAAAAGCGTTGGAGGCTTTGGGACTTCGTTTCACGTTATCTGAGTCAACAAATGAGGCTATAAATAAATTGAATAACAATAAATTTGCAGCAATTATCTCGGATATGGGGCGTCGTGAAGGACCGAGAGAAGGTTATGTGTTGTTGGATGGATTGCGTAAAGAAGGAAATCGCACGCCCTTTTTCATCTATGCTTCTTCAAATGCCCCTGAACACAAAGAAGAAACCAGATCCCACGGTGGGGACGGGTGTACCAATGATCCACAGGAGCTATTCGAAATGGTAACTCGAGCTGTAATCGAAAGACAGGACACATAGTATTTCGCGACCATGTGTACTATCGAAAACACACGTTAGTTCGGACACCCAATGCCAATCCACGAACAGTCGCTGATCCGCCCGGAGAACATCAAGACACACGACAAGCTGGTGCTCGACGGCGTCGACGTGTCGGGCCACTGGTCGACCTTCATCGAGCCCCGGGTCGTCACCGACTACAACGAGGCGCTGGAGGACGAGATCGCGGCGCTGCCCGGCGGAGAGTTCATCCATCGCTGCTGGCAATGCGGCTCCTGCACCAACTCCTGTACGGTCAACGCCGTCAACCCGGACTTCAACCCGCGCTACTGGATCTACCTGATCCGTATGGGCATGGAATCCGAGCTGCTGCGCGACCGGGACATCATCTGGCAGTGCGTCTCGTGCAACAAGTGCACCTACGCCTGCCCGCGCGACGTCGAGCCCGAAGGCGTGATGAAGGCGACCGCGCACTGGCTGGAGAAGAAAGGCCATACGCCGAAATCGCCCTCGATCATTTTCGACGAGATTTTCGCCGAACAGGTGATCGCGCGCGGCAAGATCGAGGAATCGTCCATCATCCGGACGTTCCTCAAGCGCACCGGCCAGCCGCTGATGCAGGACTGGCTGATCGCGATGGCGCGTGGCCTGTTGATGAAGCTGCCCATCGGCCTGATGCGGCGCATGGGCCTCGCCATGCTGTTCCGGCCGCGCACCGCCGGCTGGTCGAAGGCGCGGGCGGCGCTGGAAGAGTATGTCGAGGAATGCGAACGCGAACAGCGCCGGGCGCTCGGCCTGGGCGACGGGAAGCCGGAATGAGCGAAGACCGCAAATACGACCGCGTCGCCTACTATCCCGGCTGTGCGCTGGAAGGCACCGGCCATGCCTACAACCGCTCGACCAAGGCGGTCGGCAAGGCGCTCGGCCTCAAGCTGGACGAGGTGAAGAACTGGAACTGCTGCGGGGCGATGGAGGTCAAGAATATCGACCCGAAGATCCAGACCTACCTGTCGTCCCGGGTCATGTCGATCGCGGCAAACGAGATGGGCCACGACGTCGTCATGGCGCCGTGCAACGGCTGCTACCACAATCTCAAGAAGGCCGAATACGATCTGGAGCACGATGAGGCGTCGAAGGATGTCGTCGATCGCCTGTCGACCAAAGCCGGCCACGAAACCTACGAGGCCGGGCAGGTCGAGACCATCCATGCCCTCGACTGGATCAAGGACGGGATCGGCGAGGACGGCCTGAAAGCCAGGGTCAAAAACAGCCTGCAAGGCGTTAAAATTGCGAATTATTACGGCTGCATGTACACGCGGCCGCGCCACATCTTTCCGGAGAAGGACAAGGGGCCGGGCTCGGATTCGACCTCCGAACCGCACTTCATGGACGACCTGCTGGCGGCGGCCGGCGCCGAGAATGTCGATTTCCCGCTCAAGACGGCCTGCTGCGGCGGCGCCCACACGCTCTCGGACAGCGACATCTCGACCAAGCTGGTGCTGAACATCCTCGAAGCCGCCGAAGCCGCGGGCGCCGACGTGATCGCCACGGAATGCCCGACCTGCCATTCCGGGCTCGAAATGCACCAGATCCGGGCCGAAAAGCGGCTCGGCCGGAAAACGACGGTGAAAATCCTCTATTTCACCCAGCTGCTCGGCGTCGCGCTGGGCCTCAGTCCGCGCAAGGTCGGCGTGCACGAGAATGTCTCCGACTCGCGCGGTTTCCTCAAGGAAAAGGGCCTGGCATGATGCCGTTCGCCGACATCGAGGCGGCGCTCGACGGCTTCGATCCCGCTGCCGCGGAGCCGGCCGGCCGGTTGCTCGGCCTGGCCGAGGCTGTCCTCGATAACTGGGCCGAAGCGCGCGGCGAAACCCCGACCGTCGAAGAGCGCGAGGGCTTCCGCCTGCTCGCCCTGCACCGCCAGGGTGCGCGCGGCGAGCCCAGCTTCAACGCCTGCCGCGAGACCTGCCGCGAGATCGCCTTCCACGCCAACCTGCTGCGCCTGGAGCCGGATCATGCCGAATCCGCCCGCCGCGCCGCGATGATGGCGATGCTGGTGCGCCATCTGCTGCTGTTCGTTTCGGGCAAGATGCAGGTTGCGGGGCTGGGTGAATTTTGCTGTTCATCGCGCACGCTGCGCGCACTCGACCGGGATTCCGCCGCAGCGCCCGACCATCGGCCCGAACGACAGAGGGTTGCCTGAGCCATGCCGACAGTCCGCGGATGCCATCTGCCCGACGACCTGCTCTACGACGTGCCGAACCATATCTGGTTCACCGAAACCGGCGACGGCAACCTGCGTCTCGGCATGACCAGCGTGGCGACGGCAATGGCCGGCAACCTGGTCGCCTTCACGCCGAAGAAGGTCGGGCGTTCGGTCAAGGCGGGCCGGTCCTGCGCCACCGTCGAATCCGGCAAATGGGTCGGCCCGGCCAAGTCGGCGGCCGGCGGCGAGGTCGTCGAGGTCAACGAGGCGCTGGTCGAGGAGCCCAGCCTGGCGAACCAGGATCCGTACAGCGCCTGGATGGTCGTGCTCCGGCCCGATGACTGGGAGGGCGTGAAGCCGACCCTGACGCCGGGTGCCGACGTCGCAGCGCCCTACGAGGCCAAGATGGACGAGGACGGCTTCGCCGGCTGCGAGTGAGGCGCCGCCTTACGGCCGCGAGACGCCCGCCAGCGGCCGGGTCGACAGGCAGCCGGCCAGGATATCGAGCCGGTTGACATCGAATTCGCGCCACAGGCCGGGCAGCGCCGGGGCGTCGCCGTCGCCAGCGTCGTGCCAGGCGTGCAGGAACGGATCGAGCCAGGGCCGCAGTTCGCCGGTGCGCAGGTCACCCGGCGTCCAGCCGGCCAGCCCCGCCGCCTTCATGAAGGCCGCTTCGTCCGCCGCGTCGGCCGCCAGTTCCAGCAGACGGTTCAGCCGCTCCACGTCCTCGCGCAACAAAGCCGCCCGGAAATAGCTCGGGTCTCCGGCCAGTTCCGCCGTTACGGCGTCGATCACGGCTTGTCTGCTCATGGCGATCCGGGTGCTTCGGCCGGAGCGGCAATATTCCGGCGCGTCCGGAAGACGGGCTGCGGCCTGCCTTCCGGCAGTTGGGAGTGCCAGTCCGCCTCAATCGGCCGACCTATTCCTCGAATAACCTTGCAATTCTGCCATCCGATGGCGGATTTGCAAGGCAGAGGAACCGCCCATGCCCGAATCCCTTCCCGCCCATGCGCCGGTCGTCGTTATCGGCGGCGGCATCATGGGCTGCTCGACGCTGTACCATCTGGCGCAGATGGGCGTTGGCGACGCCATCCTGCTGGAGCGCAACCGGCTGACATCGGGCACGACCTGGCATTCCGCGGCCCAGGTGCGGGCGTTGCGCCAGTCGCGCAACCTCACCCGGCTGATCCAATACTCGGTGGACCTCTATTCCCGGCTCGAAGCGGAAACCGGCCAGAGCGTCGGCTGGATTCAGGAAGGCTCCCTGTCGATCGCCACGACGCCGGACCGGCTGACCCACATCCGGCGCCAGGCCGCGCTCGCCCGGGCCTACGGCATCGCGGCGCACGAGATCGGCGCCGGGGAGGCCAAGGAGCGCTGGCCGCTGATGAATTCGGACGACGTGCTCGGCGCTGTCTGGTCGCCGGAGGACGGAAGGGTCAGCCCGTCGGACGTCTGCGCCGCCCTCGGCAAAGCCGCGCGCGGCCTCGGCGCCCGCTTCTTCGAGAATTGCGGCGTGACGGGCATCCTGACCGAAAACCGCCGCATCCGCGGCGTCGAGACGGCACGCGGCACGGTCATGTGCGACGCCGTGGCGATTTGCGCCGGCCTGTGGTCGCGCGAGGTCGGCGCGATGGCCAGCGCGCGGGTGCCGCTGCTCGCCTGCGAACATTTCTACCTGCTGACCCGACCGATCGCCGGCATCGCCGGCAACCTGCCGACCCTGTCGGACCACGACCGCCATCTCTACATCCGCGACGACAGCGGCGGCCTGCTGGTCGGCTGTTTCGAGCCGATGGGCAAGCCGATCCCTCCCGGCACGCTGGACGAAACCTTCGAATTCCGCCTCCTGCCCGAGGACTGGGACCATTTCGAGCCGATGATGGAACACGCGCTGCACCGGCTGCCGGCGCTCGAGACGACAGAGGTCCGGATGCTGCTCAACGGCCCGGAAAGTTTCACGCCGGACGGCATGTTCATGCTCGGCGAGACCGCGGAAACGCGCGGTCTGTTCCTCGGCTGCGGCATGAACTCGGTCGGCATCGCCTGCGGCGGCGGCGCGGGCATGAACCTCGCCCACGCCATCGTCTACGGCCACACCGCATACGATCTGTCGGAGGCCGAGCCGAACCGCTTTGCGCCGCAGTTCGACAGTGTCGAGCATCTGATGACCCGCGCGCCGGAAGTGCTCGGCCGGCATTACGAGATCGCCTATCCGGGCCTTCAGCCGGCGACGGCGCGCGGCCAGCGGCGCCTGCCGCTCGATGCCGAACACCGCGCCGCCGGTGCGCAGACGGGCCAGGTCTACGGCTGGGAGCGGCCGCTCTGGTTCGGCGGTCCGGCCGAACCGGAGCCCACCTTCGGCAAGCCGGACTGGTTCGACACCGTGAAGGGCGAGGTCATGGCCGCGCATCGCGCCGCCGCGGTCTTCGACGGCTCGCCCTTCGGCAAGATCGAGATCAAGGGACCGGATGCCGAAGCCTTCCTGCAGCATGTCTGCGCCAACGACATGGACCGGCCGCCCGGCAGCGCCGTCTACACGCCGGTTCTGAACGAACGCGGCACCTACGAATCCGACATCACCGCCCAGCGCCTTTCCGGGGACCGCTACCGCCTGTTTACCGGCGCGGCGGCGATCCGGCGGGACATGGCCTGGCTGCGCCGCCATGCCGGGAACTTCGACGTGAGGCTCGCCGACGTGACGGAACGCATCGCCGTGCTCGGCCTGATGGGTCCGGACTCCGCGCGGATCGCCGCCGAACTCGGCGCCGGTGTCTTGAATGGCCTCGGTTATTTCCGTACCGCTTCGGCGCGGATTGCCGGCCATCCGGTGCGCGCCGCGCGGCTGTCCTACGTCGGCGAGGCGGGCTGGGAGCTGACCTGCCGGGCCGGGGATGCCTCCGAAGTGTACGCAGCCCTGACCGGGGCCGGGGCGGTCCCGGCCGGCCTTCATGCCCAGACGTCGATGCGGATCGAGAAGGGCTTTGCGGCGATGGGCCATGAACTCGATGGCGACATCGGGCCGGTCGAAGCGGGGCTGGACCGGTTCTGCTCGCGGACGAAGCCGTATCTCGGCAGCGAAGCGGTCGCCGAGCGCCGCAAGACCGGCCGGCGCACGCTGGCGACCCTCCTGTTCGACGATCCGGAGGCCGTTCCCCTTGGCCACGAACCGGTCTACAGCGAGGGCAAAATCGTCGGCCGCACGACCTCGGCGGCGTTCGGCTACCGGATCGGCCGGCCGGTCGCCCTGGCCCATGTCGAGGCCGGCGGCATCGATGGCCGGCGCGTCGAAGTCGACATCGCCGGCGCCCGCCACGCCGCCCGGATGCAACTCGCCCCGGCCTTCGATCATGCGGGGGACCGGATGCGGCGTCGGAGCGGATAGGGGCAACTGCAGGAAGCGACCCGGTTCAAGTTCCCGTCCCCCCGACTCCCCTAAGGGATTCCTCTGCGAAAGGCGGCGCGCGTCCGCGGTGCTATCCCTCCCCCTCTTCAGAGGGGGAGGCCAGGTGGGGGTGCAGCAGCGCCGGGCACGCACCGCCGGGCGGCTGTTCCGGCTTGAACGGCACGGCACCCCCATCGACCTCGCGGCGCTCGGCCACTTCCCCCTCTGAAGAGGGGGAAGGACAAGTGTGCGGCGCCCTGGCTCATTTCGCCGGGGAATCCAAAGGGGAGGATTCCTCTGCGAAAGGGTGTGCCGGACGGGCCGGACGCCGGAAATCGGCCGGATTTTGAATAAATGTTCAAAATTAGCTTTCCTAAGTCTTTGAAATCGCTCTGTTTTTGGAATTGGACAGACCGTTCTAAATAAAATGTTTTTTTGCATCCGGCAGCCCTAACCCTTTGGAATCGTTGGAAACACGCCGTCCGGAAGTGCGCAAAAACAATCCCGGTAGGAAAATTTCCAGCCTCCCGGGCGGGCGGGAGCGCCGGTCGACACCGGAGGCGGCACCGCCGGGCAGGATCGGGGCCAAAATCAGGGACAGCACGGCCCGGCGGAATCGGAGGGTCGAACCGGACGGGTCCGGCCGTCAAGCCCGATGGCGCACAGGGCGGCGCACAGGGTAGCGCATTGGATGGCGGATCGGATGGCCGATCGGCGGCGGCGGGCCGGAAAGCGGGCAGGTTCCCGCCTGTTTCTTCGTTCGCTTCTTTTTTTGAGAGGGCGTCGGCCGGCCGCAGCGGGCGCACTTCGGGCGTTGACGGGGCCGATATAGGGCGTTGGATCCACCGTGTCAAGGAAAATTATCGAAAAAAAGGAAATATTGTTGAAAGACCAGCCCGGCTCACGGCTTTTCGCAGGAGAATCCCAAGGGGAGGGGGAATACCTCGCAATATCCTTCGCCGGATTGCCCGCGCTCGACAGTTCCGGCGCCCGGTGGCAAGGTCGCGCCGCATTCCAGGAGACGGGAACACCACCGTGCGCATCGGCGTTTTCGACCATCTCGACCGGGGCGCCGGGGCGCTGCCGGATTTCTACGAGGACCGGCTGCGGCTGCTCGAACTGTACGACCGCGCCGGCCTTCACGCCTACCACCTGGCCGAGCATCACGGCACGCCGCTCGGCATGGCGCCGTCGCCGGGCGTGTTCCTTGCCGCCGCCGCCCAGCGCACGACGCGCCTGCGCCTGGCGCCGACGGTCTATTGCCTGCCGCTCTATCCCCCGCTGCGCCTGATCGAAGAGATCTGCATGCTCGACCAGATGAGCCGCGGCCGGCTCGATCTCGGCGTCGGGCGCGGCATCTCGCCGATCGAGGTCGCCTTCTTCGGTCTCGATCCGGCCGAAACGCCGGCGATGTACCGGGAGGCGCTCGATTTCGTCCTCAAGGGGCTGGCCGACGCCTCGGCGGGCCGCGATTTCAGCTTCGCGGGCGACTGGTACCGGACCGCCGGCATGCCGATGGTGCTGGCGCCGTTCCAGAAGCCGCATCCGCCGCTCTGGTATGGCCTGAGCCGGGCGGATTCCGTGGCCTGGCCCGCCGCCAACCGGGTCAACATCGTCAGCAACCAGCCGCCGCCGATGACCCGGGAAATCACCGACGCCTACCGCGCCGCGTGGCGCGGGGCCGGGCGACCGGAAGCGGACCTGCCTGCGCTGGGCGTCAGTTTCCATCTGGTCATCGCGGAGACCGAGCGGGCGGCGCTGGAGACGGCGCGACGCGGCTACCGGGAGTGGCGCGACAGCTTCTACATGCTGTGGGATCGCGCCGGCACCAGGCCGATCGGCGTCGCCTTCCCGGACGAATTCGACGACCTGATGGAGACCGGCGTCGCCATCGCCGGCACCCCGGCCCAGGCGCGCGCAAAAATGGCGACGCTGGCCGCCGGTTCCGGCGTCAACTACCTGGTCTGCCGCATGGCCTTCGGCGACCTGAGCTACGAGGAAGCGGCCCGGACTGTGGACCTGCTGACGCGGGAGGTTTTGCCGGCGCTGAAGGCGGCGTAATCAGCTGAATCGCCGCTTTCTCAAACGCCTCTAACTGCTTGAAGTAAATGGTACGCCCAGCTGGATTCGAACCAGCGACCTACTGATTAAAAGTCAGTTGCTCTACCAACTGAGCTATGGGCGCCCATAGGCGGCGGGGCAGGAGGCTGTTGCCCGGTCCGGCAGCCGTGCGGCGCCTCGGATTCGGCCCCGTCTCGGCGGGGCGGAAGATAGGGACGGCCCGGTGGGGCGTCAAGCGAAGCGGGTCCGACGAGGCGGCGGTGAACGGGCGTGTAGAGGAGGGTTTGAAACCCTCCCCTACGGAACGCCGGGAAGCGGGACGCGGGTGCGGGTCATGCAACGGCCCGGCGCTATCGCGGCCTGACTTCGCGGCTTGACACCGCGGCGGCGGCGGGTCACGAGATTCCCGCCCGTCCGACCGATCCTCCGGAGCCGCCATGACCGGCTATATCAACCTGCCCGATTACCAGACCGCGCTGGCCGAAGGCGTCCGCCTGCCGGCGCCGGAGTTCTACAATTTCGGCTTCGACCTGATCGACCGCCGGGCCGCGGAGCGGGACAAGACCGCCTTCGTCTACGCCGACGCCAACACCGGCGAGCAAGCGATCTGGCGCTTTTCCGACCTCTCGGCGGCCTCCAACCGCTTCGCCAACATGCTGCGTGGCATCGGCGCGGCCAAGGGCGATTTCGCCTTCATGATGATCCCGCGGATCCCGGCCTGGTACGAGGCCATGATCGGCTGCATCAAGCTCGGCGTGATCGCCATGCCGGGCACCAACCTGCTGCAACCCAAGGACATCGAATACCGCATCAACAAGAGCCGCGCGCGCTTCGCCATCGTTACCGCCGACCATATCGCGAAGATCGAGGCGGTGCGCGGCAAGTGCCCGACGCTGGAGCGGGTCATCGTGATCGGCGCGCCGCACGCAGATTGGGTGCATTGCGAGGCCGCCTGCGCGGCGGCAAGCGACAAGCTGGACCGCGCCGACGTCGCACCGACGCGCCTCGACGAGACCATGCTGGCCTATTTCACCTCCGGCACCACGGCTTTCCCGAAGCTGGTGCCGCGCAGCCACGAATACGCCATCGCCCACACGCTGACCGCCCGCTACTGGCACGACCTGCGCGAGGACGATCTGCACTGGACGATGAGCGACACCGGCTGGGCCAAGGCGGCCTGGGGCAAGCTGTTCGGCCAGTGGCAGCTCGGCGCGGCCGTGATGCTCTACAATCCGGGCCCGGGCTTCGACGCCGACGCCCATCTGCGGCTGTTCGCCGAGCACGGCATCACGACGCTGTGCGCGCCGCCGACCGTCTTCCGCGCCTTCATGCAGGTCGACCTGTCGGCCTACGACCTGTCGTCGATCCGCCACACGGTGAGCGCCGGCGAGCCGCTCAACCCCGAGGCGCTGCGCGCCTGGAAGGACGCCACCGGCACCGTGCCCCACGACGGCTACGGCCAGACCGAGACCGTCAACCTGGCCGCCAACGTGCCCGGTCTCGAGGTGCGGCCCGGCTCCATGGGCAAGCCGGTGCCGGGCATGGACCTTGATATCGTCGACGACAGCGGCAACCGGCTGCCGGACGGCGAGGTCGGCCACATCGCTGTGCGGACCGACGGCGAAACCTGGCCGCCCGGCCTGTTCCACGGCTATTACGAGGACGACGCGGCCAACGCGAAATGCTTCCGCCACGGCTGGTATTACACCGGCGATACCGCGACGCGGGACGCCGACGGCTATATCTGGTTCGTCGGCCGGGCCGACGACCTGATCTCCTCGGCCGGCTACCGGATCAGCCCGTTCGAGGTCGAAAGCGCTCTCATCGAGCACGCGGCGGTTGCCGAATCGGCGGTTGTTGGCAAGAAGGACGACCTGCGCGGCGAGATCGTCAAGGCCTATGTCGTGCTCGCCGAAGGCTTCGAGGCCGGCGAGGAAATGGCCGGAACCTTGCAGGATTTCGTCAAGGCCACGACCGCGCCCTACAAGTATCCCCGCGAGATCGCCTTCGTCGAGGAGCTGCCGAAGACCATCTCCGGCAAGATCCGCCGCGTCGAGCTGCGCGAACGGGCGAATGCGGAGTAGGGGAGCCGGCTCAGGCGACCGCGTCGAGCCGCTTCACGCTCTGCCTGATGGCCTTGCCGGAGTCCCGTTCGGCGACTTCCAGTTCGTAGTGGGACTGGAGATTGAGCCAGAAGGCGGCGGAAACGCCGAACGCCTGTTCCAGCCGCAGGGCGGTATCCGCGGTTATGCCGCGGCGGCCGCGCACGATGTCGCTGATCCGGTTCTGCGGAATGCCGAGCCGCTTCGCGAGGCCATTGGCGCTCAGCCCGTAAGGCGCCATGAAGTCTTCACACAGGGTCACGCCGGGATGAATGGGTCCGATCATCGACTTCATCTAGCACGTTAACTGGTCTGCACCAGGCCGTCGTCTGGACAGGCCCATGCCGCGTCGCTACACCATCGCACCCGCGATCGGGTACCGGGAGGGATCGACGAATGGCAGACACGGCGACCGGCATCTTGCCGATTCGGAGCTTCGCAGCCGCGTGAGCGACGGCGACTACCGCCTTGAGGAGCAGGTCGGTTTCCTGCTGCGCCGGGCGCAGCAGCGGGCGACCGCGATCTTCACCGCGCGCTTCGCCGGATACGGGCTGACGCCGACGCAGTTCGCCGCGCTGGCGAAGATCGCCGACGAGGGCGAGGTCTCGCAGAACCGGCTCGGCCGGCTGACCGCCATGGACCCGGCGACCATGAAGGGGGTGACCGACCGGCTCTCGGAGCGCGGCCTGATCGCCGGCCGGGCGGACCAGGAGGACCGGCGGCGCACCCAGTGGCGCCTGACGGACCCCGGCGCGGCCCTGCTGGCGGCGGCCTACGGCGACGGTTTCGCGGTCACGGCGGAAATCCTCGACCCGCTGTCGCCGCGCGAACGCACAACATTGTTGCGTTTGCTGGCGAAGATCGTTTGAGGCTTGCGCAGCGGCGGCGGGTTCGATATGATCGGAAAAATTCGTTCGTATACAAACAATTTCAGCCGCCGGTAAGAGCGGCGGATTCGAGCGGACGGGAACGGGGATGTCGGTGTATCTGCGGCCGGACAATCTGGACGACGCGCTGGACGCGCTGGACGCGCTGGACGCGTTGCAGCGCGCGCCGCTGACCGTGCTGGCCGGCGGCACCGACTATTATCCCGGCCGGGTCGGCCGGCCGCTCGACGACGACCTGCTCGACCTGACCGGTATCGCGGCCCTGCGCGGCATCGCCGACGCGGGCGACCGGTGGCGCATCGGCGCGCTCACGACCTGGACGGACCTGATCCGGGCCAGTTTGCCGGCCTGTTTCGACGGCCTCAAGGACGCGGCGCGCGAGGTCGGCGGCGTCCAGATCCAGAATGCCGGGACGATCGCCGGCAATCTGTGCAACGCCTCGCCGGCGGCCGACGGCGCCCCCAACCTGGCGGCGCTGGAGGCCGAGGTCGAACTCTCGGCCGCCGCCGGCGTACGGCGGCTGCCGGTGACGGAATTCCTGACCGGCAACCGGACGACGGCGCTGGGGCCGGGCGAAATCGTCACCGCCGTACTCGTGCCCAAACTGCCGGCTGCCGCAGCCAGCGTCTTCCTGAAGCTCGGCGCGCGGCGCTATCTCGTCATTTCCATCGTCATGATCGGCATCGTCCTGGTGCCGGACGGCGGTATGGTCGGCGATGTCCGGATTGCGGTCGGCGCCTGCTCGCCGGTGACGCGGCGGCTGCCGGCGCTGGAGGCCGTTCTCGAGGGCCGCCCGCTAGACGGCAGGCTGGGCGAAGTGGTTTCCGCCGAAGCGGTCGAAACGGTCCTGTCGCCGATCGACGACGTGCGCGGCTCGGCCGGATACCGGCTCGACGCCACCGTGACCATGCTGCGCCGCGGCCTGTCGGACATGGGCCGGCGGATGGGAGAGGCGGCATGAACATTGCCGCAGCTTCGACGACGCTGACCGTCAACGGCGAACAGACGGCCCTGCGCAGCCCGCCGGCGACCCGGCTCGCGGACGCCCTGCGCAGCGAACTCGGCCTGACCGGCACCAAGGTCGGCTGCGACGCCGGCGACTGCGGCGCCTGCACCGTGCTGCTGGACGGCGAACAGGTCTGTTCCTGCATGGTGGCGGTCGCCCAGGCCGCCGGGCGCGACGTGACGACCGTCGAAGGGCTGGCGCGGGACGGCGCGCTGTCCGATCTCCAGGCGGCCTTCCTGCGCCACGGCGCGGCCCAGTGCGGCATCTGCACGCCGGGCATGCTGATGGCGGCGCGCGACCTGCTCGACCGCAACCCGGCGCCGAGCGAACAGGAAGCCGCCGACGCGCTGGGCGGCGTGCTGTGCCGCTGCACCGGCTATCGCAAGATCGTCGAGGCCGTGCTGGACGTTGCCGGATCGCAGGACTGCGCCCCGCCCGAAATCGTATCCGGGACCGGTGCGGCGGTCGGCGCCCGGATCGAACGGCTGGACGGCGCGCAAAAGCTCACCGGCGACGAGGTGTTCGGCGCGGACTTCGCACCGCCGGATGCGCTCACCCTGCGCGTCCTGCGTTCGCCGATCGCGCGGGGCCGGTTCGAGATCGGCGACTTGGAGGCTTTCCGGGCCGCCCGGCCCGGCATCGCCGCGGTGCTGACCGCTGCCGACATTCCGGGCGACAACGCCTTCGGGGTCTATCCGGTGGGCAAGGACCAGCCCGTGCTGGCCGACGGGACCGTGCGCTACCGGGGCGAGGCCGTGCTTGCCGTGGTCGGCAACGCCGGCGCCGTGGCCGCGTTGCGCGACGAGGATCTGCCGGTCGTCTGGCACGAAGAAGCGCCGGTTACCGGGATCGATGCCGCGCGCGAAGCCGAGGCGGCGCTGGTCCAGGGGCATCGGGACAGCAACGTCCTGGCGCGCGGCCGGGTCGTCAAGGGCGACATCGAACGCGGCTTCACCGACGCGGACTTCGTCGCCGAGGGCACCTGGCGGACCAGCTTCGTCGAACACGCCTATATCGAGCCGGAGGCCGGCTGGGCGCGCCGCACCGGCGACCGGCTCGAAATCCACGTCTCGACCCAGTCGCCCTACATGGACCGGGACGAGACCGCGCTCATCCTCGGCATCGGCGAGGAGCAGGTGCGGATCGTCCCGACCGCCTGCGGCGGCGGCTTCGGCGGCAAGCTGGACATCTCCGTCCAGCCGCTGATCGCGCTGGCTGCCTGGACGCTGGGCGTGCCCGTGCGCTGCACCTACACGCGGCCGGAAAGCATGGCGTCGTCGACCAAGCGCCATCCGGCGGCGATCCGGGCGCGCGCCGGCTGCACGGCGGACGGAACGCTGACGGCCTTCGAGTTCCACGGCGATTTCGATACCGGGGCCTACGCCTCCTGGGGCCCGACGGTCGCCGACCGGGTGCCGGTCCACGCGGCCGGGCCGTACGTCATTCCGCATGTGAAAAACACGAGTTGCGCCTGGCTGACCAACGCGCCGCCGTCCGGCGCCTTCCGCGGCTTCGGCGTGCCCCAGTCGGCGATCGCCAACGAGGCGCTGCTGGACGACCTCGCCGGGCAGTGCGGCCTCGATCCGCTCGCCTTCCGGCTGAAGAACGCGATCCGCAAGGGCGACGAAACCTCGTCCGGCCAGGTGCTGGAGCACAGCGCCGGTCTCGCCGCCTGTTTCGAGGCGTTGCAGGCGGATTGGGACCGGGAGCGGGCGGAAGCGGCGCGGATCGACCGGGCCGGCGGGCCGCTGCGCCGGGGCGTCGGCATCGCCGGCATGTGGTACGGCTGCGGCAACACCTCCATGTCGAACCCGTCGACCATGAAGCTCGGCATTTCGGCCGAAGGGCAGGTCACGCTCTACAATGGCGCGATGGACATGGGGCAGGGGCCGAACACGATCATGCCCCAGATCGCTGCCGACGCGCTCGGCGTGCCGGTCGACCGGATCGCCAACGTCGCCGGCGACACCGACCGGACGGCGGACGCCGGCAAGTCCTCGGCGTCGCGCCAGACCTTCGTGTCCGGCCGGGCGACCCAGATCGCCGGCGAAACCCTGCGGGCGAACATCCTGCGCCTCGCCAATGTCGGCCCGGCGGCGGCAATCGAGATCGGCGACGGCCGGATCGTGCTGCGCGACGGCGACGCCGAGCGGACCCTCGATCTCCGGGCGATGGGACAGGACGCCGAAGGCGACGTGCTCGCGGCCGACGGCACCTTCGATCCGCCGACGAAGCCGCTCGACGCGAACGGCCAGGGCGTGCCCTACGCGACCTACGGCTTCGGCGCGCATCTGGCCGTCATCGATATCGATACCGAGCTCGGCACCATCAAGGTCCGGCGCATCGTGGCGGCCCACGATGTCGGCCGCGCCATCAACCCGACCCTGCTGGAAGGGCAGATCCACGGCGGCGTCGCTCAGGGCCTCGGCCTCGCCCTGATGGAAGAGTTTGTCCCGGGCCGGACGGAAAACCTGCACGACTACCTGATCCCGACATTCGGCGACGTGCCGCCGATCGACACCATCCTGATCGAGGATCCGGAGCCGCTCGGCCCCTACGGCGCCAAAGGGATCGGCGAGCAGGCGCTGATCCCGACCGCGCCGGCGATCTTCAATGCGGTCCACCATGCGACCGGCGTGCGTCTGCGCCATGCGCCGGCGCTGCCGCACCGGGTCCGCGAAGCCCTGCTCGCCGCCCGGGAGGCCGGCCATGCCTGACGGAACCGCTGCCGCCGCGAAGGACAAGTCCGGCATCGTCACCTGCGACGCCTGCCCCGTGCTGTGCCGGATCCGCGAGGGGCGCACCGGCGCCTGTGATCGCTACGGCAATGTGGACGGCGTGCTGACCCGGATGGACCCGTTCGTGGTCACCCAGCGCGCCGGGGCGGACGGCGACCTCGTGCCCTTCCAGGGCCAGGACTGGGACGGTTCGCTGATTCCCAACGCCGAAACCTTCGTCACCGGCATCGGCTCCGGCACGACCTATCCGGACTACAAACCCGCGCCCTTCATCGTCGCCAGCGAGCATGAGGGCGTCGACATGGTGACGGTCGTCTCCGAAGGCATCTTCAGCTACTGCGGCCTCAAGGTGAAAATCGACACCGACCGCTATATCGGCCCCGAAACCGCGCCGGTGCGCGTCGGGGGCGAGCAGGTCGGCCACGTCACCACGGCGGAATACGGCTCCCAGATGCTTTCGCTCGGCGGCGTCCGGCACCTCACCGGCGGCTCGAAGAAGGAGGGCGTCGTCACCTGCGATATGATGCTGCGCCTGTCGAACGGCGAGGCAATCGGCTTCACCATCGACGGCGGCGAAGAGATGACGCTGGAGGCCGGAAAGGCGCCGGTCATCGGTGGCCGCCACGAGGAGCGGATGCGCGTCGGCTGCGGCTCCGCGACCATCGGCATCTTCGCGCAGCAATGGTTCGGCCATGCCGACGAAGTGATCGTCGTCGACGACCATATCACCGGCGTCCTGACCGAGCACCAGGCCGGCCGATTCCTCGACATGAAACCCGCCGGCATCCGGGTGCGCGGCCGCAAATCCACACCCGGGCGCTATTTCCAGGTCGCCGAGCCGGGCAGCGGCTGGGGCGGCACGGACGTGACCGACCCGCTGTCCATCATCGATACGATCAACCCGAAGGTCGCCTGGCCGGGCCAGCGGCTGCTCATGGTCAGCACGACCGGCGAAGACGCCGAATATTTCATCCTCGACGACGAACTCCGGCCACAGCAGGCGCCCATGCCGTCCGAACTCTCGGTCGTGGTCGACCGGATCGGCGAGAATTGCGAACCGGCGCTGGCGACGGTGGCCTTCATGGCCGGAGCCGGCGGCTCGCTGCGCGCCGGGGTGACCGAGAACCCGGTGCGGCTGACCCGCTCGGTGCGCAGCGCGCTGACCCGCGTCACCGCCGGCGGCGCGCCGGTCTATGTCTGGCCGGGCGGCGGTATCACGATCATGGTCGACGTCACGACCATGCCGGAGAACAGCTTCGGCTACGTCCCGACGCCGGCCATCGTCGCGCCGATCGAATTCACCCTGCGGCTCGACGACTATGCCGCCCTGGGCGGCCATATGGACGCCGTGCGGCAGGTCGGGGACATCGTCGATGCCGACCGGCTGCGGGTCGAAAAATGGCACGACCGGGCGCCCTGGCCCGGCGCGCCGCTGAACGGCGTGGCGGCGGACGGATGAGCGGGATGCGGACCCCCGCCGAACGGAACGCCATGCCGGGCCCGGTCCGGGCCGTCCTGCCCGACGGCCGGCGCCGGCATTTCCAGCACGGCCCGATCGACCTGGTGCTCGAAGCCTTCGGCCCGGCCGGCGAGGTCGCGGCGTTCCACGAACAGGCCTGGGCGCGCTTCCGGACCGTTCTCGGCGAACTGGTTGGCGAGCTGGCCGCGCTGCGCGCCGGTATTTCCGGTATGCCGGCCGTGCGGGGCAGCACGGCGCGGCGCATGGCGGCGGCCTGCGCGCCGCATGGCGGCAGCTTCGTCACGCCGATGGCGGCCGTCGCCGGCGCGGTTGCGGACGAGGTGCTGGCGGCGGGGATCGCGGGTCGAAACCTGTCCCGCGCCTACGTCAACAACGGCGGCGATATCGCGCTCCATCTGGCGCCGGGCGAACGGTTCCGGACGGGGATGGTTGCGCTGGGCGAGGCGCCGGAAGCCGCCGGCGTCACGGAAATCGGCAGCGAAGACGGGATCGGCGGGATCGCGACCAGCGGCTGGCGCGGCCGCAGCCTTTCGCTCGGCATCGCCGATTCGGTGACCGTCCTCGCCGGAAACGCCGCCGCGGCGGACGTCGCGGCGACGCTGATCGCCAATGCGGTCGATATCGACAGTCCGGCCGTCAAACGAATTCCGGCCCGTGAGCTCGATCCGGACAGCGACCTCGGCGCGCGGCCGGTGACCGTTGACGTTGGCGCGCTCCGGGCAGCCGAAGTCGCGGCGGCGCTGGCTGCGGGCCGGGCGGCGGCACAGTCGATGGCCGGCCGCGGCTTGATCGCCGCAGCCGCGCTCTGCCTGTGCGGCGACCGCGCGATTGTTGCAGGAACGTCGCCGGCGGTTTCCCTGGAGACGGACGACCCGGTTTCCGGTCCCGAGGAAAGGGCCGAAGCGGCATGAGCGGATTCGTGCGCAACGCCTGGTATCCGATCGCCTGGCTGGACGAGCTGGACGACGGTCCCCTGGGCCGGCGGCTGCTCGGCGAGCGGGTCATGGTGTTCCGCACCGGGGACGGATCGCTGGGGGCGCTCGAAGACCGCTGCGCACACAAGTTCCTGCCCCTGTCGAAGGGCCGGGTGCGCGGCGACTGTATCGAATGCGGCTATCACGGACTGCAGTTCGACGCGACCGGGGCCTGCCGCAAGATTCCGGGTCAGAAGCTCATTCCGGGCAATATCCGGGTCCCGTCCTATCCGGTCGCCGAACGGCTCGGCCTGGTCTGGGTCTGGACCGGCGCGCCGGAGAAAGCCGACGAGGCGCTGCTGTTCGACCTGCCGCCCTACCGGAACCCGGCCTGGGGCGTCAATCACGGCCCCTACACCCACGTCGCGGCGCACTATCAGCAGCTGACCGACAACCTGCTCGACCCGGCCCATGTCAGCTTCGTGCATCCGTCGTCGCTCGGCAGCGCCGAGATGGAGGACATCCCGGTCGAGACAAAGCAGGTCGGCGACATCGTCGAAGTCAACCGCTGGACGCTGGATCGGCCGCCCGTGCCGATCTTCGAGCAGTTCATGAAGATCGAAGGACATGTCGATCGTTGGCAGTATTATTTCTTCTATCCGCCGGCGATCAATGTGGTCGATTTCGGGATCGGCCCGGTCGGCATGAAGCATTCGGACGAAGCGCGCGAAAAGGGCACGCGCATCTTCTCCTGCCACTATCTCGCCCCGGAGACCGAAAGCAGCACCCATTATTTCTGGATGCAGGTGCGCAACTTCGAGCCGGAAAACGCGCCGGTGTCCGAACGCATGACCGAGCAGTTCGTCATGGCGTTCGAGGAAGACCGGGACATTCTCGAGGCGGTGCAGCGTTCGCAGGACGAGGCCGGGATCAAGCCGACGGTCCGGCTGGCGATCGACAACGGTCCGAACCGCAGCCGGCGCATCGTCGACAAGATGCTCCGGGCGGAACAGGCCGCGGCCGTGGAGGCCGCGGAATAACGTGTTGTAGATGACGCACCGGAGCGGTCGCCGGCCCGCCGGCGATATTTCCGGGACGTCGAACCAGGGAGGAAATCCTCATGAAAGTGAAATACGTTCTGACGGCAGGCGTCGCCCTCGGCGTCCTTTCCGGCGCTCTTGCGACCGGGATGCCGGCGCTGGCGGCCGACGAGATCAAGATCGGCGACATCAACAGCTACACAAGGCTGCCGGCCCACACGATTCCGTACCGTCGCGGGGCGACCCTGGCGATCGAGGAGATCAACAAGGCCGGCGGCGTGCTGGGCAAGAAGCTGGTCTTCGTTTCGCGCGACGATCAGGGCAAGCCGGGCGAGGCCGTCAAGGTCGCCGAGGAACTGCGCTCCCGGGACAAGGTCGCGCTGATTTCCGGCTCGCTGTTCTCCCATATCGGTCTGGCACTGGCTTCCTGGGCCAAGCAGCGCAAGACGCTCTATCTGGCGGCCGAGCCCCTGGCCGACGCGCTGGTCTGGGCCAAGGGCAACAACTACACTTTCCGCCTGCGTCCCTCGACCTACATGCAGGCGGCGATGCTGGCGGCCGAGGCGGCCAAGCGCAAGGAGGCGAAGCGCTGGGCGACCATCGCGCCGAACTATGCCTACGGCAAGGATGCCGTGGCGGCGTTCCAGAAGGTGCTGAAGAAGCTCCGTCCGGACGTAACCTTCGTCCGCTCGCAATGGCCGGGCCTGTTCAAGATCGACGCCGGCGCCGAGGTCCAGGCGCTTGCCGCCGCGAAGCCGGACGCGATCTACAACGTCACCTTCGGCGGCGACCTCGCCAAGTTCGTCCGCGAAGGCCGGACGCGCGGCCTGTTCAAGGGCAAGCTGATCGTCGGGCTGCTGACCGGGGAGCCGGAATACATCGATCCGCTGAAGGACGAAGCGCCGGTCGGCTGGCTGGTCACCGGCTATCCGTGGCAGGACATCGATACCCCGGCGCACAAGAAGTTCCTCGCCGCCTACCAGGCGCGCTGGAACGACTATCCGCGCATCGGTTCGATCGTGGGCTACAACACCATGCTGGCGATTCAGGCCATGCTCAAGAAGGCCGGCTCGACCGACACCGACAAGATGGTCGCCGCCATGAAGGGCCTCAGCTTCGACGCCCCGACCGGGCCGATCACCTTCCGCGCCGTGGATCACCAGTCGACCATGGGGGCCTATGTCGGCTGGACGGTGCTCAAGGACGGCAAGGGCACCATGGAGCGCTGGCAGTATCTCGACGGCGCGAACTACCTGCCGTCAGTCGAGGAAACCAAGAAGCTGCGCAAGCAGTAAACGGGACTGCCGCGAAGCCGGCGGCCTCTGGCGAGGGGCCGCCGGTTTCCGGTTTTCGGCCGCCGGTTTCGAACTGCGGGTACGAATGGCGGCCGCATCCTCTTTCCGCTGAACGCCGGGCGCCGCGATGGGTGAATTCATCGTCACACTGCTGACGGGCCTTTCCAGCGCGGCTGCGCTGTTCCTCGTTGCGTCCGGCCTTTCGATCATCTTCGGCGTCACGCGGATCGTGAACTTCGCCCACGGCTCCTTCTACATGCTGGGCGCCTATATCGGCGTGACCGCGGTCGCCGCGGTCGGCGGCGGGGCGGTCGGTTTCTGGGTTGCCATCCTGCTTGCCGCGGCCGCGGTCGGCCTGATCGGCGTGGCGATGGAAATCCTGCTGCTGCGCCGCATCTACCGGGCGCCGGAACTGTTCCAGCTGATCGCGACCTTCGGCGTGATCCTGGTCGTCCAGGACGTCACCCTGTGGATCTGGGGTTCGGAAGACCTGGTCGGGCCGCGCGCGCCCGGTTTCACCGGCGCGGTCACGATCCTCGGCCAGCGCCTGCCGGAATACGATCTCGTGCTGATCGCGGTCTCGCCGCTCGTGCTGGCCGGCCTGTGGCTGCTGTTCAACCGCACGCGCTGGGGCACGCTCGTGCGCGCGGCGACCCTCGACCGCCAGATGGTCGCCGCCCTCGGCGTCAACCAGCGCTGGCTGTTCACCGGCGTGCTGTTCCTCGGCTCGGCCCTGGCCGGACTCGGCGGGGCGATCCAGCTGCCCAAGGGCGGCGCCGACCTGCTGATGGATTTCAACATCATCGCGGCGGCCTTCGTCGTCGTTGTGGTCGGCGGCATGGGCAGCATCGGCGGCGCCTTCCTCGCCGCCATCCTGATCGGCCTGCTCCAGACCTTCGGCATCCAGATTTTCCCCAACAGCACGCTGATCCTGATGTTCCTGGTCATGGCGGTGGTCCTGATCTTCCGGCCCTGGGGCCTGCTCGGCCGGCCGGAAATTCCCGGCCACGGCGTCGTCGAGGCGCCCGAGGCGCCGCTTCGCCCGGCCGGCCGGGGCCTGCGCCTCGCCGGCGCCCTCGTGCTCGCGTTTCTGCTGCTTCTACCGGTGGCGCACCTGGTCGTTCCATCCGTCGTCGGCGATTTCTCGCTCGTACTGACGATCGAGATCATGATCTTCGTGCTGTTTGCCGTCGCCCTGCATTTCATCATGGGGCCGGGCGGCATGGTCTCGTTCGGCCACGCCGCCTTCTTCGGCGGCGGCGCCTATGCGGCGGCGCTGCTGGTCAAGTTCGCCGACGCGCCGATGGAGATCGCCTTCTGGGCCGCGCCCGCCGGCGCTGCGCTGCTGGCGATCCTGTTCGGCTGGTTCTGCGTGCGGCTGACCGGGGTCTACTTCGCCATGCTGACCCTGGCCTTCGCCCAGATCGCCTGGTCCATCGTCTTCCAGTGGGGCGAAGTCACCGGCGGCGACGACGGCATCCTCGGCACCTGGCCGTCCGACTGGGCGAGTTCGCGCATCGCCTACTACTATCTGACGATCGGCTTTACCGTCGCCGGCATCCTGGCCATGCGCCGGATGCTGTTCGCACCGTTCGGCTACACGTTGCGCGCCGGCCGCGATTCGGCGCTGCGCGCCGCCGCCATCGGCATCGACATCAAGCGCCACCAGTGGATCGCCTTCACGATTTCCGGCGCGTTCGCCGGTCTCGCCGGGGCGCTGTTCGTCTACTCCAAGGGCAGCGTCTTTCCCACCTCGATGGAAATCGCGCGCTCGTTCGACGCCCTGCTGATGGTCCTGCTCGGCGGAGTGCATTCGCTCACCGGGCCGATCGTTGGCGCGACGGCGCTGACCTGGCTCAACGACCTGTTCAGCGAGCTGAGCTACTGGCGCTTCCTGCTCGGCGCGACGATCATCGCTCTGGTGCTGCTGCTGCCCGACGGCCTGGCCGGGTTGGGCGATACCTGGCTGGCGCGCCGGCTCGGCCTGGCCGCCCCCGGATCGGGGTCCGGGGCAGACCCCGGATCGGGATCCGGGGCAGGCGGGCGGGGCGCGCCGGCATGACGGCGCTGCTCGAAGTCAGCGGCCTGTCCAAGGCGTTCGGCGGCGTGCGCGCGGTCCAGGAGGTCTCCTTCGCGGTCGAACCGGGCGAACTGCTTGCCATGATCGGGCCGAACGGGGCGGGCAAGACGACCTGTTTCAACATGCTGATGGGCCAGATCCGGCCGGACCGCGGCGCCATCCGGCTCAAGGGCCGGGACATTGCCGGCCTGCCGCCGCACCGCATCTGGCGGCTCGGCGTCGGCCGCACGTTCCAGATCACCGCCACCTTCTCTTCCATGACCGTGCGCGAGAACGTCCAGATGGCGCTGATCAGCCATCGCCATGCGAGCCGCAGACTCTGGCGGCCGGCGGCGGAGACCGAGGTCGCGCAGGCCGACGCACTGCTGGAGCGGGTCGGCATGGCGGAGCAGGGAGACCGCGCCTGTTCGGTGCTCGCCTATGGCGATCTCAAGCGGGTCGAACTGGCGATCGCGCTCGCCAACGATCCGGACCTGCTGCTGATGGACGAGCCGACCGCCGGCATGGCGCCGCGCGAGCGGGTCGAACTGATGCGCCTGGCCGACGAGATCGTCGCGGAACGCAATATCGGCGTGCTGTTCACCGAACACGACATGGATGTCGTCTTTGCCCACGCCCACCGGATCATGGTGCTGAACCGGGGCGAGCTGATCGCCGAGGGCGCGCCGGAGGCGGTGCGCGCCAACGAGCAGGTGCGCGAAATCTATCTCGGCAGCGCCGTTGCAGAGGGCGCGCCATGACGGAAACGGTCCTCGAAGCCCGCGACCTGCACACCTATTACGGCGGCGCGCATATCCTGGCCGACCTGTCGTTCGTCCTCAACGACGGCGAGGTCGTCGTGCTGCTCGGCCGCAACGGCGCGGGCAAGACGACCACCCTGAAATCGGTCATGGGGCTGGTCCCGATGCGCGCGGGCCGGGTCATGCTGGAAGGCGCGGACATCACAGGCCGGGAGCCCCATGTCATCGCCCGGGCCGGTATGGGCTATGTGCCGGAGGACCGGCGCATTTTCGGCGATCTCACCGTGATGGAGAATCTCGAGGTCGGCCGCCAGCCGGAGCGGGCCGGCGCGCCGGCCTGGACGCCGGAACGGCTGTTCGGGATGTTCCCGAACCTGGCCGAGATGCGCACCCGGCCGGCCGGCCGGATGAGCGGCGGCGAGCAGCAGATGCTCACCGTGGCGCGCACCCTGATGGGCAATCCGAAGGTCCTGCTGCTCGATGAGCCGTCCGAGGGCCTGGCGCCGGTGATCGTCGACCAGATGGCCGCGACGATCCAGGCGCTCAAGGCCGAGGGGCTGTCGATCCTGCTGTCGGAGCAGAATCTCCATTTCGCGACCGCCGTGAGCGACCGCGCCTACATCGTCGAGAAGGGGCGCATCCGCTACGAAGGCGGGATGGACGCGCTTGCCGCCGATGCGGAAGTACGCAACACCTATCTGACCGTTTGACCCGTGCGGAACGGGGAGGAGGAACCGCCATGAAAGCCGATATCCGCAAGACCATGGTGTTGGTCGAGGACACCCGCAAGGAGATGGGCCGGGCGATCGACCCGCCGACCCGCCGCGCCGTTGCCATCGCCGTGATCGTCAACCCCTTCGCCGGCGAATATGTCGAGGATCTCGAACCGCTGATGGAGATCGGCGCGGAGCTGGGCGGCTATCTGGGCGACAAGGCGGTCGGCGTGCTTGGTATCGATCCGTCGGCGGCGGAAAGCTACGGCAAGGCGGCGGTGGTCGGCGAGCGCGGCGAGCTGGAGCACGCCGCCGCGATTCTGCACCCGCGGCTCGGCGCGCCGCTGCGCAAGGCGGTCGAGAAGGGCGCCGCGCTGGTGCCGTCGTCCAAGAAACGGGGCGGACCGGGCACGCCGCTCGACGTGCCGCTCGGCCACAAGGACGCCGCCTATGTCCGCAGCCATTTCGACGGCATCGAGGTCCGGATTCCCGATGCACCGGCAGCCGACGAAATCCTGGTCGCCGTCGCCGTAACCGACAGCGGCCGTCCGCTGCCCCGGGTCGGCGGCCTGACCGTCGACGAGGCCGTCGGCGAGGACGGGCTGCGGTAACGTGCGAATCTGCGAATCGACAATCGGAAGACCCGCCATGCGCTTCGCACCCGATCGCCCGATAACATATTCCCCCCTCCCCTTGGGGGAGGGGGTCAGGGGGAGGGGTCCGCGGACGATATCGCGGCGCCGAATTCGGGCTCCTGCGCGCCGGCAGACAACCCCTCCCCTAACCCCTCCCCCAAGGGGAGGGGGATTCCGGCCGGAGCGCCGCGCCGGCGATGGACTACGAATCGAACGCGATGGAGTTCGCCCGGAACAGGGAAACATGCCATGAGCCTCACCGTTTCCACCGCGCCGCCGAAGGGCAAGACGGTCGTCCGCAATATCGGGATGATGCTGTCCGGCGACCTGGCGCAGCCGATCCTGGATGCCGACTGCATCGTGGCCGTGGACGGCCGGATCGACAGTTTCGGCACGGAAGGCGACCTGAATACCGCCGGGGCCGACACCGTCATCGACGCCAAGGGCACGACGCTGGCGCCCGGCCTGATCGACAGCCACGTCCATCCCGTATTCGGCGACTGGACGCCGCGCCAGAACCAGTTCAACTGGATCGACAGCTTCCTCAACGGCGGCGTCACCACGATGATCTCGGCCGGCGAGGTCCATCTGCCGGGCCGGCCAAAGGATATCGTCGGCCTCAAGGCGCTCGCCGTGACCGCCCAGCGCGCCTTCGACGCCATGCGCCCGGCCGGCATGAAGGTCCATGCCGGCGCGCCGGTGATCGAGAAAGGCATGGAGGAAGAGGATTTCGCCGAGATGGCGCGCAACGGCGTCAAACTGCTCGGCGAGGTCGGCCTGGGCGGCGTCAAGCAGGGCGAGGAAGCCAAGCAGATGGTCGCCTGGGCGCGCAAATACGGCATCCAGAGCACGATCCACACCGGCGGCCCGTCGATCCCCGGCTCCGGCCTGATCGACAAGGACGTCGTGCTCGAAGCTGACGCCGACGTGATCGGCCATATCAACGGCGGCCACACCGCGCTGCCGCTCGACCAGATCCGCTGCCTGTGCGAGCAGTGCAGCCGCGCCGTCGAGATCGTCCACAACGGCAACGAGCTGGCCGCCCTCTACGCCATGCGCACGACCATGGAGCTGGGCCAGCCCGAGCGCATCATCCTCGGCACCGATTCGCCGGCCGGCTCGGGCGTGCAGCCGCTCGGCATCCTGCGCCTGATCGCGATGCTGTCGAGCATCGGCGAGGTGCCGGCGGAGATCGTGTTCTGCTTCGCCACCGGCAACACGGCGCGCATGCGCGATCTCGACGTCGGCCTGATCGAGGAGGGCCGCGCCGCCGACTTCGTCATCATGGACAAGGCGCAGCACTCGGCCGGCGCGACGATCCTCGAATCGGTGCGCATGGGCGACGTGCCGGGCGTCGGCATGGTGATCGTCGACGGCGCCGTGCGCTGCGGCCGCTCGCGCAACACCCCGCCGGCCACGACGTTGCCGGAGGTGGCGGGGTAGGGGAGGCGCCGGGCGGGGGGCTGGCGCCCGCTCCGCAGCACGCCCGTTTCGACCGTGTGTCGCGCGGGATCCGATCCGGCGTTCAGAGCCGACGCGTGGGTGGTTGCCGGAGGCCGTGGTTCGCGCTTGGCGTGACCTGGGAGCGACTTGTACGGGCGTAGACGTCGGTCGGGGGCATGTTTCGCGCACGGGCGCGCGCATCTCCTTCCGGCGGCTATCCCGACCGACAATCACTGGTTAGGTTGGTAATCGTTGCGAGTGACGAGGGGATAGCGGGGGCGTATTGTCGGATTTCTCGGAATTCGTGGTCTACGCGGACGAGAGCGGCGATCACGGGCTTGTCGCCATCGATCCACAATACCCGGTTTTTGCGCTTGTCTTCTGCGCCCTGCGCAAGGCCGACTACATCGCCGACGTCGTTCCCGCCGTTCAGCGTTTCAAGTTTGGCATCTGGGGGCACGATGCGGTCGTCCTGCACGAACATGATATCCGCAAGAGTAAGGGGCCGTTCGCGATCTTGCTGACCGACAGGGCATTGCGCGAACGGTTCTATAGCGATCTCAACAGCCTGGTCGAAGCGGCACCCGTGACGATATTCGCGGCTGTCATCGATAAGACCGGCCTGCACGCGAGATATGCCGACACCCAAAATCCCTACCGGATCGCACTTCATTTCTGCATGGAGCAGCTGCACACCATGTTAAGCGAGGAGAGGCAGCACGGCAGGACGGTTCACGTCATCTTCGAGAGCCGCGGCAGGAAGGAGGACCGGGAGCTCGAACTGGAGTTTCGCCGGATCGCTGCCAACGACAGCGGCTCCGGCCCCGGCCGGCAGGATTTCGGGCTGTTCGATTTCCAGCCGGTGTTCGTCCCGAAGGCGGCGAACTCCGTCGGCCTGCAACTCGCAGACTTGACGGCGCGGCCCATCGCGCTGTCGCACCTGCGCCCGGACCAGCCCAACCGCGCCTTCGAGATCGTCCGACCGAAGATCGGCGGATTGGCTCAACTGCCGTGAACGCCCGAGGCCGGAAAACAAAAGGGCCCCGGAAGTTCCAGGACCCTTCTGTCGACCGGGAAATTCCCAATCCTTTGGCCGATATATAGTCACCGGCCGCAACGCTCGCAAGCAAATTCGGCCAGGCGGCCCGTACGCAGGACACCGCCCGGCCATACCGAAACGGCGCACCGGCCATGACTCGCCGGGCCGTTCCCTAGCGCTTATGTTCGCCCCACGGCGGCGCTCTTGCGGGCGCCGTTCGTTTGCCGGCAGGGAGCGGACATCATGGACGGCGGCGGAGAACGGCATTACGGCATCGGCGACCGGGCGCCCCGCAAGGAAGATCGCCGCCTGCTGACCGGCCGCGGCCGCTATGCCGACGATGTCCGGATCGCGGGCGCGCTCGCCGGCCATGTCCTGCGCGCGCCGGAAGCCCACGGGGATATCCGCCGGCTCGATACCGGTGCCGCCGCGGCCATGCCGGGCGTCCGGCTCGTTCTGCGCGCCGAAGACCTGATCGAATTCGGCTGCCGGCCGATCCCGTGCCGGCTGCCCATCAAGGGCCGCAATGGCGAAGCCATCGCCGTGCCGATCCGCCATGCCCTCGCGCACGGCCGGGTCCGCTTCGCCGGCGAACCCGTCGCTTTCGTCGTCGCCGATACGCCGGAGCAGGCGCGCGACGCGGCCGAGGCCGTCATTCTCGACATCGAGCCGCTGCCCGTTCTGCTCGATCCGTGGCAGGCCCTCGAAGCGGATGCGCCGCTCCTGCACGACAGCGTTCCCGGAAATCTCGCCCTCGACTGGGCGGGCGGCGATGAAGCGGCAACGGAGGAGGCCTTCGCCGAGGCTGCCCACGTCACCTGCCTGCGCATCGCCAGCCAGCGCGTCGCGCCGACCCCGATCGAGCCGCGCAGCGGCACCGCGGTCTGGGACGGCGAAACCGGCCGCTACACGTTGCACACCGGCGGGCAGGGCGCGTTCGGCCTGTCCCGGACCCTGGCCCATCTGCTCGGCGGAGAATCCGGCGACGTCCGGGTCCTGATGGAGGATGTCGGCGGCTCCTTCGGCATGAAGGGCGGCGCCTATCCGGAGCATGTACTGTGCCTGGCCGCCGCCCGGCTGACCGGCCGCCCGGTGCGCTGGCGCGACGACCGCTCCGACAGTTTCCTCGGCGACGCCGCCGGCCGCGACATCCATGTCGACGGCGAACTCGCGCTGGACGCGGACGGCCGCATCCTCGCCATGCGGCTCACCGGCGTTGCCAACATGGGCGCCTTCGTCTCCGGCGTCGGCCCGCTGCCCGGTTCGACCAACATCCTCAAGAACGGCGCGTCGCTCTATCGCATTCCGGCGGCTTTCGTGAACATGCGCTGCGTGCTGACCAACCAGAATCCCGTCGCCGCCTATCGCGGCGCCGGGCGGCCGGACGGCAACCTGTTCACCGACCGGCTGGTCGACACGGCGGCGCGGGAGACCGGCAGGGACCCGGCGGAATTCCGCCGCCTGAACCTGCTCCGGCCCGACGAGTTGCCCTACACGGCGGTTTCCGGCCAGGTCTATCGCGAAGGCGAATTCGAGGCCGTGCTGGACCAGGCGCTGGCGGCTGCCGACGCGGCCGGTTTCGCGGCGCGCAGGGCGGACAGCGACGCGCGTGGCCTGGTCCGCGGCCTCGGCGTTGCCAGCTATCTCGAAGCGACCGCGCCGCCCGGCAGGGAGATGGGCGGCATCCGGTTCGGGGCGGACGGCCGGATCACCTTCATCACCGGCACCAAGGATTACGGCCAGGGCCACGAAGGCACCTATGCCCAGGTGCTCGGCGAAAGGCTCGGCGTATCCTACGACCGGATCGGGCTGCTGCAGGGCGACAGCGACGCCTTGCTCCACGGCGGCGGTTCGGGCGGCTCGCGCTCGCTCATGGCAAGCGGCAAGGCCGCGGTCGAGGCGGCCGACGCGGTCGTCGAAAAGGGCCGGACGGCGGCGGCGCATTTTCTCGAAGCGGCGGTTGCCGATATCGAGTTCGGCGGCGGGCAGTTCCGGGTCGCGGGCACGGACCGGACCATCGCGCTGCACGACCTTGCTGCGCGCATGAAAGCCGAACCGTTGCCGGGCGAAGGCCTCGACAGCCTCGATGTCGGCCTGGTCGTCGACACGCCGCCCTCGGCCTTTCCGAACGGCTGCCATATCTGCGAGGTCGAACTGGACCCGGAAACCGGCGCGCTCGCCGTCGACCGCTACGTCGCGGTCGGCGATTTCGGCACGATCGTCAATCCGATGCTGGTCGAGGCGCAGATGCACGGCGGCGTGACCCAGGGGCTGGGCCAGGCGCTGATGGAAGACGTGGTGCTGGACGGCGAGGGCCAGTGCCTCACCGGCTCGCTGATGGATTACTGCATCCCGCGGGCGTCGGACCTGCCGGATCTGGAGCACATGATCGTGGGCGATCATCCGGTGCCGACGGAAACCAATCCGCTCGGCGTCAAGGGCTGCGGCGAAGCGGGAACGACCGGGGCGCTGCCGGCGGTCGCCAACGCCGTGGCCGACGCCCTGCAGCAATGCGGCGTCGCCGGGTTCGACATGCCGGCGACACCGCACCGGATCTGGCGCCTGCTGAACGGGCGTTCTTAAAGGCGTCACCGGATTGTGACGGGAATTTAATGTCCAACCGGTGCGGTGCTGCCGATATTGCCGTCACGCCAACCGGGGACGACCATGGCACGCCGCATCCTGCTTATCGACGATGACGATCTGCTGCGGGCGGCGATCGGCGATCTTCTGGAAAGCGGCGGATACGATGTCGCCTCGGCCGGCGCAGGCGATGCCGGCCTCAAACTGTTCCGCTCCGCCCGGCCGGATCTGGTCATTACCGACCTGACGATGCCGGAGACCGACGGCATCGACATCCTCCGGGCGCTGTCCGCGGAAGTGCCGCGGCCCCGGATCGTCGTCATTTCCGGCGGCGGCGAACAGCTCGATTCGCTGACAGGCCTGCGCCGGGCGCAGGCTCTCGGCGCCGACCGGATTCTGGAAAAACCGTTTCGTGCCAATGCACTGCTTGAAATTGTCGCCTCGGTTCTGAACGAGCGCGAAATGGAAACGGGCGATACCGGCGCCGCCTGACCCGGCGGATATGCCGGCCGGCCGCCGCCGCGCGCCGATTTCCGCTTGCCGGCGTGCGGAAAAAATGACATGAACCGCGCCCTTTTCCGCGGAGCCCGCCGATGAATCGACCCGCCTATCCCCGTTCGCCCGGTGCCGAAGCAGGCGCCCCGTCGCTCGCCGAGCGCGAAGCCCGGCAGATGGATGAGGCGGGCAAGCTGAACCGCTACCTGATCGGTTACGGCGAAGCGGTCGAGGCCGACTGGACGGCGCGCGGCCTCGATGCGCCGGACCTGCCGGCCATGCAGCGCTACCGGGTCGAACGGGTCCGCGCGGAGATGCGCCGGGCCGACGTCGCCGGGATGCTGCTGTTCGACCCGCTCAACGTGCGCTACCTCACCGATTCGACCAATATGCAGGTCTGGATCACGCACAACGCGGCCCGCTACGCCTTCGTCGCGACCGAAGGGCCGGTCGTCCTGTTCGAATACAAGGGTTTCCGGCATCTGAGCGCCCATTCGGTCGCGATCGACGAGATCCGGCCCGCGACCGGCCCCTATTTTTTCCATGCCGGCAGCCGGCTGCCCGAGGTCTACCGCAAATGGTCGGCCGAGATCGCCGACCTGATCGACGGCCATGGCGGCGGCAACCGCCGGCTGGCGCTCGACCACGGCCCGCCGGCCGGCATCCACGCCCTCGAAGGCCTCAATCTCGAGGTGGTCGATGCCCAGCCGATCATCGAAACGGCGCGCAGCATCAAGTCCGCCGAAGAGATCAAGGCGATGCGCCGGGCCATGGCGGCCTGCCTGGACGCGCTCGACGACGCAAGGGCGGCGCTGCAACCCGGCATGACCGAACTGGAACTGTGGGGCGCGTTCTGGAACGCCGCGGTCAGCCGGGGATCGGAATGGATCGAGACCTGCCTGCTCGCGGCCGGGCCGCGCACCAACCCGTGGTTCCAGGAATGCAGCGGCTACGCCATCCGGGCCGGTGATGTCGTTGGTTTCGACACCGATCTGGTCGGTCCCTACGGCTATTGCGCCGATATTTCGCGAACCTGGCTGTGCGGCGACGACCGGGGCGACGACGAGCAGCGCGCGCTCTACGCCATCGCGCAGGAGCAGGTGCAGTACAATACGGACCTGCTTAGGCCCGGCCTCGGCTTCCGCGAATTCGTCGAGAAGGCGCGGTTGCTCCCCGAGGATTGCCTGCCCCGGCGCTACGGCGTGCTGATCCACGGCGTCGGCCTGTGCGACGAGTGGCCGGCCATTCCCTATCCGCAGGATTTCGACAAATCGGGCTACGACGGCGTGTTCGAGCCTGGCATGGTCGTCTGCGTCGAGAGCTATACCGGCAGGGTCGGCGGCCGGGAGGGCATCAAGCTCGAAGAGCAGGTCGTGATCACCGAGACCGGCTACGACCCGATTTCCATACCCAAGCCGGACCCGCAGCTTTCCTGACTGGCCGACGGAGGCCGTATGCCGCCGGACATGCATCGTAGGGGAGGGTTTCAAACCCTCGCCTGCACTCGGGACACGCTCCGCGGCGTATCAAGGGACGGGAATTGCGACATCGTTCCGTCGAGTGCGGGACATCCCCTCAACGTAAAACGGGCTGAGTTGCCGCCACCCGCGCCGGGGCGCGGGCGTCCGCCCTGCCGAGGAGGCCCCCATGAGCGTCGAACCCGATTATATCGCCGAGGCGAACGCCTTCCGCGCGCGCTGCCCGGCGAAGCCGGTTGCAGTCGGCCGCGCCGTCTGGCGCGTCATCGACACCGGCGCCGTTTCCGGCGGCCAGAGCCTGCTGCTCTGCCCCGGCACGCTCGGCAACGCCGATATCTTCCGCAAGGTCATCGAGGCGCTCGCCCCGGACATTCGGGTGATTTCCGTCACCTATCCGATGATCGGCGACTTTCTGCGCATCGCCGACGGCGCGGTCGCGCTGCTCGACCGGCTCGGCGCCGGCCGGGCCCATGTCCTCGGCTCGTCGCTCGGCGGCATGCTGACCCAAGCGATCGGTGCGCGCCATCCGGACCGGGTCGGCCACCTGTTCGTCGCCAACTCGATCGCCGCGGCCGAAGCGATCGGGGCGGCCGGGTTTCCGTCCGAGGCCGAGGTGCTGCGCACGCCGGGCGCAGCGCTCAAATCCGCCGTAACCCGGAGCTTGGAACAATGGCCGGAACCGCGGCCGGAAATGGCGGCGATCAAGCGGTTCCTGGCCGACGAACTGGCGAACAGCTTCAGCGGCCGCGCCTTCAAGGCCCGCCTGCTGGCTCTGTCGCGGGTCACGGATATTCCGGTGGCGGCCGTCGCGCCTGAGCGGCTGACGATTCTGCAGTCCGACGACGACCAGCTGGTGGCCGTGCCTGTCCGCCACGGCGTCGTCGAGCGCTATCCCGGCGCCCACGTCCATACCTTCGACTGGGGCGGCCATTTCCCCTACGTTACCCGGCCCGGCGACTATGTCGGCGTTATCCGCCGGCGGCTCGGCCTCTGAACCGGCGGTTCGGCGGCCGGCTTCAGGTCCAGGCCGCCGGACCGGCTGGAGACGGCACATGCCAACGACGCTCATCGGCAATATCGGCGAGTTCTTCACCGGCGACCTCGATTCGCCGACCGCGCCGGTTTCCAGCCTGATGATCGAAGACGGGCGCATCGCGGCGTTCGACCCGGCGCCCGACGCCGCCCACGACATCGCGATCGATGCCGGCGGCGCGGCCGTTCTGCCGGGCCTCGTGGACGGTCATGTCCATCCGGTGTTCGGCGAATGGACCCCGACGCAGGACTCGCTGGGATGGATCGGGAACTATCTGCACGGCGGCACCACGACCATGGTTTCGGCGGGCGAACTGCACACGCCGGGCCTCGACTATGCCGGCCTCTCGCCCGATCTGGTGACGTCGCTTTCCGAGGTGACGCGCGCGACGACGGGCAGGGTACGGTGGTCCGGGGTCAAGCTCCATGCCGGCACGCCCCTGCTGGTCCCCGGAATGACCGAGCGGCATTTCGACCGCCTCGCCGAAGCCGGAATCATCCTCGCCAAGTTCATTTTCTTTCCGCTGGAGGAAAACCGTGCCGAGGCGCTGCGCTATACGGCATGGTGCCGGGAACGCGGCATCCGGACCAAGGTTCATACCGGCGGCGTGTCGCGCTCGGGCTCAAGCCGCGTCTGCGGTTACGAGACGCTGTCGTGGCTGCAGCCCGACATCGCCGCCCATGTCTCCGGCGGGCCGATCCCGATGAGCGACGACGACCTCGACAGGCTGGTCGACGACACCGCGTTCACGCTCGAAATCTGCTCGTCGGGAAATTACCGCTCCACCCTGCGGGTTACCAGCCGGCTGAGAGAGCGGGGCCGGCTCGACCGGCTCACGCTGGGCACCGATACGCCGGGCGGGACCGGCGTCATCCCGCGCGGCATGCTGCGCAACATCCTGTTGCTGTCTTCGGTCGCGGATTTGACGCCGGGAGAGGCGATCGCGGTCGCCACCGGGAACACGGCGCGCGCCCACGGCCTCGAAGTCGGGATTCTGCGTCCCGGCGCCCCGGCCGACATCGTGATTGCCGGGCCGGTCGAGGGTTCGGCCGGCTCGACCCTCGCCGACGCGATCGCCCACGGCGACCTGCCGGGCATTTCGTTCGTCCTGATCGACGGCGAGGTGGCGGTGGAGACCCGAAGCCGGCAGACGCCGCCGCCGGCGACACCGGGACAACTGATTTCCGACAGTCCGGGCTGCCCGTTCTGCTGAACCCGCGCGATCCGGTTCCCGCTTGCCGCGAGTCGCAGGAAGCGCATTTCGGGTTCGGCGCGCAGCCGGGCGTATCCCGCGCATCCGGATCGAACCTGACGAGGCTTCTTGTGCCGAAGGAAGCGTCGATTCACTTCCGCCAGAGAACTGCCCGGGGACGCGCAGCGCGGTTGTTGTAATGCGGCGGCGCTGTGGTAAACGCGAAGGACGAAGGATCGGCAGCATGGAACCTTCGATCTCCGACACTGGAAGGACGGCTGAATGAGCGCCTGGTTTCTCCTCGCTTGTGCCATCGCGCTTGAGGTGGCGGGAACGTTGTTGCTGAAACTGTCCAGCGGTTTCGAAAAGTGGCATTGGGGCGTGCTTGCCATCGTCTGTTACAGCGCCTGCTTCTGGGTCATGGCGCCGGCCCTCAAGGTTATCCCGGTCGGGGTCGCCTACGCGATCTGGGCGGGTGTCGGCATTCTTGCCATAACGCTGATCGGATTCGTTCTGTTCGACGAACATCTCGGGCTCGTTCAACTGGCGTGCATCGCGCTGATCGTCGTCGGCGCGGTCGGCCTGCGCCTGACCACCGCAACGCCCGCGGCCTGATCCAAATTTCGCGGTTGCCGGGCCGGACGGCGCGGCCCGGCGGCGCCGGCCCGGAGTGCGTTCAGCCCACCAGTTTCCAGTCGGTGCCGCCGGGGCGGTCCTTGATCGCGACGCCCTTCGCCCGCAATTCGTCGCGCAGGGCGTCGGCGGTCGCCCAGTCCTTGTCGGCGCGGGCCTTTTCGCGCCGGGCGATCAGGGCCATCAGGTCGTCGGGTAATGACCGGCTTTGCGTCGCGGCCGCGAGGTCGAGACCGAAGATCGTGTCGAATTCGAGGATCAGAGCGAGCTTCTCGGCCGGCCGGAGCTCCGGGTCCCGCGCCATTTTCCAGGCAACCGCCAGTGCGTTGGGGACGTGCAGGTCGATGGCCAGCGCGTCGTGGAAGCGCGCCCGCCACCCGGCCGTCTCGCCGCCGCGCACGCCATCACTGCCGTCCCGCGCCGCATAGCTCCAGTCGTGAGCCAGGTTGCGCAGGGTTTTCAGCGACTGGCGCGCGCCGTCCAGCGCCTCGAAGCTGAAGCTGAGCCGGGCGCGGTAATGGCCGGTCAGCAGCAGGTAGCGGTAGTCCATCGGGTCGTAGCCGGCCTCGACCAGCCGGTCGAGATGCAGGAAGTCGCCGCTCGATTTCGCCATCTTCGCCTCGTCCACCACCAGGAATTCGCCGTGCAGCCAGGTCTCGACCCAGCGGTGGCCGAAGCAGCCCTCGGACTGGGCGATCTCGTTTGTGTGGTGGACCGGCACATGGTCGATGCCGCCGCAATGCAGGTCGATGGTCTCGCCGAGATATTCGCTCGCCATCGCCGAACATTCGATGTGCCAGCCGGGGAATCCGGCGCCCCAGGGCGAGTCCCATTTCATGATCTGGTTGGGATATTTCGACTGGCTGAACCAGAGCACGAAATCCGCCGGGTTGCGCTTGCGCTCGTCGGCGTCGACCCGCTCGGTCGCCTCCTGGGCGTCCATCTGCAGCCGGGCGAAATCCGGGTAGGCCGGGAAGGTCGCCGTGTCGTAATAGACGTTGCCGCCGGCCTCGTAGGCGTGGCCGCGTTCGACCAACCGTTCGACCATGGCGATCATCTGGGGGATATGCTCGGTTGCCCGGCAGACCGTGTCCGGCCGGCGGATCCCCATCATGTCGGTGTGGCGGAAGAACTCGCCCTCGTAGAAGCGGGCGATGTCCCAGGGCGATTTACGCTCGCGCGCCGCCGCCAGCATCATCTTGTCGTCGCCCTCGTCGGCATCGGATTCGAGATGGCCGACATCGGTAATGTTCATCACATGGTGCAGGTCGTAGCCCGCCATGCGCAGCGTTCGCTGCAACAGATCCTCGAACACATAGGTCCGCAGGTTGCCGATATGGGCATGGTTGTAGACCGTCGGCCCGCAGCAGTAGAGCGTCACCTTCGGCGGCGCGGCCGGGGCGAATGGCTCCACGGTGCGGGTTCGCGTGTTGAAGAAGCGCAGCGGCAGGAGTTCGGACATCGCGCGACAGGCGGCTCGGGAAAGCGGAAGGACGGCCCAGGGACAGCTTTGCGCGCAAAGTGGCCCCGGAAGCGCCGGTTCGGCAAGAGCGAGCCTTGACCCGCGGCAACTTTCGGGCTTGGTGGCGGGAATCTTGCAGCGGCGGAGCGGAACATGGCGGGCAGCGACGGCAGCAGGTTCGGCGAAAGGTTCGGGGGCCGCGCGGCGGTTATCACCGGCGGCGCGAGCGGCATCGGCCGGGCGGCGGTGCTGCGGTTTCTGGAGGAGGGCGCAAGCGTCACCTTCGCCGACCTGAACGACGCCAACGCCGAAGGGACGCTTGCCCTGGCGCGCGCCGCCGGCCATGGCGACCGCATTGCCTACGTCCGGGCCGACGTGACCGACGAAGCGGCGGTGAAAGACTGCTTCGAGGCCGCCGCCGCCCGCTGGGGCCGGCTCGACGTGGCCTTCCTCAACGCCGGCGTCGGCGGCGCCATCGGGCCGGTCACCGAGACCACGGTGGCGGAGTGGGACACCAGCTTCGCCTTCCTGGTGCGCAGCGTGTTCCTCGGCGCGAAGCACGCCGTGCCGGCGATGAGGGCCAATCCGCCCCGGCCCGATGGCAGCCCCGGCGGCGTTCCCGCGGGCGGCGCCATCGTCGCGACCGGCAGCGTCGCCGGCCTGTCCGGCGGCGGCGGGCCGCACGCCTATTCGGCGGCCAAGGCGGCGGTGATCAATCTCGTGCGCAGTCTCGCGCTCGAACTGGCGTCCTGGCGCATCCGGGTGAACGGCGTGGCGCCGGGCCTGATCGATACGCCGCTCGCCCACGGCGGCGATCCATCGCGCCTGCCGGACATGAGCGAACGCCAGCCCTGGCCCGACCGCGGCCGGCCGGAAGACATCGCCGCCGCCGCGGCCTTCCTCGCCTCCGACGACGCCCGCTTCATCACCGGCGAGACCATTACCGTCGACGGCGGCGTGATGGCCAACAGCAGCAACATCTGGGGCCTCGGGGAGAATTGCCGCTTCCTCCAGAAGGCCGGGCTGAACAAGGGCACGACCGGGTTGGAGAACATCGTGCGCGACCTGGGCGAGGCCCCGTAGCGGAGACCGGCCGGCCCGGCCCGCGGCGCGGCCGCTTACCGCAGCCGGCGATGCCGTCGCATATGGATTTTTCGCCGGCAAGCGCCTATATGCCCGCCATCCGGCGCACCGCCCGCACGCAGGAATCGCCGCCCAGAATCACCGCACAGAATCGCCGCAGACCGGATATGGAACTCATTCTCCTGATCGTTCACCTGATTCTCGCCGTCGCGCTGATCGGCGTCGTCCTGCTGCAGCGCAGCGAGGGCGGGGCGCTCGGCATCGGCGGCGGCGGCGGCGGCGGCGGGATGAGCGGCTTCCTGACCGGCGCTGCGACCGCCAACCTGCTGACACGGGCGACCGCCGTGATCGCGGCGCTCTTCATCGCCTCCAGCATGGGGCTCGCCATCATGTCGGGCAACAAGCGCGCGCCGACCAGCGTGGTCACCGGCACGGGCAGTACGGCGCCGGCAACGCAGCAGGACGCCGGATCGGCCCCCGCGGTTCCGCCCGCCGAACCCGCAAAACCGCAGAACTGAGCGGTGGCGGCAGCGCGCTTCTGCCGACCGCCCGCCCCGATACTCTCATTGCCCCACCGCCCTGCGGGCCGGGTTCGCTGCGCGGCCCACACAGACTTCCCGATTAATTTATCGCGGCTTTTCCGGCCGCACCGGGGATGGTACGCTGCCGTCCCGTCATGGCCATGACGCGGTTCATCTTCATTACCGGCGGGGTGACGTCGTCGCTCGGCAAGGGGCTGGCTTCGGCGGCGCTGGGCGCGCTGCTCCAGGCCCGGGGCTACACGGTCCGCCTGCGCAAGCTCGATCCCTATCTCAACGTCGATCCGGGCACGATGAGCCCGTATCAGCACGGCGAGGTCTTCGTGACCGACGACGGGGCGGAGACCGATCTCGATCTTGGCCATTACGAGCGCTTTACCGGGGTGCCGGCGCGCCGGACCGACAGTTTCAGCGCGGGGCAGGTTTATCAAAACGTGCTCGCACGGGAGCGGCGGGGCGACTATCTGGGCGCGACCGTGCAGGTCATCCCCCATGTCACCGACATGATCCGGGAAATGGTGCTGCGCGATACCGACGGCATGGATTTCGTGCTGTGCGAAATCGGCGGCACGGTCGGCGATATCGAGGGCCTGCCCTTCCTGGAGGCGATCCGGCAGCTCGGCAACGCGCTGGGCCGCGAACGCTCCATGTTCTGCCACCTCACCCTGGTGCCCTGGATCCCGTCGGCCGGCGAACTCAAGACCAAGCCGACCCAGCACAGCGTCAAGGAACTGCTCGGTCTCGGCATCCAGCCGGATATCCTGCTCTGCCGCTGCGACCGCGAGATTCCGGAAGGCGCGCGCCGCAAGATCGCCCTGTTCTGCAACATCGCCCACGACCGCGTGATCCAGGCGCTCGACGCCGAGACGATCTACGACGTACCGCTCAGGCTGCACGCCGAGGGCTTCGACACCGCGGTCTGCCGCTATTTCGGGCTCGACGAGGCGGAGCCGGAGCTGCGGCAGTGGCAACGCATCGTCGAGCGGGTCGTGCGGCCCGAGGGCCGGGTGACGATCGCCATCGCCGGCAAGTACACCGGCCTGCAAGATGCTTACAAATCGCTCGAGGAGGCGCTGACCCACGGCGGCATCGCCAACGACGCCAGGGTCGAACTGCGCTGGATCGATTCCGAGATTTTCGAACAGGAAGACCCGATTCCGCACCTGAGCGGCGTCAACGGCATCCTGGTGCCCGGCGGCTTCGGCGAGCGCGGCGCCGAAGGCAAGATCCTGGCCGCCCGCTTCGCCCGCGAACACGCGGTGCCCTATTTCGGCATCTGCTTCGGCATGCAGATGGCGGTGATCGAGGCGGCGCGCTCCCTCGCCGGCATCGAGGCCGCGAATTCGACCGAGTTCGGCCCGACCGACGACCCGGTGGTCGGCACGATGACCGAATGGATGCGCGGCAACGAACTGGAGGTCCGCACGGCCGACGGCGACCTGGGCGGCACCATGCGCCTCGGCGCCTATCCGGCGAAGCTGGCGCGCGGCAGCAAGGTCCATTCGATCTATGGCGACACCACGATCAGCGAGCGCCACCGCCACCGCTACGAGGTCAACATCAACTATCTCGAGAAGCTGGAGGCGGCGGGGCTGCGCTTCTCCGGCCTGTCGCCGGACGGCGCCCTGCCGGAGATCGTCGAGCTGGAGGGCCATCCCTGGTTCGTCGGCGTCCAGTTCCACCCGGAGCTGAAAAGCCGCCCCTTCGCGCCGCACCCGCTGTTCATGTCCTTCATCAAGGCCGCCATCGACCAGAGCCGGCTGGTGTAGGGCGAGACGGCTCCCGTTCCGGTCGGCCGCACGGATTTGACGGGCACATATCAGACTATTAGGTTGGGCGTATAAACGTATAAGCGTCTATGCGCAAAAGGGGTGTCCATGACCCGGTGGAATCTGTCCATTCCCGAAGAGACGGACCGGATGGTCCGCACCTTCCTGGCGCGCACGGGCGGCAGGAAAGGCGACCTGTCGCGCTTCGTGGACGACGCGGTGCGCCGCCGCGTGCTCGATCTCACCGTCCGGCAGATCAAGGAGCGGAACGCGCCGTTCGACCAGACGGAAATTCTCGGTCTCATCGACGAGGAAGTAAGCGCCGCCCGTGCGGGTCGTCCTTGACACCAACATCCTGATCGGCGCCCTGATCACCAGGGATACGCCGCCGGACAGGCTGTATCGGGCGAAATGAAGACCGTGGAATCAACTTGTCATGCAACTTGTCCAAATTTAACTGAGTTATTTTTCATTCGGTCGTTATGTTCTATTAAATGGGCGACAGTATTTTGCTGAACATCAAACCATTCCAAGATCTTTACTTGACATTGGGTCTTTTAGTGCCTGGTTTAATTGTATTGTTCGTTCGTTCGCAATTTGTGACAGGTCGGAACCAACCTCACACAGAGGCGTTTCTTTCCTATCTGGTTGTTTCTGCAATATACTATGCCATTGCTTTTCCTATCATTGATTTTTTTCAGTCAATTGAAATCTCGCAGTACATAAATTTACTTGGCTGGTTAATTTTGGTTTTTATCGGCCCTGCAGGGCTTGGCTTATTGCTTGGAGTAAACGTGCAGTATGACCTTCTTCGACGCTTGCTTCGAAAATGTGGTTTAAATCCAGTCCACGCGATGCCCACCGCTTGGGATTGGAAGTTTGGAAGTATGGAATCACAATGGGTTCTTGTCACTCTCAAGGACGGGACCCGTTTTGCAGGATTTTACGGCGCGAAGTCTTTCGCTTCTTCTGATCCGAAAGAACGTGACATCTATATTCAATGGATATACGATATAGATCCAAATGACGTGTGGAAGTCTCGTAATGAGAACGGCGTTCTCATTTCCCCGGACGAAGTTCAGACGATTGAGTTTTGGCCATTTTGATTCAAAGGAGGAAAGCAGTGACTAAAGATGACAAGCCGACAGCAGCACGACAGCCGATAAGTGAAGGGTACCAGCCAAAGGTTGTAAAGAGGGGCTATCAACCAAAACCACAGGGTGGACACCAACCGACAAGTCACGGCGCTCCATCTAAACCGCCATCCAATCCACCGAACAAAGGGACCGGCGGGAAAAAGTGAGGGGAATATATTTAATTTAGCATGTTCAATAGCTGCTGGCTATCCCGAGTTGGAAAACACCTTCTAACATTACGCAAGCCTGTCAGGAGTCTCGTTTGCATAGTGCGCCCCTTGCTATGACGGTGCATTCAGTCCGTACCACTTGGGGCAGCACTGCAATCTGCCCGTTTCGCCCGCTACGGATAGTAGCGCCTTAACGCCCGCAGATCGGCGGAGATGCGGGCGCGGACGACCCGGGCCTCGGCCTTCGCCGATTCCTTCGGGCCGACCGTGACGCCGGTATCGAGTTCGAACGAGCCGTGGGGGCCGAGGCCGTGCAATTGCAGCCGGTTCCAGACCGGGCGGTTGCCGACGCTGCCGCTCAGGCTGACCGTGATGCCGGTGATGCGGTAGCCCGACCGGTTGGACACCCGCACGAGCAGCCGCCGGAACCGGAAGACCGGCCGCGCCGAGACGTAGCGCCCCGGGTTATCCGCGATGTCGAGCATGGCGTGGCGCGCCCGCGCCGCCTCGCCGACATCGCCCTTGGCGTTGGCCGCTGCCGCGAACAGGGTCTTGGCCGCGGACCGGTTGCCGCTTTCCAGTTGCAGGGTGCCGAGGGCGTAGCCGGCCAGCGACGTCGGCAGGAGGCCGTAGCTGTATCTGAGATCGCTTCGGGACCGGGCGCCGTTGCCGAGCGCCGACCAGGCGAGGCCGCGGCCGAGAAAGTGCTCGTAGAAGCCCGAGTCGCGGCGGATCGCGTTGTCATAGGCTGCAACGGCTGCCTCGTAGCGGCCCATGCGGGCGAGGATCTGGCCCTTGAGGCCGCGGAACTGCGCCTCCTGCGGCACGCGGGCGATGGCTCTCTCGATCAGGGGCAGGGCGCTCGCCGGCGCCGCCGCCATGACCCGGCGCGCCTTGTCCGCCGCGGCGTAGGCCGGCTTGCGCGTGCGCAGCCAGGCGAGTTGGACGTCGTAGCGTTTGCGGCCGAGGTCGCCGCCCGGCGGGTATTTCCTGAGCGCCTTGCGGTTGTTCTTGACCCGCTCCTTCGACGGCGGATGGGTCGCGAACAGGCCGGTCAGCCAGTCCTGCCGCCGCCCCTTGCTGAGCGCCAGGAACTTCTGCTGCAGGGTGACGGCAGCGCGCGTGTCGTAGCCCGCCCTGTGCATGTATTTCATGCCGTAGAAATCGGCCTCGCGCTCCGCACCCCGGCTGTAGCTCCGGTTGATGAGCTGGAAGGCGAGGCCGGAGCCGCCGAGGATGTAGTTGATGTGGCGCGAATCCCGGCCGGCCAGCGCGATGGCGATCTGCGCAACGCCGAACAGCAGGTTGCGGGTCAGCGCCTGGCCGCCGTGGCGCGCGGCGGCGTGGACGACCTCGTGGGACAGCACGGCGGCGAGCTCGGCCTCGTTCTCCATCTCCATGAGCAGGCCGCGGTTGATGCCGATCTTGCCGCCGGGCAGGGCCCAGGCGTTGGGCACGCTGTTGTTGATGACGACGAACTCGTAGGGCAGCTTCGTCCGGTCGCTCTTGCGCGCGACCCGCCGGCCGACCTCCCGGACATAGGCGCCAAGCTTCGGATCGGTCTTGAAGCGCCCGCCCTGGGCCTGCTGCAACGGCCCGTAATGCTGCTTGCCGAGATTGATCTCGTCCCGCGTCGAATAGGGCGCAAACTCCTTCTCGCCGGTGACGGGGTTCTTCGAGCAGCCGGCGAGCACCGCCGCCGCGAGGAGAAGGGCAAGGGGGAGGGCGGGCTTTGTGCGGCGAAAGGCCGGCGTCATCGTAATGCCTTGCTGTAACTTGGACGAATGAACGGATGGTTTCGAAGGGTCCGGCACCCGGCCCGGCACATTGTGCCAATTTTCCGCTGAATGTCGATTTTCTTGCCGCCCTCGCCTTCGATGCGCGCCCATGCCCCTCTGACAAAAAATGTTGCGCCGTCGCGGAGACGGCGACAGAAAGGACTGGCGCCAGATGCCGAACCGGAGAAAGACATGAACCTGATGCAGACGCCGGCGGCCGCCGAACAGGCCGGCGCGACCCGGCCGGACAAGGATTTGCGCGGTTTTTTTGACGTCAACGCCGATGCGGTTACCGTTGTCCGCAAGCCGGTGAGCATCGACCATGTCGGCGCCTTGGCGGCCCAGAGCGAGCGGCCGATCCTGTTCGAGAATATCGCGGAATATCCCGATTTCCGCCTGTGCGATATCCTGGTCAAGCACCGCTGGCTGCAGGCCCGCGCGCTGGGTGTCGCGCCGGAAGATTATCTGCCGACGCTGGCCCGGCGCCTGCGCATGCCGCCGCGCGGGCTTGTGACGGTCGAGACCGGACCGGTCAAGGAGGTGGTTCTGACCGGCGCGAAGGCCGACCTCTCGAAACTGCCGGTGCCCTTCCATACCGATATCGAGAAATACCCGTTTATCACGGCCTTGACGCTCGTGAAGGATCCGGAGACCGGCTTCTACAACACGTCCCATGCCGGAACGAACCCGGTCGGACCGCGGCGCGGCCTCACCAGTTTCATCACGCCCCACACCCAGATCGTCATGGCCCGGTATCGCCGGATGGGCCGCAAGACCATGCCGATCGCCTTTTGCTTCGGCGTGCATCCGGCGATGGAAATTGTGGCCAACTTCTCGGGCCTGCACATGGATCTATGGGGCGAGATGGAGATGGTCGGCACCGTCATGGATATGGATGTCGAAATGGTGCCGTGCGAGACAATCGATCTGACCGTGCCCGCGCATGCGGAGATCGTCGTCGAGGGCGAGGTGAACCTGGAGGACGTTTTCGACGAGGAAGAGATCATCGCGCCGACCATGTACGCGCTGCCCAAGAAACAGAAGCTGCCGGAAATCGCGGTTACCGCCGTCACGATGCGCGCCGACCGCCCGATATACCGCAATCACCAAGTCGTGCCCGAAACCGATCATCAGGTGCTGCCACGGCTGTGCCACGAGGCCGTGCTCTACAACCGGCTCAGCGAAATGGGCCTCGACGTCCACGATGTGCGATTTCCGACCTGGGGCGCGGCGGTTTCCTGCGTCGTCAAGATCGACTATCCGCGCCAGGGATTCGTCAACGACGCGCTGATGCAGTGCATGGGCGCGCCCTGGCTGAATACGAAGATGGTGGTGGCGGTCAGCCCCGACACCGATATCGACAACCCGGCCGACGTCTATTTCGCCATCGCTTCGCGGGTCGATCCGGCGCGCGACATCGTCATCGTACCGAACACGCGGGCCAATTTCGGCGATCCCTCCGGCGCGCCGGTCGACGGCGTCTATCCGCACCGGGTGGTCGGCAAGATCGGCATCGACGCCACCCGCAAGCCGCGGCACAACCCTGCCGACTTCGACCGGGCCTGGCCGAAGGGCTGGGGCACGGTCGATCTGGCAGACTATCTGGATTGAGAGCGGGGCGGATCGCAGAGAAGAGGCACGGTCATGAGCGAAGCCGGCAGCATGGAATCAGATCCGGTCGTTCCTTATGCCGATCCGGCCGGCCTGCCGCCGGCCCTGCGCGCGGCGATCGAGGCCTACGCGGAGCGTATGGGCTTTCTGCCGAACGCGCTGAAGCTCTACATGCACCGGCCGGAAATCCTGCGCTGCCTGATCGAGCTCAACAACACGGTTATGCGCGATGAGTCCGGCCATCTCGACGAGGGGTTGAAACGGCGCGTCGCGGCGGTCTGCAGCGCGCTCAACCGCAGCCCCTATTGCGTCGCGCACAACGCCAACACGCTGAAGACCGACGCGGACGGGGACGGCGAGGGCTGGGGCCATACCGACGCGCAGGTCCGCGCCCTGCTCGATCCGGCCTACGAGCCGGACGATCCGGTCGAGAGCGCGTGCCTCGCTTTCGCGCGGGCGGCGACGCGCGACCCGTCGGACGTTCCCCAGGCCGTTATCGCCCGCCTGACGGACGCGCTGACGCCGCCCCAGGCGATCGAGCTGGCCTGCGTCGTCGGGTTCTGGCGCATGTACAACGCCATCCATGAAAGCCTCTATGTACCGCTCGAGGACGAACTGCTCGGCGGCGGGGATTTCAACAGCGACGAGCTGCTGGGCGAGACTGCCGGCGCAGGCCGCGTGGCGGACGGCGCAGGCCGTGCTATGCCCGCCGCACAGGCAAGGGTCGAGATCTACACGATGGCCGGCTGTTCCTTCTGCCGCCGGGCCAAGCGGATGCTCGAAGGACGGGGCGCGGCTTTCGCCGAATATCGCATCGAGAGCGATGAGACGCTGCTGGCGGAAATGGTCGACCGGTCCGGCGGCCGGCGGACCGTTCCCCAGATTTTCATCGACGGCGCCCATAAAGGCGGTATGGACGACCTGCAGGCGCTCGCGAAGACCGGCGAGCTCGACACCCGGCTAGGCACGGCGGCTTGGCGGCGGACGGCGTCAGGATAGACTGCGTCTCCGCAATGGAATTCGCGAATTCGCGCGCCGACCGCCCCTCACCCCACCTCGAACACCGCATCAATCTCCACCGCCGCGTCGAACGGCAGCGAGGGCGCGCTGACGGCGAAGCGGGCGTGCTTGCCGCGGTCGCCGAAGATTTCGACGATCAGGTCGCTGGCGCCGTTGACCACCTTGGGCTGGTCCGTGAAGTCCGGCGTCGAGTTGACGAAGCCGCCGAGCTTGACGCAGCGCGTCACCCGGTCGAGGTCGCCGCCGCACGCCGCCTTGAGCTGGGCCAGGATGTTGATCGCCACGATGCGCGCGCAGGCCTGGCCGTCCTCGACCGAAAACGCGTCGCCCAGCTTGCCGACATGGCTCAGCTTGCCGTCCTGGAACGGCACCTGCCCGGCGATGAAGACCAGGTTTCCGGTCACCACCCAGGGGACGTAGTTGGCCGCCGGCAGCGGGGCTTCGGGGATCTCGATGCCGAGTTCGGCGAGGCGGGCGTCGATGGCGCCGGTCATGGCGGGCTTCCTTTGCGGGAGGGTGCTGACGGGGCGGATTCGGAGCGTTGAGTAGCGGCGCAGCGCGGCGCGGGCAAGACTGGACGCCTGCGGCGGGACGCGGCATTCTCGCCCCGCCATGCTGACCGCGGAACAGAACGCATTGCTGACCCGGACCGGCCCCGGCACGCCCGGCGGCGCGCTGATGCGGCGCTACTGGCAGCCCGTCGCGCTGTCGGAGGAACTGGACAACCCGCGCCCGGTGAAGGCCGTGCGGCTGCTCGGGCAAGACCTGGTGCTGTTCCGCGACCAGGCCGGGCGGCTCGGCCTGGTCGACCGCCATTGCTGCCACCGCGGCGCCGACCTTTCCTTTGGGCGACTGGAAAACGGCGGCCTGCGCTGCCCGTTCCACGGCTGGCTCTACGACGTCACCGGCGCCTGCCTGGAGCAGCCGGCCGAGCCGGAGATCTCCGACCTGCACACGCGGGTGCGCCAGCCGGCGTATCCGTGCGTTGAACGCAACGGCATGATCTTCGCCTGGCCGGGGGAGGGGGAAGCGCCGCCGCTGCCGGACCTCGACTGTTTCGCCGCGCCGGACGCCTACAGCTTCGCCTGGAAGGGCTGGTGGGAATGCAACTGGCTGCAGGCCCTCGAGGTCGGCGTCGACCCGGCCCACGCTTCCTTCCTGCACCGCTTCTTCGAAGACGAGGGCGACCGTTACGGCCAGCAGTTCCGCGACCGCACCGGCGACCTGGCCCAGACCGCGGTGTTCCGGGACTTCGACCAGCCGGAAATCCACGTCGAGACAACGGGTTACGGGCTGCGGCTCACGACCCTGCGCGACCTCGGCGACGGCCGCCGCCACGTCCGCGTCACCAACCAGGTCTTTCCGCACGGCATCGTGATTCCGATCTCGGCGACCATGAACATCACCCAGTGGCACGTCCCGATCGACGACGAAAACTGCTACTGGTACACCCTGTTCACCGACTATTCTGCAACGGTCGACAAGGACCGGATGCGCGCCGACCGGATCGGCAGCTGCACCCTGCCGGACTACCGCTCGATCCACGGCCGGGCCGACAACTGGGGCTACGACCCCGCCGAGCAGCGGCTGCGCACCTATACCGGCATGGGCGAGGACATCAATTTCCACGACCAGTGGGCGGTCGAATCGCCCGGCCCGGTCCACGACCGGACGAAGGAAAACCTCGGCACGACCGACGCCGGCATCATGGCCTATCGCCGGCTGCTGCGCCGGGCGCTCAAGGCGGCTGAGGAGGGCGGGCCGGTGCCCTTCGAGCGCGGGATTGCCGACGACGCGCCGCTTGCAATCGACACCATCGGGCCGGACGCCGAATGGCGTAGCGTGTGGCGCAAGGACGAGGCGGCGCGGCGCGCCCGTTCGCCCTGGGCCGGTGCGCGCGAAACGACGGTGACAGGCGAGGCGGCGGAATGAGCCGGCCCAGGTCGAAGGTGGGCCCCGGCGTAGGCCGCACCGGGTTCGTCGAACGCCACGGCCTCTGGACCGCCGAACAGGCGGAGGCGGGCGCCGAAATCGCCGGGCGCATCGACAGCGGCGAGGTCGAGACCCTGCGCTTCTCCTTCGCCGACCAGCACGGCATCGCCCGCGGCAAGGCGCTGATCGGCGAGGCGGCCAAGGCGGCGCTGGCGAGCGGCGTGTCGCTGCCCTCGACGCTGCTGACCAAGGACACCTCCCACACCACCGTGTTCCCGGCCTTCTCGAAAGGCTCCGGGCTCGGCCTCGACGAACTGACCGGCGCAGGGGATATCGTGATCGTCGCCGATCCCGCGACCTTCGCGATGCTGCCCTGGGCGCCGCGCACCGGCTGGGTGCTGTGCGACGTCTACTTCACCAATGGCCGGCCGGCGCCCTTCTCCGGCCGGCGGATTCTGAAGGAAGCGCTTGCGCCGCTGGCCGCCGAAGGCCGGCGGCTGATCACCGGGCTGGAGATCGAGTTCCACCTGTTCCGCCTCGAAGACCCGCACCTGGCGCCGGAGGACGCGACCCAGCCGGCGGCGGCGCCCGAGGTCAGCCTGCTGGCGCGCGGCTTCCACTATCTCACCGAAACCCGGCTGGACGAACTGGAGCAGGGCGTCGACGTGCTGCGCTCAAACCTCCTGGCGATGGGCCTGCCGCTGCGGTCCGCCGAGTGCGAATTCGGCCCGAGCCAGGTCGAGTTCACCTTCGCGGCCGACGAGGCGGTCGTGTCGGCCGACCGGATGATCCTGTTCCGCACCGCCGCCAAGCAGATCTGCCGGCGCAACGGGCTGCACGTCACCTTCATGTGCAAGCCCGGCCTGCCCAACCTGTTCGCCAGCGGCTGGCACCTGCACCAGTCGGTGTCCGATGCCGGCGGAACCAACCTGTTCGCGCCGGGCGGGGAGGGCGGCCTGCTCTCGCCCTACGGCAGAAGCTGGGTCGCCGGGCTGATCGACCATGCCGCCGCCTCGGCGCTGCTGACCACGCCGACGATCAACGGCTACAAGCGCTACCGGCCGAACTCCCTGGCGCCGGACCGGGCGGCCTGGAGCAGGGACAACCGCGGCGTCATGCTGCGCGTGATCGGCGCCGGCGCGGGCGATCCGGCGACCCGGGTCGAGAACCGGATCGGCGACCCGGCGGCCAACCCGTATTTCTACATGGCCTCCCAGGCGCTCGCCGGGCTGGACGGCGTCGCCCGCGGCCTGGCGCCACCGCCGCCGACCGAGACGCCCTACGAGGAAACCGACGCGCCCGCCCTGCCGCAGAGCCTGATGGAGGCGGTGCCGGCGTTCCGCAACAGCGCGCTCTACCGCGAGAAGCTCGGCGACCTGTTCGTCGACTACTGGGCCGACATGAAGCAAGCCGAGATCGCGCGCTTCCTGTCGTCCGTCACCGACTGGGAACAGCGCGAATATTTCGAGATTTTCTGAGCGGTCCCGCGCCGGTGCGCGCGGATCGGTGGCTGTAGGGGAGGGTTTCAAACCCTCCCCTACGAATTCGGAACCGTCATGTTCTGCCGTCAGATTTCGGCGTGCCGCAGCGCTCCGTTGCGCACCGGGTCACGCGGCATTTCCGGCAGGCGCAGCCGACAGGGGAACGTCGCTCGATTTCAGGTGCAGGTCGCGCTGCGGGAAGGGGATTTCGATGCCGTTCTCGCGGAACAGGTCCCAGACCCGGAGCAGGACCTCGCTGACGACGTTGGAGCGGCCCTCGGCCGGATCGTCGATCCAGATGCGGATTTCCAGATTGACCGCGCTGTCGCCGAAGCCTCTGAGCAGGCATCGCGGCGCCGGGTCGGCCAGGACCCGGTCGACCGCTGCGGCCGCCTCGCAGCACAGGCCGATCGCGTGGCGCACATCGGACCGGTAGGAAATGCCGACCGGGATCAGGAGCCGCACGGCGCTGTCGCTGTGCGACCAGTTCTCCACCCGCTGGGTGATCAGTTCCTCGTTCGGGATGAGATACTCGACCCCGTCGCGGGTCCGGACCGCCGCATAGCGTGCGCCGAGCGAGGCGACCCAGCCGTAGGTGCCGCCGACTGCGATGACGTCGTTCGGCTTGATCGACTTGTCCATCAGCAGCAGGAGGCCGCTGACCAGGTTGGAGACGACCTTCTGCAGCCCGATCCCGACGCCGATGCCCAGCGCGCCGCCGAACACCGTCAGCGCCGTGAGGTCGATCCCCAGGCTGCCGATGGCGATCAGGAAGGCGAGGACGACAAGGACAATCTTGATGATCTTGGCGACCAGCACCTGGACCGAGGGCGTCAGGCTTTCCGCCCGGCTGATGCGCCGTTCGAGCGCCCTGGAGAGCACCGAGGTGATCCAGAGCAGGATGCCGAGCGCGACAACGCCTTTCGCCAGGGAAAGGAGCGAAATGCGGACCTTGCCGAAGGTCATGCCGACGCTGTCGAGCAGAACGACCGTGGCGTCGAACAGCCCGACGGCGACCAGCGCAGCGAGAATCCACGCGATCCAGGCGACCGACCGGGCGAGCAGGTCGTTCCCGATGAATCCGGAAACCAGGCGGATCGCCACCCAGGCGGCGGCGAGGCTCGCCGCGATCTGCGTCAGGCGATGGCCGAACAGGGCGGTCTGCGATCCCGCCTCGACGGCGATCCACAGGAACAGGAGAATGACGATCGGCGTGGACAGGGCGGCGAGACGGTCAACGAAGTCGTGGACTCCGGCATGCCGCGCCCGGCCCGCCGTTGCGGCCGCAATGGCCTTCCGCAGCTTCGGGCCCAGCAATCTGCCGAGCAGCAGCGCCAGCAGGATCAGCGCCGCCTGAATCGCGTTGTCGACCGCCAGCACATGGGTATCGACCCAGGCTTCGAGGCCGGCGCGGAATTCGGGTAAATTCAGTCTCTGGAAGAACTCGTTCATCGGATCGCTCCCGCGGGCTGAATCCGTTTCGGGCGTCTGAGAATGACGCTTTCGGCATCCGCGACGCCGGAACGCCGAGTATAGCGGATCGGCAGGCGACGTCGGACCCGAATCCCGGACTCTGCCCGAAATCCGTACCGGTCAGGCCGGCAGGGAACAGGCGCTTTGGCGCGCAGGCGACGACGTTCCTGCCGTCCGCCGCCCGTTTTGCGAAGCGGGTCAGGCTGCTTCGTCGCCGATCTTGTCCTGCGTCCTGGTGTCGAAATCGCCGGCGTCGTGGCGTTCGTGAAGCTGGCTTGTCGGGTCGCCCGAGGTCCGGTTGACCATGCGGCCGCGCTTGACCGCCGGGCGCGCCGCGATCAGGTCGCTCCAGCGGTTGACGTGCTCGTATTCGTGCACCTGGAGGAACTCGCCGGAGTCGTAGGCCTTGCCCTTGGCGAGCGCGCCGTACCACGGCCAGATCGCCATGTCGGCGATGCTGTATTCGTCGCCGGCCATGTATTCGCTGTCGGTCAGGTGCCGGTCCAGCACGTCGAGTTGGCGCTTGACCTCCATGGCGAAGCGGTCGATGGCGTATTCGATCTTGACCGGCGCGTAGGCGAAGAAGTGGCCGAAGCCGCCGCCGAGATAGGGCGCGCTGCCCATCTGCCAGAACAGCCAGTTGAGCGCCTCGGTGCGTTTCGCCGGGTCCTCCGGCAGGAAGGCGCCGAATTTCCCGCTCAGATAGAGCAGGATCGAGCCGCTCTCGAAGACGCGCCGCGGCGGCGCACCCTTCGGCTCCGGATCGTGGTCGACCAGCGCCGGGATTTTCGAATTCGGATTGGCGCCGACGAAACCGCTGCCGAACTGTTCGCCTTCATGGATCTTGACGAGCCAGGCGTCGTATTCCGCGCCGCTGTGGCCGGCGGCCAACAATTCCTCCAGCATTACCGTGACCTTCACACCGTTGGGCGTGCCCAGCGAATAAAGCTGCAAAGGATGCTTGCCGACCGGCAGGTCCTTCTCGTGAGTCGCGCCGGCGATCGGCCGGTTGATATTCTCAAAGCGGCCGCCGCTGGGCTTGTCCCAGGTCCAGACTTTCGGCGGGGTGTAGTCGGCGGAAGCGTCTGAGGGCATGGCGAGGGGTCCGGTTATGTCGATCTGGGCACCTTCAATGACCGGACGGCGTGGCGCTGTCCAGAGCGTAGGTCGCCGCGCGCGCATGTCCGTCGTCGGCCGGCCCGCGCCATGCCGCCCCTATCCCTGTTGGTCGCGCTGTCCTACATTTGGCGGCGGCGCGGCTGCGCCTTTCAGCGCGCCGTGTCGGCATTCCGCCCCGGAGGAGGCCGTTTAGCATGCCGGATGACAGTCGCCAGGCGCTCGCTGCGGCCGGCAAGGGTTCCGCGCTGAAGAATCCCGTCCGTTTCGTGACGGCGGCGTCGCTGTTCGACGGGCACGACGCGTCGATCAACATCATGCGGCGCATCATGCAGGCGCAGGGGGCGGAGGTCATCCATCTCGGTCACAACCGCTCGGTCGACGAGATCGTCAAGGCGGCGATCGAGGAGGATGCCCACGGCATTGCCGTCTCGTCCTACCAGGGCGGCCATGTCGAGTTCTTCAAATACATGGTCGACCGGCTGAACAAGCTCCGGGCGGGCCATATCAAGGTGTTCGGCGGCGGCGGCGGCACCATCGTGCCCGAGGAAATCCGCGAACTGCACGACCACGGCGTGGCCCGCATCTACAGCCCCTATGACGGCCAGAATCTGGGGCTGCCGGGCATGATTGCCGACATGCTGGCGACCGCCGACGTCGATCTCGCCGCCGCGCCGCCGCCCAACCTGAACGCGCTGGATGCGGCCCATACCGGTGTGTTCGCCCGGCTGATCTCCTGCCTGGAGAGCGGGACGCTGCCGCAGACGATGGCGGCCGGGATTGCGGAGCGGGCGGCGAAGATCGGCACACCGGTCCTCGGCATCACGGGCACCGGCGGCGCCGGCAAGAGCTCGCTGACCGACGAGATCGTCCAGCGTTTCCGCCAAGACCAGCCCGATTTGCGCATTGCGCTGATCGCCATCGACCCGACGCGCCGGCGCACCGGCGGCGCGCTGCTCGGCGACCGCATCCGCATGAACGCGATCGACAGCGACCGGGTCTACATGCGCTCCATCGCAACCCGCGGCGCCGAAGGCGAGGTGCCGCCGGTCACGCCCCGGGCCATCGAGGTGTGCAAGGCGGCCGGCTTCGACCTTGTGATCGTCGAGACGCCGGGCATCGGCCAGGGCGACGCCGGCATCGTGCCCTATGTCGACCTCTCGCTCTACGTCATGACGCCGGAGTTCGGCGCCGCCAGCCAGCTCGAAAAAATCGACATGCTGGACTATGCCGACTTCGTGGCGATCAACAAGTTCGACCGCAAGGGCGGCAAGGACGCGCTGCGCGACGTCGCCAAGCAGGTGCAACGCAACCGCGAGGCCTTCGGGCAGCGGCCGGAGGACATGCCGGTCTACGGCACCATCGCCAGCCGATTCAACGACGACGGGGTGACGGCGCTCTATCTCGGCCTGCTGTCAAACCTGCGCGACAAGGGGCTGAAGGCCGGCGAGAGCAAATGGCCGGCGACGGATGTCCGCCATTCCTCCGACAATCGCGCCATCATTCCGCCCGACCGGACGCGCTATTTGTCGGAAATCTCGGCGACCGTGCGGGGCTACCATGCCTGGGCCGGCGAACAGGCGCAGATTGCGCGCGAACGCCAGCAGCTTTCCGCTGCCCGTACCATGCTGGGCGACAAGGACAGCCCGAAAGCACTGGATACGCTGATCGCCGAAAAGGAGGCGGCGCTCGACGCCCGGGCGCGCAAACTGCTCGAAATCTGGCCGCAGGTGAAGGCCGACTATGCCGGCGACGAATACAAGGTGAAGATCCGCGGCCGCGAACTTTCCTACAGCCTGAAGACCAAGAGCCTGAGCGGCACGCCGGTGCCCCGGGTCGCCCTGCCGAAATGGCAGGACGACGGCGAAATCCTGCACTGGCTGCTGCGCGAAAACGTGCCGGGCAGCTACCCCTATACCGCCGGCGTCTTCGCCTTCAAGCGCGAGGGCGAGGATCCGACGCGCATGTTCGCCGGGGAGGGTGACGCCGCGCGCACCAACCGCCGCTTCCACTATCTTTCCGAGAATTCCGAGGCCAAGCGGCTGTCGACGGCCTTCGACAGCGTCACCCTCTACGGCCAGGACCCGGCGCTAAGGCCGGACATCTACGGCAAGGTCGGCACTTCGGGCGTCTCGATCTCGACGCTGGAGGACATGAAGGTCCTCTACAGCGGTTTCGACCTGTGCGCGCCGGCGACCTCGGTCTCGATGACGATCAACGGCCCGGCGCCGACCATCCTGGCGATGTTCCTGAACACCGCCATCGACCAGCAGGTCGACAGGTTCCGCGAGGACAACGGCCGCGCGCCGACCGACGAGGAAATCGCCAAGATCCGCGCCTGGACGCTTTCGACCGTCCGCGGCACGGTCCAGGCCGACATCCTGAAGGAAGACCAGGGCCAGAACACCTGCCTGTTCTCGACCGAGTTCAGCCTCAAGGTGATGGGCGACATCGCCCAGTATTTCGTCCAGCACGACGTGCAGAATTTCTACTCGGTCTCGATCAGCGGCTACCACATCGCCGAGGCCGGCGCGAACCCGATAACGCAACTGGCGCTCACGCTCTCCAACGGCTTCACCTATGTCGAGAGCTATCTCGCCCGCGGCATGAACATCGACGATTTCGCGCCGAACCTGAGCTTCTTCTTCTCCTACGGCATGGATCCGGAATACAGCGTGATCGGCCGGGTGGCGCGGCGCATCTGGGCGACCGTGATGCGCGAGAAGTACGGCGCGAGCGAGCGCAGCCAGAAGCTCAAATTTCACAGCCAGACCTCGGGCCGCTCGCTGCACGCCCAGGAATACAGCTTCAACGACATCCGCACGACGCTGCAGGCTCTGATCTCGACCTACGACAACACCAACAGCCTGCACACCAACGCCTATGACGAGGCGATCACCACGCCGACCGAGGAGAGCGTGCGCCGCGCCATGGCGATCCAGCTCATCATCAACAAGGAATGGGGCCTGGCGAAGAACGAAAACCCGAACCAGGGCAGCTTCGTCGTCGAGGAACTGACCGACCTGGTCGAGGAGGCGGTGCTCGCCGAGTTCGACCGGATCGGCGAGCGCGGCGGCGTGCTGGGCGCCATGGAGTTGGGTTATCAGCGCGGCCTGATCCAGGAAGAGAGCCTCTACTACGAGACGCTCAAGCATGACGGCGCCCTGCCGATCGTCGGCGTCAACACCTTCCGCAATCCGAACGCCGAGGAATGGGAGGAGACGACCCTGGAACTGATGCGCGGCACGAAGGAAGAGAAGCAGGGGGCGCTCGATGCACTCGCCCGGTTCCACAAGACGCACGAAGCGGTTGCGTCGGCCATGCTGGAGCGCCTGCGCGAGGCCGTGCGCCGGAACGACAACGTCTTCGACGTGCTGATGGACGCCGTGCGCGTCTGCTCCCTCGGTCAGATCACCCAGGCCCTGTTTGAGGTCGGCGGCAAATACCGGCGGAATATGTGAGCGCGACGTCATCGTAAAATACGGTAGTGTCTCAGTTTGATTTACGTCGCCGGACCTAACCCGTTCCTTCCTCGTCATTTCGACCGGAGCGGCGCAGCCGCGAAGCGGAGAAATCTTTCCGGAACAATGCATTGGACTTGGCTCTGCAGGTGAAAGATTTCTCCGCTCCGCCCCGGATGAATCCGGGGCTCCGGTCGAAATGACGGACAGGGGATCGATTCCGGCCGATACGAAAAGTCAAACTGAGACACTATCTAAAATACTATTAGATGAACCGAATCGACCGGCTATCGCCGCCATGAAGCTCAGCTACGATGCCCGGCGCAATATCGCCTATATCCGTCTGCGGCCCGAGACTGCCGGCGTGGAGACGGTTCGCGTGAGCGACGAGTTAGCCGTCGATATGACGCCGGACGGCAGCGTGTACGGAATCGAGCTGCTGAACGCCAACGAACAGTTGCGCGCCACCGAAGATGGGCGGTTTGTTCTGGAACTGGCAGGCAAAGCAGCAGGCACGCTGGACTTGAGCGCTGCCTGACTTTGTCGGCGGCCGGGACTGCCGGTCGTCCCGTAAGGCAGACGACCCGAAACTGGACGACAACATTTCGGCCAAGGCTCGTGTCGTCATGCCCGAGCAGCGCAACAAAACCCGGATCACCGCCAAATTCGACGCCGATATGGTGGCGTGGTTCAAGGCGCAGGGCCGGGGCTACCAGGCGCGCATGAACGCCGTGCTGCGGTCCTATTACGAAGCGGCGCGGCGGACCGGCACTTAAATTCGCACCTGCGGGAGGCTCTCGGACGGCTATTCGGCGGCGATTGCAGGCGCCGAACGCTTTCTCTCTGTCCGTCTTACAAACGCCGCCAGCGCCCGGTGGGCGCCGGAGACGCCGGCGTCGTGCTCGCGCAGGGCCAGAGGCCGGTCCGGATCGCGCAGGATCGACTGCTGCTGCGCCTCCAGGACCACCTTGTCCTCCAGGAAGGTCGGGTAGATGTCGTCGTAGAGATCCTGCGCCGCCTGCGGATCGTGCTGGCGGTAGCCGTTCGCCACCGACCAGAAATAGTGGCAGCGCGTCTCGGTTGCCGGCGTCGCGTGATGGAACAGGCGGAAGCGGAAGGTCCCCGGCTGGTCCGGGTTCTCGACCGCGCCGCGGCCGACGTCCATCGCGGTCGTGAACTGGCGGACGGAGGCCGGCGCGACATAGTCGAACTCGGCGATCCGGTCGATGTTGCCCGTGAACGCCATACCCTTGGTGAAGGTCGGCGGCGGCGGATGATCCAGGACATGGCGGACGATCTTGACGCCGTTATCCGTGCGGGTCGTGATCTGGCCGGCGGCGTTGTGGAACTCCGGCGTGCCGCCGATCGTCTTCGCGTGGACATAGCCGAGATGGGTCTGGTCCATCAGGGCGTCCATGACGAGCATGAAGTTGCAGTCCAGCTCGAACCGCTCGTAGCGGAACGGCCATTCGTCCGCCAGATCGTGCCACGGATAGTCGACGATCTCCGACGGATCGGCGCGCGCCGGATCGCCCGGCCAGATCCACACCATCTGCTGCCGCTCCACCACCGTAAAACTCCTGACCGCGTGGCCGGCCGGGTCTTCGCCCGGATTGACGGTGCATGCGCCGTCCGCGCCGAAGGTCATGCCGTGGTAGCCGCATTGCAGGCCCTCGTTCACGACCTGCCCGAGCCGCAGCGGTGCGGCCCGGTGGCAGCACCGGTCCTCCAGGGCCGCGGCACCGCCGCCGGCATCACGGAACAGCACGAGCGGCTGGTTCAGGATCGTGCGGGCGATCGGCTGGCGGCCGGGCTCGAAATCCGGCAATTCCACCGACCAGGCCGCGAGATACCAGGCATTCGCCACCAGGGGTTCTATTGCCGGATTTGCCATGCCGCGCCTTCTCTGCATCGCCTGCTCGCAGGCAATCTGCCGCCCCGGTTTCGCAACGGCCGGATTTCTATAGCCAATAATTCCGGAAACGGCGATTCCCGAAGCTGCGGGGCGCATGCAGCCGCCTCTGCCCTGCCGCGCGGCATCTGCCGAAATCCGCCTTGCGTTGCCGCCGCCATAGGGTTAGGGACGCCCGGCAAATTCGACCGCGGAATTTTCAAGGTGAGGCGACCCGGCGGGCGGCATGGCGGACCTGACTTCTTCAACAGACCGGTCGCCGCGGACCGAATTGAGTGCCGGAACGCGCGAACGCCGCCGCCGGGGCCGTGCCAGAGACCGTTCCATGGCGGAAGCGGCTCGTCCCGAACGCAAGGTCGATTACCGCCGGCTGGTCAATCCGTTCGAGCCGGTCCGGGTCTATTCCGACGACCGGATTGCCGCGATCCACGATACGGCGCTCAAGGTGCTGGAAGAGCTGGGCATGCGCCTGCTGCTGCCGGCGGCGCTCGACCTGCTGCGCGCCAAAGGGCGAGACGGCGTCTCGATAGACGACGGGGCGCGTCACTGCCGGTTCGATCGCGGACTGGTGGCCGAAGCGATCGCGACAGCGCCGTCTGAATGGACCCTGCATGGCGGCGCGCCGGAAACCTCGTCCGTTTGGGGCGGGCGGCATGTGGTCTGGTGCGCGGTCGGCGGCGCGCCGCATATCTCGGACCTTGACGGCGGAAAACGGCCCGGGACGATGGAAGACAGCCGCAACATCATGCGGCTGTGCGAGCACTACGATGTCATGCACGTCCAGGGCCCGAACGTCGAAGCGCAGGATATCGACACCGCGTTCCGCCATCTTGAGGTCACCCGCGCGCAACTCGTCCTCTCGGCCAAGGCGCCGTTCGTCTACTGCCGCGGCAAGGGACAGGTCGCCGACGGCATGAAAATGGTGCAAATCGCCCGCGGCCTGTCGGAAGAGGCGTTTCGGGCGGCGCCCTACGTTTACACCGTCATCAACACCAACTCGCCGCTGGTGCTCGACCGGCCGATGCTGCAGGGCATCATGGATTACGCCGAGCATGGCCAACCGATCCTCCTGACGCCGTTCACGCTTTCCGGCGCGATGGCGCCGGTCACCATCCCCGGCGCGCTTGTCCAGCAGCATGCCGAATTTCTCGCCGGCCTCGTCATCAGCCAGCTGACCCGCCCCGGGGCGCCGGTCTGCTACGGCGGCTTCACCTCCAACGTCGCCATGCGCAGCGGGGCGCCGGCTTTCGGGACGCCGGAGAATGTCCGGGCGGCGTTCGCCAGCGGCCAGCTCGCGCGGCTGGTCGGCGTGCCGTGGCGCTCCTCGGGGTCGTGCACGGCCAACTGCGTCGACGCCCAGGCGGTCTATGAGACCCAGATGGCATTGTGGGGTGCGACGCTCGGCGGCGCGAATTTCGTCGCCCACGCCGCAGGCTGGATGGAGGGCGGCCTGACCGGCTCGATGGAAAAATTCATCGTCGATATCGAGATGCTGCAGCAGATGGCGGAACTGATGCAGCCCGTTGCTTTCGACGAAGACGATCTTGCCTTCGAGGCGATGCGCGATGTCGGCAGCGGCGGCCATTTCTTCGGCACGCCGCACACGATGGAACGTTACGAAACGGCGTTCTACGAACCTTTCCTTTCCGACTGGAGCAACTTCAACCAGTGGACGGAGAATGGTGCGGTCCAGACGCCGGAACGTGCGAACGCGATCTGGAAGAAAGTGCTAAACGAATTCGAACCACCGGAAATGGACGTGGCGGTCCGGGAGGCCCTCGACGACTTCGTTGCACGCCGCACGGCGGAGGGCGGCGCGCCGCCGCTGACCTGACCCGCTGTCAAACGATAGATTCGAAGGAGCAAGAGCAACGTGGCAGAGACAGCTGACGCAATCGTCATAGGCGCTGGAATCATCGGCGCTGCGACTACGTTCGAACTCGCCAAGGCCAGGTACAACGTGCAGTCGGTCGACGCCAACGGCGACGCCGGTATGGGCTCGACCGCCGGCTCCTGCGCCATTATCCGGGTGCATTATTCGACGCTGGACGGGACCGCCTTTGCCTATGAGGGCTATTTCTACTGGCGCGACTGGGCGGACTATCTCGAAGTCCCCGATGAAGCCGGCCTGGCGCGTTTCGTCCAGTGCGGCGCCCTGGTCATGGCCGTTGAAGCGAACGATTTTCTTCATAAACACAAAAAATACTGCGACGAACTTCATATTCCGTATGAAGATTGGGACGCCGAGGCAATTCTTCGCCGGCTGCCGCAATTCGACCTCTCCTGCCATGCACCGGCCAAGCGCATGGACGATGACGGCTTCGGCGAACCGACCGGCGGCGCGGTCAAGGCGGCGGTGTTCTGGCCGACCGCCGGCTACATCACCGATCCGCAGCTCGCGTCGCATAACCTGCGCCGCGCGGCGGAAGCGAAAGGCGCACGCTTCCGGTTCAACGCCCGCGTGGCGGAAATCCTGCAACAGGCCGGCCGGGTTGCCGGCGTCCGGCTGGCGGATGGCACGGAAATCCATGCGCCGGTGGTGGTCAATGTCGGCGGGCCGGCGTCATACAAGCTGAACGAAATGGCCGGCGTGACCGGCGACATGACGATCAGGACCCGGGCGCTGAAACAGGAAGTCGTGCACGTCCCGGCCCCGGAGGGGATGGATTTCGAGACCGACGGTTTCGTCATGTCGGACAGCGACATCAGCGTCTATTCGCGGCCCGAGCACGGCAACCACATCCTGATCGGCAGCGAGGATCCGGAATGCGATCCGCGCGACTGGGTCGATCCCGACGACTACGACACGAACTTCACCGACCAGTGGACGCATCAGGCCTACCGCTACGCCCAACGATTGCCGACCCTGGGCATTCCCAGCCGGATGAGGGGCGTCGTGGACCTGTACGACGTGTCGGACGACTGGATTCCGATCTACGACAAGTCCGCGCTGCCCGGCTTCTACATGGCGTGCGGATCGAGCGGGAACCAGTTCAAGAACGCGGCGATCGCCGGCAAGATGATGGCTGCGCTGATCGACTATTGCGAAGCCGGTAACGATCACGATACCAGCCCGCTGCAATTCACCCTGCCCTATATCGGGCGGGCGTTGGATGTGGGATTCTTCTCCCGCAGGCGCGAGATCAACCCCGAGAGCAGCTTCTCCGTGCTCGGCTAGGAAACAGGAGCGCACTTCATGGCCGATCTGCCAGCGACAGCCCGGGTCGTCGTTATCGGCGGCGGCGCCGTCGGCGCTTCCAGCCTGTACCATCTGGCGCGCAAGGGCTGGACCGATTGCGTCCTGCTGGAGAAGAACGAGCTGACCTCGGGCTCGACCTGGCACGCCGCCGGCAACGTGCCGACCTTCTCGGCAAGCTGGTCGGTGATGAACATGCAGCGCTATTCGACCGAGCTGTATCGCGACCTGGGCGCGCGCGTCGACTATCCGATGAACTACCACGTCACCGGCTCGCTGCGCCTGGCCCATTCACGCAACCGCATGATGGAGTTCGAACGGGTCGTCGGGATGGGCCGCTACCAGGGCATGGACGTTTCCATGGTCTCGGTCAGCGATCTGAAAGACCGTTATCCGTTTCTGGAAACCCACGACCTGGCCGGCGGCCTGTACGATCCCTACGACGGCGATATCGATCCGGCCCAGCTGACCCAGGCGCTGGCCAAGGGCGCGCGCGATCTCGGCGCAAGGATCGTCCGTTTCTGCCCGGCCACCGGCGTGCGCCGCGACGGCGGCGAGTGGATCGTCGGGACGCCCCAGGGCGAAATCCGCTGCGAATTCGTCGTCAACGCCGCCGGCTATCGGGCGCAGGAGATCGGCGCGATGTTCGGCCGCTTTGTGCCGATGGTCAGCATGTCCCACCAGTACATGCTGACCGACCCGATCCCGGAGCTCGAGGAGTGGAGCGCCGAACGGGGCCGCAAGCTGCCGCTGCTGCGCGATGTCGACAGTTCCTATTACCTGCGCCAGGAGAAGTTCGGCCTCAATCTCGGCCCCTACGAGCGTAACTGCCGGGCGCACTGGACGACGCCGGACGATCCGATGCCGGAGGATTTCTCCTTCCAGCTCTACCCGGACGATCTCGACCGGCTCGAATGGTATATCGAGGACGCCATGGAACGGGTGCCGATCCTGGGTTCGGCCGGCGTCAACAAGGTGATCAACGGGCCGATTCCCTACACGCCGGACGGCAATCCGCTGATCGGGCCGATGCCCGGCGTGCCCAACGCGTTCGAGGCCTGCGTCTTCACATTCGGAATCGCGCAGGCCGGCGGCGCCGGGAAGGTGCTGGCTGAATGGGTCGCCGAAGGCGGTACGGAATGGGACATGTGGAGCTGCGACCCGCGCCGCTTCACGAGCTTTGCCGACCAGGACCACACCAACAAGAAAGGCATGGAGGTCTACGGCCACGAATACGCCATGCACTTCCCGCAGCACGAGTGGCCGGCCGGCCGCGACAAGCGGCTGTCGCCGATCCACGACCGGCTCAAGGCGTTCGGCGCCCGGTTCGGCGCCTACGGCGGCTGGGAGCGCGCCAACTGGTTCGCGCAGCCGGGCGACGACATTTCGGAAGCGGCGACCCAGACCTGGGAACGGGAAGGGCCCTGGTTCCCGCGCATCCGCGAGGAATGCGAAGCGGTGCGGGATGCGGCCGGCATCCTCAACCTGTGCGGCTTCTCCCGCTATCTCGTAACCGGTGCGGGCGCCGCGGAATGGCTCGACGGCCTGATCGCCGGAAGGATTCCGTCGGTTGGGCGCATCGGCCTCGGCTACTTCCCGGACGAACGGGGCCGCATCGTCACCGAGATGTCGCTGATTCGCCTCGCCGAAGACAGGGTGCTGCTTATCACAGCGGCCGCCGCCGAATGGCACGATCTGGAGTGGCTGAGGAAGCATTTGCCCGACGGATCGGACATCGCGATCGAGAACCGGACCGAGGAATTCGATTGCCAGATTCTGACGGGTCCGAAGACGAGAGACATCCTGGCCGGCTTGTGCGATGCGGACCTGAGCCTGCCTTGGCTGAGCTGGCAGAGGACGAATGTTGCCGGCAAGCCGGTTCTTTTGCTGCGGGTGTCATATGCCGGCGAACTGGGATGGGAAGTCCATACGCATACCGAAGACACCGGCACCGTGTTCGACGCGGTCTGGCAGGCCGGACAGACCTTCGGACTGAAACCGTTCGGCATGTACGCCCTGAACAGCCTCCGGCTGGAAAAGGGCTACCGGGCCTGGAAGGGCGACCTGTCGACCGATTACACCGTTCTTGAGGGCGGGCTCGACCGCTTCGTGCGCTGGAGCAAGGAAAGCTTCGTCGGCAAGACGGCGATGGAGATCGAGCGCCAGGCCGGCCCGGCCAAACGCTTCGTCACTCTTGTCGTCGACGCCGGCGCCTGCGACGCTCCCTATATGTCGACCCTGTGGCACGGCGACGAGAAGGTCGGTGAGACCACCTCCGGCGGCTGGGGTCACAGGATCGGCAAATCGATCGCGCTCGGCATGGCGCGCGCCGATCTGGCGGTCGAGGGCACGGAACTGGATGTCGAGATTTTCGGCGAACGTCGCCGCGCCGAAGTCCAGGCCGACCGGCCGCTCTACGATCCTGACAACGCCCGGATGAGGGCCTAGGCGATGGCGGCGCTGCCGCGGCACGCCCGGGCCGTCATTATCGGCGGCGGCGTTTCCGGCTGTTCGGTCGCCTACCATCTTGCGAAGCTGGGCTGGAAGGACGTGGTCCTGCTGGAGCGCAGGCAGCTGACCTGCGGCACGACCTGGCACGCCGCCGGCCTGATCGGCCAGCTTCGGGCCAGCCTGAACCTGACGCGGCTGGCGAAATATTCCGCCGATCTCTATGTCCGGCTCGAAGAAGAAACCGGAATCGCGACCGGGATGCGCCAGAACGGCTCGATCACCGTGGCGCTGACCGACGAACGCAAGGAGGAAATCTATCGCCAGGCCTCCCTGGCCCGCGCCTTCGACGTCGACGTGATGGAAATCACGCCTTCGGAAACCAGGGCGCTCTATCCCCATCTGAACGTGTCGGACATGACCGGCGCCGTTCACCTGCCGCTCGACGGCCAGTGCGATCCGGCGAACATCGCGCTCGCGCTCGCCAGGGGCGCCCGCCAGAACGGTGCCCTGCTGGCCGAGGGCGTAAAGGTCACCGGCGTTTCGCAGGCGAACGGCCGCGTCTCCGGCGTGTCGTGGGAACGCGACGGCGAAGACGGAAAGGAACGGGGCGAGATTGCCAGCGACATCGTGATCAACTGCGCCGGCATGTGGGCGCGCGAACTGGGCGCGATGAGCGGGGTGACGATCCCGCTGCACGCCTGCGAGCATTTCTACATCGTGACCGAGCCGATCCCGGACCTCGGCGCCCTGCCGGTGCTGCGCGTGCCGGACGAATGCGCCTACTACAAGGAGGATGCCGGAAAGATGCTGCTCGGCGCCTTCGAGCCGGTCGCCAAGCCCTGGGGCATGGAGGGCATTCCCGAAGATTTCTGTTTCGACCAGTTGCCCGAGGATTTCGATCATTTCGAACCGATCCTCGAACAGGCGGTCGCGCGCATGCCGCTGCTCGGCGAGGCCGGCATCCACACCTTCTTCAACGGTCCGGAGAGCTTCACGCCCGACGACCGCTACTATCTGGGCGAAGCACCGGAACTGCGCGGCTACTGGGTTGCGGCGGGCTACAACTCCATCGGCATCGTTTCGTCGGGCGGTGCCGGGATGGCGCTGGCCCAGTGGATTGATGACGGGGAAGCGCCGTTCGACCTGTGGGAGGTCGATATCCGGCGGGTCCAGCCGTTCCAGAAAAACCGTCACTATCTAAGGCACCGGGTGAGCGAGACCCTCGGCCTGCTCTATGCCGACCATTTTCCCTACCGCCAGCCGGCCAGCGCCCGCGGTGTCCGTCGCTCGCCGATTCACGAACATCTGAAGGCGCGCGGCGCCTGTTTCGGCGAAACGGCAGGATGGGAGCGCGCCAACTGGTTCGCGCCGGAGGGCGTTACGCCGGAATACCGCTACAGCTGGCGGCGCCAGAACTGGTTCGAGCATTCGCGCGCCGAGCATATGGCGGCCCGCGAAGGCGTCGGCCTGTTCGACATGACTTCCTTCGGCAAGCTCCGGGTCGAGGGCCGGGACGCCGAGGCGGCGCTCAACCGGATTTGCAGCAACGATGTTGCGGTCGAACCGGGCCGGCTGGTCTACACCCAGTGGCTCAACGACCGCGGCGGCATCGAGGCGGATCTGACGGTCGCGCGCCTGTCCGAAACCGCCTTCCTGGTCGTTACGCCGGGGGCGACCGTGCAGCGCGATCTCGCTTGGCTGCGCCGCCACACGCCGGACGGTGCCCATGTCGTCGTCACCGACGTGACGGCGGGTGAGGCGGTATTGTGCGTGATGGGGCCGAAATCCCGCGACGTTCTGGACGCCTGCTCGCCGGCCGACCTGTCGAACGGGGCTTTTCCTTTCGGATCGGTGCGGGAGATCGAGATCGGCATGGGTCTCGCCCGGGCGCACCGGGTCTCCTATGTCGGCGAACTGGGCTGGGAGCTCTACGTTTCGGCCGATATGGCCGCCCATGTCTTCGAAACGCTGGAAGAGGCAGGGGCGCCTCATGGCCTCAAACTGTGCGGCCTGCACATGATGGACAGCTGCCGGATCGAGAAGGCCTTCCGCCATTTCGGCCACGACATCACCGACGAGGATCATGTGCTGGAGGCCGGCCTCGGCTTCGCTGTGCGCACCCGCAAGCCGGACTTTCTCGGCCGGGACGCGGTCCTGCGCAAACGCGACGAGGGCCTGTCGCGGCGCCTGCTCCAATTCCGCCTGCGCGATCCGGAGCCCCTGCTGTTCCATAACGAGCCGATCGTGCGCGACGGCGAGATGGTCGGCTACCTGACGTCCGGCAACTACGGCCACGCGCTGGGCGGCGCGGTCGGCCTGGGCTATGTGCCGTGCCCGGACGGCGAAAGCGCCGAGGCACAGCTTGCGTCCGGTTATGAAATCGAGATTGCCGGCGCGCGCGTTGCCGCCGATGTTTCACTCAGGCCGATGTACGATCCAAAAGCCGAGCGGGTGCGCATGTGAGCGGCGCCGGCCGCCAAGCTGCGGGGAGGCAAACCATGTCTCGCGATCGGAACGCGAAAGAGCGGGCAGGGCGCCGGGCCGGCGGCCGGGAAGCCCGGCGGGCCCTGCGGGCCGCCCCGCTGGCGGAAGATATCCGGCCGGTCCGGGCGGGTCTCGAGGGCGGGCGCTACAAGGCGCTGACCGAAGCCGAGGTCGAACGGATCCACCGGGCGGCGCTGCACATCCTCGAGGAGATCGGCCTCGCCGATGCGCCGGAGAGCGGCGTCGAAATGATGACGTCGGCCGGCGCCGTTCAGGGCGACGACGGGCGGCTGCGTTTCCCGCCGGCGCTGGTCGAGGACATGCTGGCGAAGGCGGCGCGGGACATCACCTTGCACGGCCAGGACCCGAAGCACGATATCCGGCCCGGCGGCAGCCGCGTCCACTACGGCACCGCGGGCGCGGCGGTCCATGTCTACGACGTCGAGAACCGGGTGAACCGCGATCCGACGGTGCAGGATCTTTTCGACGCCGCCCGCATGGTCGAGGTGCTGGACAACATCCACTTCTTCCAGCGGCCGCTGACGACCCGGGACACCGAGGACCCGACCGATCTGGACGTCAACACGCTCTACGCCTCGGTCGCCGGGACGACCAAGCATATCGGCACGTCCTTCACCTCGCCGGAACGGACGCAGATGGGGCTGGACATGCTCCACATGGTCGCCGGGTCGGAAGCGGCCTGGCGGGCGCGGCCCTTCGTTTCCAACAGCAACTGCTTCGTCGTCCCGCCGCTGAAATTCGCCACGGAATCCTGCCGGGTCATGGAGACCGTGATCGGGGGCGGGATGCCGGTCCTGTTGCTCTCCGCAGGACAGGCCGGGGCGACGGCGCCGGCGGCGCTCGCCGGTGCGGTGACCCAGGCGGTCGCCGAATGCCTGGCAGGTCTGATCTACGTCAACGCGATGAAGCCGGGCCACACGGCGATTTTCGGGACCTGGCCCTTCGTCTCGGATCTGCGCACCGGCGCCATGTCCGGCGGCTCGGGCGAACAGGCGCTGCTCACCGCCGCCTGCGGGCAGATGGCGCGATTCTACGACCTGCCCGGCGGATCGGCCTGCGCCATGTCCGACAGCAAGGCGCCGGACATGCAGGCCGGCTACGAGCGCGGCGTCGCCAACGTGATGGCAGGGCTGTCCGGCCTCAACCTGGTCTACGAGAGCGTCGGCATGCACGCCTCGCTGCTGAGCTTTTGTCACGAGAGCCTGCTGATCGACAACGACATGATCGGCCAGTGCCTGCGCTGCGTGCGCGGCATCGAGGTCACCGACGAGACACTGTCGCTCGATGCGATCGCCAGCGTCTGCCTGGAGGGGCCGGGCCACTATCTCGGCCATCCGCAGACCCTGTCGCTGATGCAGTCCGAATATGTCTATCCCGAGGTCGGCGATCGCAGCAGCCCGAAGGAATGGATCGAACAAGGCAAGCCGGACCTGGTCGAAAAGGCGCTCGCCGAAAAGCGGCGCATCCTCGCCACCGTGTTCCCGGACCACATCCCGGAGCCGATCGACGCGGCGATCCGCGAGCGGTTCAATATCGTCCTGCCGCGCCGCAGCATGAAAGCGGCGGCCTGAAGCAGACTCGCCTACGCCATCGGTTTCGCGCAGCGTTTCCAGACCTGCTCGACGGCTTTCGCGGAGTCGGGGCCGGTGCGCAGGATCACGGTATACTCGTCGATCAGCTGCATGGTGATGCGCTTGCCGGCGCCCGGCTCGCCCGGCGGGATGACATAGACGAAACCGTGCCGGTCGTAGTCGCCGGTCATCGCCGTGCCGCCGGGCGTCACGATGGCCGGCCCGTCGATGGTCATCCGGCGCCCGTCCTCGTGGCACCAGTGCCCGTCGATGGCGTCGGCGAGCGCCGTTGCCGGAAGCAGCAGCGCGAGCATTGCGCAGGAAATGGCCAGCACGGAACGCGGCACGGTTCGCTCACCGCAGAAAAAGACAGAACCACCTTAGCATGCCGGAAATACCGCCGGTAGCGCGCACTGGTTGTCCCGATCCATCTGCCTATCGCCGGAAAACCGTGCTAAAGCCGCCGCTCATGACGCAGACCGACTCCAGAGCCGATCCGATTACCGTGCCCGCCGGCCTGCCGGGCGTGGACCGGCTGCTGCAGGACGTGCGGCTCGCGGACCTGCCCGACCGGGTCGGCCGCAGTTGCGTGGTCGAAGCGGCGCGCACGGTGCTCGAGGAGGCGCGAAGCCGCCTGCTCGCCGGTGGCCGCATCGATGCGGACGGGCTGGCGGACCGTGTTGTTGCCCATGTCGCTGCCGCAACGGCCCCGTCGCTCAGGCCGGTGCTGAACCTGACCGGCACGGTCGTCCACACCAATCTCGGCCGTTCGGCGCTGCCGGAATCGGCGGTCGAGGCGATGACCCGGGCGGCGCGGCGGCCGGTCGATCTGGAATACGATCTGGCGGCCGGGAAGCGCGGCGACCGCGGCGGCCGCCTCGAAGCGCGCATCCGCTCCCTGACCGGCGCCGAGGCGGCGACGGCGGTCAACAACAACGCCGCCGCCGTCATGCTGGTGCTGAATACGCTGGCGAACCGCCGCGCGGTGCCGGTCTCGCGCGGTGAACTGGTCGAGATCGGCGGGTCCTTCCGCCTGCCGGACGTCATGCGCCGCGCCGGCGCCCGGCTGGTCGAGGTCGGCGCGACCAACCGGACCCATCTGAAGGACTACGAAGAGGCGATGGCGGCCCGTCCGGCGCTCGTCCTGAAGGCGCATACCAGCAATTACACCGTGATCGGCTTCACGAAGGCGGTGCCGGAAAGGGAACTGGCCGCCCTGTGCCGGCGCCGCGGCATACCCTTCTGCATCGATCTGGGCAGCGGCACGCTGGTCGATCTCGAACGTTTCGGGTTGCCCCACGAACCCACGGTGCAGGAGGCGCTCGCCAGCTGCGCCGATCTGGTGACCTTCAGCGGCGACAAGCTGCTCGGCGGGCCCCAGGCCGGGGTGATCGCCGGCCGCGCGGACCTGGTCGCCAGGATCAAGAAAAACCCGATGCACCGGGCATTCCGGCTCGACAAGCTGAGGATTGCAGCGCTCGACGCGACTCTCGCCCTTTACCACCAGCCCGAAAGCCTTGCGGAGACCGTGCCGACGTTGCGCTGGCTCGCCCGGCCGCTGCCGGACATCCGCGCCGTCGCCGAACGGGTCGCGGCCGGCCTGGAACCGTCGGCCCCGGAAGGCTGGCGGGTCGAGGCCGCCGACTGTTTCAGCCAGATCGGCAGCGGCGCCCTGCCGGCTGAGGCGTTGCCCAGCGTCGCCGTGCGCCTGACACCCTTGGCCCGGAGCGGGACAACGGGCCGCCGCGTCGCCAGCCGGATGCTCCGCGACCTCGCAGCCGCGTTCCGCGCGCTGCCGGTGCCGGCGATAGGCCGGGTCGGGGAGGGCGCCTTCTGGCTCGACATGCGCTGCCTGGAGAGGCCGGAGACGCTGCTGGGGCAGATCGACAGCCTCGCATGGCCGTGCCCGCCATGATTATCGCGACCGCCGGCCATGTGGATCATGGCAAGACCAGCCTGCTGAAACGCCTCACCGGAATCGATACCGACCGCCTGCCGGAGGAGAAACGGCGCGGTCTGACCATCGATCTCGGTTTTGCCTACACCGATGCGCTGCGGCCCGGCGAGACGACCGGCTTCGTCGATGTGCCCGGCCACGAGAAGTTCATCCGCAACATGCTGGCCGGTGTGACCGCGATCGACGCGGCCCTGCTGGTCGTCGCCGCCGACGACGGGCCGATGCCCCAGACCCGGGAACATCTGGCTATTCTCGATCTGGTCGGCGTGCGCACCGGCATCGTTGCGATCACGAAGACGGACCTTGTTGAAGCCGATTGGCTGGTCGAGGTGATTGCCGAGACGCGCGCCCTGTTGGAGCCGACCGGCCTGGCCGAAGCGCCGGTCGTGGCTGTGTCCTCGACGACCGGAGCGGGATTCGACCGCCTTGCAGAGGCGATCGGGACTCTCCGGGCTGTCGAGAAACCGGCATGCGGCGGCTTCCGCATGGCTATCGACCGCAGCTTCATCGTCGGCGGAGCCGGTCTGGTCGTGACCGGCCTGGTGCAGTCGGGGATCCTCAAGGCAGGCGACCGGCTGGCGGTCAGTCCGGCCGGCCCGAAGGGAATCGGAGTGCGGGTGCGCGGCCTCAAGGTGCAGGATGCGCCGGCCGCCGAGGCCCGGGCCGGCGACCGCTGCGCGGTCAACCTGGCCGGTGCGGACGTCGACCGGGCTGCGATCGGCCGCGGACAATGGCTGGTGGCGCCCGTCCTGCGATCGGTCAGCCGCCGGCTCGACATCGACCTGCGGCTGCTCGCTTCGGAAGCCCGGCCTCTGCGCCACTGGACGTCGGTTCATGTCCATGCCGGCACGGCCGACATTCCAGGCCGGGTCGCGCTGCTCGAAGCGGGTAAACTGGCGCCGGGCGAGCGGGCGCTGGCGCAGCTCGTGCTCGACCGCGGGATCTGCGTCTGCCGCGGAGACGCCGTCATCCTGCGCGACCAGTCGGCGAAACGCACGATAGGCGGCGGGATGGTGCTGGACTGCGACGGCCCACAGCGTGGCCGGGGCACGCCGCAGCGCCTCGCTCTCGTCAGGGCGCAGCGTCGACCGAAGCATGCTGAGGCCCTCGCCGCGCAACTGGAGGTTGCCAATGGCGGCGTCGACCTGCGGGCCTTCGCCCGCAACCGGAACCTGATCGAAACGGAACTGGCCGGCCTCGAGGCGCCCGGACTAGTGCCGGGGCTGGTGCGGGCCGGCGGCGGCGGCGGGCAGGCCGCTATCCTCGACCGCCATCTCGCCGGACTCGCCGAAGCGATCCGGTCGTCGCTGGCCGGACGTACGGAGGGGCGGAACAGCGTCTCCGGCCTGCCCGCGGCGGCGCTGCCGCGCATGCTCCCCGGCCGGCCGCTCGCCGCGTGCGTCGATGCGGCGCTCGACCGGCTTATGCGCGACGGCACTGTGGAGCGGCGCGGCGAGCGGATCGTCCTCGCCGGACGGCGGGTCGAACTCGAACCGCGCGACGCAAGCCTCTGGGCCCGGATCGAACCGGCGCTCACGGCGTCGGGCCGGCCGCGCACGGTGTGGGAGGTCTCGGAAGCGCTCGGTATCGTCCAAAGCGAGGCGGCACGCTTCTTCAAGCGGGCCCAGGCTGCCGGGCTGGTCATGCAGGTCTCGAAAAACCGCTTTCTGACTCCGGAAACGCTGGAATCTCTGGCAAATGCGGCCGAAACGGGGCTCGCCTCGTCGGGCGGTGACCGGTTCACCGTGGCCGATTTCCGCGACTGGTCCGGGCTGGGCCGCAACCTGAGCGTCGAGATGCTGGAATATTTCGACCGGGCGGGCTTCACCCGGCGGGCGGGCAACGAGCGCGTGATCCGCCGGCCGGCCGCCGAGACTTTCGGGACCGCGGCGCGTGGCTGAGCGGCAGAAGGGATCGGCGGAGGGCGTTTCCGGCGGCAACCGATCCGTGCTAGCACTGTCCGACCCATTGGCGGACCGGCGGAGGAGGATCGGCGCCCGGTGGGCCGCGCGGGCTTCAAACCCGTTGAGACGCGCCAGCGCGTGTCTGGTGGGTTCGACTCCCACCCTCTTCCGCCACTCTTTCCCACCCGAAACCGCAGTCTGAAGCGGTGCTTCCGTCGTCCCCGATCGAAACCGACATCGTGCTGGTCGGCGGCGGCCACGCCCATGTCGAGGTCGTGCGCCGGTTCGGCATGAAACCGGAGCCCGGCGTGCGCCTGACCCTGGTCTCGACGCCGGTCGATACGCCCTATTCGGGAATGCTGCCGGGCTATCTGGCCGGGCATTACGGCTTCGACGACTGCATGATCGATCTGCGCCGCCTGTGCCGCTTCGCCGGCGCCCGGCTGGTCGTCGGCCGGGCAAGCGGCATCGACCGCACGGCGCGGCAGGTATCGCTCGCGGGCCGGCCGCCGCTGCCCTACGACCTGCTGAGCATCGACATCGGCTCGGTTCCCGAAACCGGCGGGATTGCGGGCGCGGAACACGCCGTTCCGCTGAAGCCCATACCCGCGTTCCTGGAGCGGTGGGCGAAAGTCGAAGCACTGGCGGAGGCGCGGAACGGGGCGGTCCGGATCGTCGTCATCGGCGCCGGCACCGGCGGCGTCGAAGCGGCGATGGCATTGCACAGCCGAATGAACGCACGGTTTCAACAGTCTGAAAGAAAAGAACAAAGCACTACCGGACGACCGCGATTCACGATCCTGTCGATGACGCCGGAAATCATGCCGGGGCACGCCGCAGGGGTCCGCCGCCGCGTGCTGTCGGCGCTGCGCCGCAATGGCTTCGCGGTCGAAACCGGTGAGACGGCTGCGGCGATCGAACCCGGCCGGGTCTTGTGCAAGTCCGGACGCGCTTTCGAACACGATGCGGCAATCCTCGTTACCCAGGGTGGCGCCGCACCGTGGCTGCGTGAGACCGGCCTTGACGTCGATCCCCGCGGCTTCGTGAAGGTCGGCCCAACGCTGCAATCCGTGTCCGACGGTACGGTCTTCGCCGCCGGCGACTGCGCCGCATTCAATTCGACCGCGCTGCCGAAATCCGGCGTCTACGCCGTCCGCCAGGGCCCCGTGCTGGCCGAAAATCTGCGCCGCGCCGTCCGGGGCGGGGCGTTGCAGCCCTTCCGGCCGCAGCGCCGCGTGCTCTCGCTGATCTCGCTGGGGGGAAAACGCGCCGTCGCCTCGAAGGCCGTCTTTGCGGCCGAAGGCGATTGGGTCTGGCGCTGGAAGGACCGGATCGACCGGCGCTGGATGGCGCGCTACGGCGCGGACCTGCCTGTCATGACCCGAGTACCGACGGCAAACGCGGCGGAAGACGCCATGCGCTGCGGCGGCTGCGGCGCCAAGGTGCCCCAGGCGATCCTCAATGCGGTGCTCGGCCGCCTGCGCGCCGACCCGGCGACCGCACCGGCGCTGGCGCTCGACAGCCCGGACGATGCCGCGCCGCTCGCCCCGCCGGCGGACGGAACCCTGTACCAGACCGTCGACCAGTTCCGTGCCTTTATCGACGACCCGTATCTGTTCGGCCGCATCGCCGCGAACCATTGCATGGGCGATATCCATGCCATGGGCGGCGCGCCGGTCTCCGCGCTGGTCTCGGTCACGCTGCCCTTCGCCGCGCCGGGCATCGTCGAACGCGAACTGGAGCAACTCCTGCGCGGCGTGCTGCGCGGTCTGAACGACGCCGGTGCGGTCCTGATCGGCGGCCATACCGCCGAAGGCGCGGAAATGGCGGCAGGGTTGACGATCAACGGGACGGTCGGCGCCGGCGAACCGTGGCGCAAGGGCGGCGCGAGGCCGGGCGACCGCCTGATCCTCACAAAGGCGCTGGGGACCGGCGTTTTGTTGGCGGCTGAAATGGCGCGCGCCGCCAGAGGGCGAGATGTCCAAACGGCGCTCAGGAGCATGTTGGCAAGTAATGGTGCCGCGGTCGCCGTCTTGCGGCAGCACGGCGCGAGGGCTTGCACCGACGTAACCGGGTTCGGCCTGGGCGGACACCTGTTGGAAATGCTCGAAGCGTCGGATTGCGGCGCCGTGCTTCACGAGGCTGCGCTGCCCCTGCTGCCCGGCGCCTCGGGTCTGCTGTCCGCAGGGCATGCGAGCACGCTTCATCCGGCCAACCGGGCGGTCCTGATTGCGGCATGCGAAGGCGTTGTGCCGGAAATTCTCGCCGATCCGCAGACAGCCGGTGGTCTGCTCGCAGCCGTGCCGGCGGACGGTGCGGGAGCCTGTGTCGAGGCGCTGCGGCAGGCCGGATATCCGGATGCCGCGGTTATCGGTGAGATAACCGGTGCATCGCCCGGCGAGGGCCGAATCCGGTTCGGGTAGAACCGTCCTGCACGACGCCGCGGTTTTATCGGAACGGCGGAGTCGGAGCGACTTACTCCGCCGCTGCCGGCAGGCTCGCCCGCCCGAAATCGTCGATCCCGAGTTCAGCGCGGAAACCGGCCGAAATCGCAGCCTTCTCTTCCTCGAGCGGAATGCCGATCGCGTCGGCGACCCGGTCGATGGCGTTGAAGTTGGCCGCGATGGCCGCGGCATCGACCAGGGCGGCTTCGCCCATCCGTTCGATCACGGCCTCGCGGGCCGCTGCCGTCGCTTCGTCGTCAAATTCGATTGCCGTTTCGGCCAGTTGGATCAGGACGTCAGCGTGCGGAATGCCGGTGTCCTCGACCGAATCGCCCAGAACCGCGCTGAGATCGTAGTCGTCGCCGGTGAATTCGCCGCTCGCACGGAGCAGGGCCACATGGCTGGTGGTTCAGTAGACGCACTGGTTGATGGCCGAAACCCGGCCGGCAACCAGCTCGATCTGGGCGTGGGTGATGGCGCGGTACTCGGTCGAGAAATCGCGCATCTGCAACCCGTTCATGTAGAGCACGTTGGCGATGCGCCAGAAATCCCGCTGGGTATCGGGCACGGAGGAAAGGGCCCGCCGGATATGCGCGGCGGTCGGCGGGCCGGCCGGGAAGAACTCCTTCTGGAGCGGACCGTCGACGAACGGGTCCAGGGTCGGTGCAAAGGCGAGTCCGCGGTTGAGGTGTTCCTCGCCCACCGTTTCGTGCGAGGGCGCGCCATCCTGCGGTTCCGGCAAGGGCGGCGGCGCCATGCCGATTCCGCGGCAGAAGGTGTCGATGGCGACGGTGCAGGCGATCACGCCGACGATCTCGACATATTCGGTCTCGGGCAGGCCGCCATCCTTCAGCGCCTCGAACCAGTGAGCGGCGATGCGCGCCGGATCGGTCATCATCCGGTGGACAAGTTCGACCTTGTCGTCGGGCAGTTCGCCGAGAGAATCGTGTTCGCCTTGCACGGCATAGGGCGAAAGCGCGTCCTTCCGCTCGGCGCACAGCCGGCAATACCGTGCGTTGCGGCTTTCCGCAGCCACGGCGACCCGTTCCCGCGCGGTCAGCCAGGTCCCCGGTTGGGCGATCCGGGCCCAAACCTGCGGCAGAGCCTCCGCAATATCGTCCCGGACGGGCAGGGGCGCGGCGTCGAAATTCAGGCTGCTCATCGGCAACCCTCCCCGTTGTGGCTGCGTTTGCGGCCAAGGTAACGGGACGCCGAACCGCCGGCAAGCGACAAGCCGCCGGTCAAACATCGGCGCGCACCGGCACTTTCGGCATGACCGCAACGCCGTTTTGGTCTAATCCGGCGCGCCACCGGTCGTTCGGCCGGTCGGGCGACGGAAAACGAAAGGAAACCGATGCCTCCCGAGAGACGCGGCCGCAGCGGCCGGCGCCGCCGCGGCGTACCGGACGCCGCAGCGAAAAGTCCGGAAGCTGCGATCCGGCCGCAACCGCGCCGGCTGTTCGATCCGGTGCCTGCGGTCTCGGACGACGAACTCGAGGCGATCCACCGGACTGCGCTGACTGTGCTCCAGGAAATCGGCATCGACCTCCTGCACGACGAGGCGAAGGCGATCCTCAAGGACGCAGGCGCGGATGTGGCGCCGGACGGCAACCGCGTCCGCTTCCCGTCCGATCTTGTCGAGGCGCAGATCGGCAAACCGCCGGAGACATTCAAATTTTATTGCCGCAACCCGGAGCGCACCCTCACCTTCGGCGGCGACCGGCTGGTTTTCGGCGCAGTGAGCAGCACACCCAACGCGGCCGACTTCGAGGGTGGGCGCCGGGTCGGCAATTTCGAGGATTACAAGCAGTTCCTGCGCCTGGGGCAGGTGCTGCCGGCTATCCACATGTGGGGCGGCTATCCGGTCGAGCCGACGGACATCCACCCCAGCGTGCGCCATCTCGATGCACTGCACGCCGCACTCACCATGACCGACAAGCCGATCCACGCCTACAGCCTGGGCCGGGAGCGGGTGCTGGACGGCATCGAGCTGTCGCGCATTGCGCGCGGCGTCGACCACACGACGCTGGAGCGCGAGCCGTCGGTCATCACGGTGATCAATTCCAGTTCGCCGCTGCGCCTCGACCTGCCGATGGTCGAAGGCATCCTGCGCATGGGCGACCGCGGCCAGCCGGTCGTGATGACGCCCTTCACCCTGGCCGGCGCCATGGCGCCGGTGACTCTGGCCGGCGCCGTGGCCCAGCAGAATGCCGAATTCCTCGCCGGCCTGACGATCCACCAGCTGAACAGTCCCGGCGCGCCGTTCCTGTATGGCGGCTTCACCTCGAACGTCGACATGCGCAGCGGCGCGCCTGCCTTCGGCACGCCGGAATATATGAAATCCGCGCTGGTCGGCGGCCAGTTCGCCCGGCGCTACCGGGTGCCGTACCGCTCGTCCAACGTCAACGCGGCCAACGCGGTCGACGCCCAGGCGGCCTATGAGAGTGTGTTTTCGCTCTGGGGCGCGGTCATGGGCGGCGCCCATCTGTTCAAGCACGCCGCCGGCTGGATGGAAGGCGGCCTCCAGGCCTCGTTCGAGAAGATGGTGCTGGATGCCGACCTGCTGGACATGGTGGCGGCCTTCCTCGAGCCGTTCCGGGTCGACGAGGCCGAACTGGCATTGGACGCGATGCGCGAAGTCGGGCCCGGCGGCCACTATTTCGGCGCCGAGCACACCCAATCGCGCTACAAGACCGCCTTCTTCGCACCGATGGTCTCCGACTGGCGCAACTACGAGGCCTGGTCCGGCGCCGGCTCGCCGACCGCGGCTGACCATCTGCACCGGCTCTACAAGGAAAAGCTGGCGCTGTACGAAGCGCCGCCGATGGACCCGGCGGTCCGCGAGGAACTCGATGCCTTCGTCGCCCGGCGCAAGGACGAAGGCGGCGTGCCGACCGACTTTTAGCAGAAACCGCCGCCCGGCCGGCGCCGGCGGCAAACCGGAGCGAACGGATGAAATCGCATGTGCAGGCGGCAGTAATCGGCGGCGGCGTGGTCGGCGCCAGCGTGCTTTACCATCTGACCAAAGCCGGCTGGAAAGACGTCGCCCTGTTCGAACGTTCCGAGCTGACCAGCGGCTCGACCTGGCACGCCGCCGGCGGCATGCACACGCTGAACGGCGATCCGGACGTCTCCGCGCTCCAGCGCTACACGATCGACCTGTACCGGGAGATCGAGGAAATCTCCGGCCAGTCCTGCGGCGTCCACCTGACCGGCGGCGTCATACTGGCCGACACGCCCGATCGCATGGACTGGCTAAAAACCGCCCGCGCGATCGGCCGCTACATGAAGCTCGATACTGAACTGGTGACGCCGCAGGAAGCCCGTGAGCTGTTTCCGCTGATCGATCCCGCCTGCTTCGTCGGCGGCCTGTACGATCCCGTGGAAGGCCATGTCGATCCGTCGGGCGTGACTCAGGCCTACGCGAAATCGGCGCGGATCGGCGGGGCGGAGATCTATCTTCAAACCAAGGTCGAGGATTTGCAGCCGAGACCGGACGGCAGCTGGGACGTCGTGACCGAGAAGGGCACGGTCCATGCCGAGCACGTCGTCAATGCCGGCGGCCTGTGGGCGCGCGAGGTCGGCCGCATGGTGGGCCTGGAACTGCCGGTGCTCGCCATGGAGCACATGTATCTGCTGACCGACGAAATTCCGGAAGTCACGGAATTCAACGCGTCGACGGGACGGCAGATGATGCACGCCCTCGACTTCGGCGGTGAGATCTACACGCGCCAGGAAGGCAAGGGCATGCTAATCGGCACCTACGAGCGCGCCGGCAAGCCCTGGTCGCCGAAGACGACGCCCTGGGACTTCGGCCACGAACTGCTGGCGCCCGACCTCGACCGGATCACGCCGTCGCTGGAAATCGGCTTCAAGCATTTTCCGCCCTACGGCCGCGCGGGAATCAAGCAGATCGTCAACGGCCCTTTCACCTTCGCGCCGGACGGCAACCCGCTGGTCGGGCCGGTTCGCGGCCTGAAGAATTACTGGTGCGCCTGCGCCGTGATGGCCGGATTCAGCCAGGGCGGCGGGGTCGGGCTGACCCTCGCCAACTGGATGACGGAGGGCGATCCTGGCTTCGACGTGTTCGGCATGGACGTCGCGCGCTTCGGCGACTGGGCGACGCTCGCCTATACCAACGCCAAGGTGCGGGAAAACTACAGCCGCCGCTTTAACGTGCCGTTTCCGAACGAGGAACTGCCGGCCGGCCGGCCCCTGCGCACCACGCCGCTCTACGACCGCTTCAAGGCGCGGGGCGCCGTTTTCGGCGCCGCCTACGGCCTGGAATACCCGCTCTGGTTCGCCGATGAGGGCGAACTGGCGGAAGATATCGTCAGCTTCCGGCGTTCCAACGATTTCGCCAATGTCGGGCGCGAGGCGGCGGCGGTTCGCAACGGAGTCGGCGTCTACGAGTCGTCCGGCTTCGCAAAATATTCGGTGACAGGGCCAGGCGCGGAAATCTGGCTATCCCGGATTCTTGCCAACCGGACGCCGCGGCCGGGGCGGGTCGTCCTGAGCCCGATGCTGAATCCGAATGGCAAGCTGATCGGCGACTTCACCGTAGCCAAGACGGGCGACGAGAAGTTCTACGTCGTCGGCTCCGGCCCGGCGGAAAAGTACCATATGCGCTGGTTCGAAGCGCATCTGCCGGACGACGGTTCGGTCGCCGTGCGCGCGCTCGGCCTTGATCTTGTCGGCCTGATGATTGCGGGGCCGGCGGCGCGTGACCTGCTGCAGGCCGTGACGGATGCCGACGTATCGGCCGAGGCCTTCCGCTTTCTCGATATCCGAGCCATGGATATCGGACCGGCGCCTGCGCTGGTCGGCCGGATCTCCTATACCGGCGACCTGGGCTACGAAATCTGGATGGCGCCGGAATACCAGGTTGCGGTGTACGACCTGCTGATGGAAGCGGGCGCGCCGCTCGGCCTCAAGCCCTTCGGTCTCCGCGCGCTGGACAGCCTGAGGCTGGAAAAGAGTTTCGGCGCCTGGGCGTTCGAATACCGACCGATCTACGGTCCTTACGAAGCCGGCCTCGGCCGCTTCGTCGATCTGGCGAAGAACGATTTCATCGGCCGCGACGCGGCGCTCAGGGAAAAGGAAGAGGGCGGCGAACGGCGGCTCGTCGCCATGGCGGTCGACGTTTCGGACGCCGATTCGTTCCGCGACGAACCGATCTGGCACGACGGCGCCGTTGTCGGCCGGGTGACGTCAGGCGGCTATGCCCATGTGGCGCAGCAATCGGTAGCGCTCGGCTATCTGCCGCGGGGTGTGGCGGAAAATCCCGGCCGCCTGGAAGTCGAAATCCTCGGCGAGCGGTGCGCCGCCCGGATTCTCGAAGAACCGCTGTTCGACCCGGCCGGCGCACGCATGCGCGGTTAGCTGTGTGCGCGACCGCCCGTTATGCGGTGATTGGCGCGCTGCCGCGAAATCGTCCTGTTGTTATCTCCATCGTCAGCCCAATAAGGGGGCGCCGGTGCTGCGCAGTGCCGGATAGCGATGCCGGAGGCAATGGGTGGACAAGATCGCCGAATTCTTCGCCATGGGTGGCTATGCAGCCTATGTCTGGCCGGCGCTCATCCTGACTGCGGCGGTCATGGTCGGGTTGGCCTGGCATGCCTCGCGGAGCTTGCGGCGCGAGGAAGCCGCGGCGGCGGCGCTTGAGCAGCGTTCGGCTTCACCCGAAGGCGTAGTGGAGGACGGCGAACCGGAGGAAGGCGAACCGGAGGCCGGGATTGCGACCTAAGCGGCGGCGCATGGCTTTTCTTTCTGTCGGCCTCGCCCTGCTCGGTGTCGCGGTCGCGCTGGTTCTGGTCGCCCTCGACGACGGCGTTACCTTTTTCTACACACCGTCCCGGGTCGAAGCGAAAAATGTGCCGGCAGGACAGCAGTTTCGCCTGGGCGGGCTCGTCGAGGCAGGCAGCCGCAAGACGCTGGAAGACGGTGTGAGCGTCACTTTCCGGGTCACCGACTGCCTCCACAGCCTCCCGGTCGTCTACAAGGGCGTACTGCCCGACCTGTTCCGGGAAGGGCAGGGGGTCGTGGCGATCGGCCGGCTCGAAAAAAGCGGAGTTTTCCGGGCCGATACGATCCTCGCCAAGCATGACGAAAACTACATGCCGAAAGACCTTGCCGATCAACTGAAGGAACAGGGGCAATGGCACGCCGACGGCGGCGGCAAACCGTGCGCCGAAGCCAAATCCTGACCGGGAGGCCGGCATCATGAGCGCGGAGATCGGCCATTTCGCCCTGATCGTCGCCGCAATCCTGGCGCTCGGCCAGTCCGTCTTGCCGATGGCCGGCGCGAGCCGACGCCACAGCCCGCTGATGGCGCTCGGCGGCACGCTGGCGACCGGCCAGTTCGTTTTCGTCCTGATCGCCTTCTGCGCGTTGACCTGGGCCTTCGTGACGTCCGATTTCTCGGTCGCCAACGTGATGCAGAACTCCCACAGCGCCAAGCCGCTGCTCTACAAAATCACCGGCGTCTGGGGGAATCACGAAGGCTCGATGGTGCTCTGGTGCCTGATCCTCAGCCTGTTCGGCGCCTGTGTCGCCTGGTTCGGAAGCAATATCGCACCCGGCCTGCGCGCCCGGGTGATCGCCGTCCAGGGCATGATCGGCCTGGCCTTTCTCGCCTTCGTCCTGCTGACCTCGAACCCGTTCGACAGGGTGAATCCGATGCCGCCGGACGGGCGGGGCCTGAATCCGATCCTGCAGGATCCGGGCCTCGCCTTCCATCCGCCGCTGCTCTACCTGGGCTATGTCGGTTTCTCCGTCACCTTCGCCTTTGCCGTGGCCGCCTTGCTGGAGGGCAGGGTGGATGCCGCCTGGGGCCGGTGGGTGCGGCCGTGGGCGCTCGCCGCCTGGAGCTTTCTCACACTCGGCATCGCGCTCGGCAGCTGGTGGGCCTATTACGAACTGGGCTGGGGCGGGTTCTGGTTCTGGGACCCGGTGGAGAACGCGTCCTTCATGCCCTGGCTGGTCGGCACCGCCCTGCTGCACAGCGCCGTCGTCGCCGAAAAGCGGGATGCCTTAAAAAGCTGGTCTATCCTGCTGGCGATCCTCACCTTTTCACTCAGCCTGCTGGGGACTTTCCTGGTCCGCTCCGGCGTGCTCACCTCGGTCCACACCTTCGCGACCGACCCCGAACGCGGCCTGTTCATTCTCGCCATCCTGGCCGTCACCATCGGCGGCGCGCTCCTGCTCTACGCCTGGCGCGCGCCGGCGCTCAGGGCCGGCGGCCTGTTCCGGCCGATCTCCCGCGAGGGCGCGCTGATCGTCAACAATCTGCTGATGACTGTGGCGGCGCTGACGGTCCTGTTCGGCACGCTTTATCCGCTGATCGTCGATGCGCTCGGCCTCGGCAAGATCAGCGTCGGGCCGCCCTATTTCAACGCCACCTTCGTCCCCTTGATGGCGCCCTTGATCCTGGCGATGGGAATCGCGCCGTTCCTGCCATGGAAACGGGCCGATCTGGCCGGTGCGCTGGACCGGCTGAAACTGATCGTCGCCGTCACGATCGGTGCGGCGGCCGTCGTCGTTTTCCTGGAAGACCGGCACAGCTTTGCGGCGGCGCTGGGCATCGGCCTGGCTGTCTGGGCGATCGGCGCATCCGTCCTCGAGCTTGCCGGCCGGGTTCGCCTGTTCCGCGCGCCGTTCGGCGAAAGCCTGCGCCGCGCCGCAGCCATGCCGCGCTCGGCCTGGGGCATGACGCTCGCCCACGCCGCCGCCGGCGTGGTCGTCGCCGGAATCACGGCATCGAGCGTCTGGCAGACCGAGATCGTCCGGGTCATGAAACCGGGCGACAGCGCTGAGGTGGCCGGCTACGCCATCGCATTCGCAGGCGTCCGCGAGGTCAGGGTCGGCAACTATCTGGCCCGCCGGGGGCAGTTCACCGTATCCGAGGGCGGTGTCGCTATCGCAACGCTATCGCCCGAAAAGCGGGTCTACCTGCCGCAGCGCACGCCGACCACCGAAGCCGCCATCCGCACGACCTGGTTCGCCGACCTCTACATCGTCCTCGGCGATCCCGACGAAAAGGGCGGGCATGCCGTGCGGCTCTATCACAATCCGTTGGTGCCCTGGATATGGATCGGCGCCGTGCTGATGTTCCTCGGCGGCATGGTTTCGCTGACCGACCGGCGCCACCGGGTCGGCGCACCGCGGCGCTCGGCCCGGCCGCCTGCAGCGCGTCCGGCGGAAGCCTGAACCGCCATGCGATCCCGCCGGCTGCTGTATCTGGCGCCGCTTGCGGTGTTCGCCGCCATTGCCGCCGCCGCCGCCTTCTATCTGCAGAGCGGGCGCGACCCGAGCCTCCTGCCGTCGGCGCTGATCGACAAACCGGCGCCGGCATTCTCCGCGCGCAGCCTCGAACATGACGGCAGGATCATCCGGCAGGGCGTTGAAAGCGCGTCGTTCAAGGGGCGCATCACTGTCCTGAACTTCTTTGCCAGCTGGTGCGCGCCCTGCCTGATCGAGCACCCCCAGATTACCGCCTTGTCGAAAGTGCCCGGCGTGATCCTTGCCGGCATCAACTACAAGGACAAACCGGCGGACGCCGCGCGCTGGCTGGACCGGCACGGCAATCCCTACGCGCGCATCGGCGTCGATCGCGACGGGGAGATCGCGCCGGAATTCGGCCTTTACGGCGTGCCGGAAACCTATCTGATCGATCGTGCAGGCCGAATCCGGTTCAAGCAGGTCGGTCCGATAACGAAGCAGGTGCTGGAAGAGAGTATCCTGCCGGCGATCGAGGCATTGAGGAAATGAGGCGGTACGCTGCCCCGATTCTGCTCGCGCTGTTCGTTGCGATCGCCGCTCCGATAGCGCCCGCGCCGGCCATCGGGCCGGGCGAGGCGCTGGAGGATGCGAAGCTGGAAGGCCGCGCCCGGGACATCGGCCGCGAGCTGCGCTGCCTGGTCTGCCAGAACCAGTCGATCGACGATTCGGATGCGCCGCTGGCCCGCGACCTGCGCCGGCTGGTGCGCAAGCGGTTGACGGCGGGAGACAGCGACCGCGAAGTCATCGCCTATGTCCATGCACGCTACGGCGATTTCGTCCTGCTGCGCCCGCCGGTCGACGAGCGGACCTGGCTGCTTTGGTTCGGGCCGGCGGTGGCGCTTCTGGCCGCGCTCCTGTTCCTGCTCTGGCGATTGCGCCGGCCGCGACCGGCGACGGAAGCCGCGGGCCTCCCGGCGGAAGAGGCCGCCCGCGCAGATGCGCTGCTCCAGGACCGCGGAGATGAGAAATGATCTGGCTGGTCGCTGCGATTCTGGGCATCGCGGCCGGCGCTGCCATCCTGTGGCGCCTCTATCCGCGCGGCGGGTCTGAAGCTGCGCCGGTCGCCGGCGCGGCGGAATACGACCTTGAGGTCTATCGCGATCAGCTTCGCGAACTCGACCGGGACCTGGCGCGCGGCACGATCGAGGCGGCGGAGGCCGAGGCGGCGCGCAATGAAATCCGCCGGCGCGCGCTGGCCGCCGAGGGCCGGGGGGAAGCGGAAGGTTCCGGTACGACGCAAACCCTGTCGCGCCCGACCGTCCTGCTGCTGGCGGCGGCGGTGCCGGCGCTGAGCCTGGCGCTCTACGCCGTGCTCGGCCGTCCCGAGCTCGCCGACCGCAGCATGCTGACGGTGCAGGAGAGGCCGCGCGGCCCGAGCGCCGAAGACGTGCGCGCCGCCGAGCGGATGACCCCGGAGGAGCGGCAGGAGATGATCCGCGGCATGGTTGCCGGGCTGGCCGCACGACTCGAAGAGAATCCCGGCGATCTTGCCGGCTGGCTGCGCCTCGGCCGGGCCCTCAGTGTGCTCGGCGAGCTGGACAAGTCCGCCGATGCCTACGGCAGGGCCGTCGCGCTGGCGCCGGACAATGTCCGCGTCCTGACGCTCTACACGATGGCTGTGCTCCGCCTGCGCAGTCCGGACGATCCGGTCGATCCGCAATTGCTTCAACTCTTCGAACGCCTGCATGCCCTGGAGCCGCGCCACCCGCTTGCGCTGTACTATCTTGGCCGCCACGCCTTCGATCTGGGACGCGAAGCTGAGGGTAAGGATTACTGGCGCAAACTGCTGCCGCTGGTTGCCGACCGGCCCGATTTTGCGGCCCGTATCCGGCAGCGTCTGGAAGGGAAGGGGGAATGACGGCGGCGGGCGGGACGGGCGATTTGCCCGCTTGAGCGGACCGCTGCGGCAGGACTGTATGCGTGAAATGCCAGGCCGCCTTCGGAAAGACATGTCCGACAATCTCTACGCGCTGATCGCGGCGCAGTTTCCGGCAGATCCTGCCGCCGTGTTTCTGGACGTCGAGGGCGGGGCGCCGGTCCTGTATCGCGAAATCGACGGGCGGGCGGCCCGGATTGCCACGGCGCTCGCCGCACATGGCGCGATGGCGGGCGACCGCGTCGTTGCCCAGGTCGACAAGTCGCCGGACGCCGTGATGCTCTACCTGGCCTGCCTGCGCGCCGGGCTGGTCTTCGTGCCGCTGAACACGGCCTATACCGCGCCGGAAATCGCCTTTTTCCTTTCGGATGCCGAACCCGCCGTCTTCGTGTGCCGGGAATCGGATCGCGGGACGGCCGAAGCGCTGGCGCGCAAGGCCGGTGTAGGCGCCGTCCTGACTCTGGGCGACGGTTCGGGCACCCTTCACGAAGCCGCCGAAAGGGCGCGGCCCGCCGGACCGGCGGCGGTGCGCCGTGCCGACGATCTCGCGGCGATCCTCTACACCTCCGGCACGACCGGCCGGCCCAAGGGCGCGATGCTGACCCACGGCAACCTGGCGTCCAATGCCCTGGTTCTGCGGGACTATTGGGGCTTCACGGGCGGCGATGTGCTGCTGCACGCCCTGCCGATCTATCACGTACACGGCCTTTTCGTGGCGCTGCACTGCGCGTTGCTGAGCGGAGCACGGGTCATTTTCCAGAACGGATTCGCTGCGGAAAGTGCGATTGCCCGGTTGCCCGATGCAACGGTCATGATGGGCGTGCCGACCTACTATACCCGCCTGCTCGATACGCCCGAATTCACCGCAGAGGCCGCCCGCAACGTCCGCCTGTTCATTTCCGGCTCGGCGCCCCTGCTGGAGGAGACTTTCGCCGGCTTCGAGAGCCGGACCGGCAAGCGGATTCTGGAGCGCTACGGCATGACGGAAGTCGGCATGGCGTGCAGCAATCCGCTCGACGGAGAGCGCGTCGCCGGCACGGTCGGCTTTGCGCTTCCGGGCGTGTCCGTCCGCATCGCCGACGAGGCCGGCCGCGAAGTGCCGCGGGGCGGCGTCGGCGTGCTGGAGATGACCGGCCCGAACGTGTTTTCCGGTTACTGGCGCCTGCCGGACAGGACCGCGGAGGAGTTCCGGCCCGACGGATTTTTCGTTTCCGGCGACATGGCGACGATGGACGAAACCGGCCGGGTCGCCATCGTCGGCCGGGCGAAGGACCTGATAATTTCCGGCGGTTTGAACGTCTATCCCAAAGAGGTCGAGCAATGCCTTGATGCGCTTCCGGGCGTTCGCGAGTCCGCGGTGTTCGGCATCGCCCATCCGGATTTCGGCGAGGGCGTGACCGGAGCGGTGGTGCCCGACGGGTCGGCCGACCTGGATCCGGAAGCGCTCCTTGCCGGCCTGGCGGACACGCTGGCCAGGTTCAAGCAGCCGAAGCGGCTTTTCATCGTCGACGAACTGCCGCGCAACGCCATGGGCAAGGTCCAGAAGAATGCCCTGCGCGACCGGTATACGAACATCTACACCGGATAACCGGACCGGGCATTGACGGCCCGCGGTCGTCGCGTCTCTATAGGCCGAACGAGGAAACGCAAGGGCAGGGAAAGACCGATGCGCAATCTGCAGGAAGACAACATCACCGAAGCCGTGCTCCAGACCATGGAGGGGACCGAGGACCCGCGGCTCAAGGAGATCATGACCAGCCTGGTCAAGCATATGCACGCCTTTGCCCGGGAAGTGGGCTTGCAGCAGGACGAGTGGATGCGGGGCATCCAGTATCTTTACGATGCCGGCAAGATTTCGACGCCGGAGCGCAACGAGTTCATTCTGACTTCCGATATTCTCGGCCTGTCGTCGCTGGTCGACATGATCAAGGGCCGCGGCGTGACCAGCGGGACGGAATACAGCGCGCTCGGCCCGTTCTTCGTCGGCGGCGCGCCGGAAGTCCCGCTCAAAGGCAATCTCGCCGGCGACGACCCCGGCACGGAGGTTGTGCTGACCGGCCGCGTGCTCAACGAACAGTCCGAACCGGTCGAAGGCGCGCGCCTCGATTTCTGGCAGACCCAGTCGAACGGCCTGTACGACGTGCAGGAGAGCCATGAGGGGGCGGTGCCCAACCTGCGCTGCCACCAGTTCACCGGAGCGGACGGCCGATACGGCGTGCGCACGGTGAAACCGGTGTCCTACACCGTGCCGGACGACGGACCGGCCGGCGAGATCCTGCGCGCGACCTCGCGCACCGCCTGGCGGCCGGCGCACTATCATATCTGGATCAACGCCGACGGCTATCTCCCGCTGGTGACGGAACTGTTCCCCGGCGAAGACGACTGGATCGACCGCGACGCCGTGTTCGCCGTGCGCGATTCCCTGCGGGTGGATTTCGACGAGACCGCCGATGCGGAGGAGGCGAGCGCCTACGGCGTGACCGCGCCTTACCAGAAGGTCGAATACGACTTCGTGCTGGTTGCCAATTGAGTTTCGGTATTGCGGCCCGAGCGGCTCAGCCGGCCGGATCGCCGCCCGTTCTGTCCCGGTAGGCGTCGAACGCTTCCGGCGTGTCGAGGTCGCGTAGCACGGCGTCGTCGTCCATTTCCACGGTCACGACCTGGCCGGCATGCTCCTGCAGGATGTCCCGCCCGCCGGTGTCGCCGCCCAGGCTCGCCAGGTCGTCGGCGAAGCGCCGGTCCCACAGCACCGGATTCCCGCGTTGCCCGCCGCTGGCGGCGGCAACGATGGTGCGGCCGGCCTGCGGATCGTAGTTGGCGATAAGGGCATCCAGCATGGCCGGCGCGATGTCCGGCATGTCGCCAAGACAAACGATGGCGGCGTCCGGCGGGTCCGGCGTTTCGAATACCGCCCGCGCGCCTGCGGCGACCGACGAGCCCATGCCTGACGGATAGTCCGGATTGTCGGCGAAGGCGCAATCCAGGCCCGAGAGCGCATCGCGCACCCGGCCGGCTTCGTGGCCGGTCACGACGATCAGGCGGCGGGTTGCGGCGCTGCGGACCGCTGCCGCCACCCGCCGGATCATCGGCTCGCCGCCGACCGGCTCCAGCAGCTTGTTGCGTGCGCCCATCCGCGTCGATTGCCCGGCCGCCAGCAGGATGGCGTCGACGACCGGTTCGGGTTTCTGCGCGCCCGGCGGCTCGCGGTCGCGCAGCATGGGCCGGGAGCGGATTTCCTTGAGCAGGCCGCCGACGCCGAAACCGGCGATGGTCTCCGCATCGACCCGAAGGCCGGCGGCGAGCCGTTCGAGCAGCCAGTCGGAGCCCTGTTCCCGGGGCGAGCGCGCCGAGCCCGGCATGGCTACGACGGTCGCTTCGCCAATCCGCGCCAGCAGGGTGAGATTGCCGGGATCGACCGGCAGACCGAAATGCTCGACGGTTCCGCCGGCTGCGACGATGGCTGCGGGGACGACGTCGCGCCGGTCCGCGATGGCCGATGCGCCGATCACGGCAATCAGGTCGGCAGCCGCGGCCACCTGTGCCAGAGCATCGGCAAGAGCGTCTTCGCGGTGTTCCGTCGTTCGGACATGGGTCACGGCCGCGCCGACCCGGGCGAGGCGTTCGCGGGTCGAACGCTCGGTCTTTGCCAGCAGCCCGGCGGTCGTGTGGGGCAATCGTGTCTGGATCAGCGCTGCGGTCTGCGGGCGGTATGCGGCAACCGATACCGTACCCGCGGCGGCGCCGGCGACCCGTTCGACGCTTGCGGCCGGCGCGCCGAAGGTGATGATCTTGACGGTCGCGATGAGCTGGTCGCGAACCACCGGCGATAATGCCGGCAGAGTCGCCAGGGTGAGCGATTCCGCGATCCGGTTGGCTGCACTGACGCCGGCGGCATCGATCAGGGCCAGGCCGGCATGCCGGGCATAGAGGTTGCAGCGGCCGTTCGCGGCCGGCCCGGCGCGCAAACTGTCGGACGCGAGAGCGGCGGCGATGCGCGCGGCGGCATCGTTTTCGTCCAGATCGTCCGGGTCCAGGCGGGCAACCGCAATTCTGTCGAAGCCGGCGCCTGCAATGGCGGCGAGGTCGTCTTTCGTCAGCCTCCGACCCTTGGCGAGGCGGCCGGCAGCCGTCCTGACGGCGTGGGCGAGAATGGCGCCTTCGGCCTCCTGTATCGGAACGGAACCGAATTCCATCGTTCCGGTCAGGCGGCTTTCGCCTGCGGTCTGCGGAGCGTTGCCGTGATTTCGCCCATGATCGCGAGCGCAATTTCGGCCGGCGACGTTGCGCCGATGTCGAGGCCGATCGGCCCGCGAATGCGGGCGATCTCATCGCTGCCGAAACCCGCCTGCTGCAGCCGCTGGACCCGCGAGGCATGGGTCCGGCGCGAACCCAGGGAGCCGATATAGAAACAATGGGAACGCAAGGCGCTGTGCAGGGCCGGATCGTCGAGTTTCGGGTCGTGGGTGAGGGTAACAATCGCGGTGCGCGCGTCGGGCTTCAGCGCCGCCAGGGCCTCGTCGGGCCAGTCGTCGGTCAGGACGACACCCGGAAACCGGTCTGCGGTGGCGAATGAACCCCGGGGATCGATGACCGTCACGGCATAGCCGGCAAGCGCGGCAATCGGCGCCAGCGACTGCGCGATATGGACGGCGCCGACGATCAGGAGCCGCAGCGGCGGGTTGAAGACATGCAGAAACAGGCGGCGGCCGTCGTTTGTCTCGATCGTCCGGCTCCTGTCGTCGCGCTGCGCGGTGTCGGCGGCGGCGAGCAGGGTTTCGTCGACGCGCACCGGCCCGGCGGCGGATCCGCCCTCGATCCAGGTCTTTTCGCCGGACGCCAGATCCGTCGCAACGACAACCGGGCGGTGCCCGGCCTTCGCGGCCGCGAGCCTGTCGATCAGGTTCCGGTCCATCTAGTCGAGCCGTTCGACAAACACTTCGACCCGGCCGCCGCAGGCTAGGCCGACCGCCCAGGCGTCCTCGTCCGCAACGCCGAATTCGAGCAGCCGGGGCGCGCCGCTGCGGATGACGTCCTGAGCCTCGGCGACCACCGCGCCTTCGATGCAGCCGCCCGAAACGGAGCCGATCATTTCCTGCGCGCCGCTGACCGCGAGCTGGCTGCCGACCGGACGGGGCGACGATCCCCAGGTGTTGACGACCGTGGCTATGGCCACGTCCTTGCCGGCATCCCGCCACGCCGCCGCCCGGCGCAACACCTCGTCGCTCGACAGCGTCAGGGTCTCAGCATCGGCAGCCATCGGGTCACGCTCCTGTCCTGCCGGGCTCCGGGCTGGGCAAACGCCGCGCTCAACTGCTCCAGGCTCTCCAGATTGTGCACGGTACGGAAGTCGTCAACATGGGGCAACATGGCCCGGATGCCGGCCGACTTGGGCTCGAACCCCTCGTAACGCAGCAGGGGATTGAGCCAGATCAGCCGGCGGCAACTGCGGTGCAGCCGGTCCATTTCCCGCTCCAGCCCGGCGCCGCCATCCCGGTCCAGCCCGTCCGTAATCAGGAGCGCCATGGCGCCCTGACCGAGGGTCCGGCGCGACCACAGTCGATTGAATTCGCCGAGTGTCTGGCCGATGCGCGTGCCGCCGTCCCAGTCCTCGGCGACCTGGCCGATCTTGTCGAGCGCTTCGTCGACATCCTTGTAGCGCAGATACCGCGTGACGTTTGTCAACCTCGTGCCGAACAGGAATGTGTGCACGCGGTCCCGGTCGTTGGTGACGGCGTGCAGGAAGTGCAACAGCATGCGCGAATAGCGGCTCATCGAACCGGAGATATCGCACAGGACCACGAGCGGCGGCCGCCGTGTCTTGCGCCGCCTGCGCGCGAGCAGGATTGTGTCTCCGCCGCTGCGCACGCTGCGCCGCAATATCCGGCGCATGTCGATACGCGGACCGGCCGGGTCGGACCGGTAGCGCCGCGTCGCCACCCGCTCCACCGGCAGGCGCATCCGGGCCAGCGCCCGTTTCGCGGCATCGATTTCGGCTTGCGACATCTTCTCGAAATCGCGGCTCTTCAGGACCTCGCGGTCGGTCCAGGTCATCACGGCGTCCAGTTCGACCCGCTCCTGCTCCGGCGCTTGTCCCGCCGCTTCCGCGAGACCCTTCAGCGCTTCCGCGAGCCGCCGCGACATCTCCTCCCGTTCCTCGTCCGCCGGCGCTTCCGTTGTCGGCAGGATGACGGACATCAACCGCTCCAGCAGCCGCGGATTGCGCCAGAAGACGTGGAAGGCCTGGTCGAACAGGTCGCGCTGGTCGCGGCGGTTCACGAAGACCGCGTGGAGCGTCCAGTAGAAGTCGTCGCGGGTGCCGATACCGACCGCCTCGGCCGCCTCGACCGCCCGGATCACCTGGCCGGGGCCGACCGGCAGGCCGGCGGCGCGCAGCACCCGGGCGAAGTGCATGATATTTTCCGGCAGGCGGCCGCCGCCCGGGTCGCCGCCGCGGCGGGACCGTTCCGGGTCGGGCGGGGTATCGAACGGCATGGCGGCGTCCGGTCCGGTCTCGCTGCCCTAGGACCCGCGCACCCGGTTGAGGGAGGCCTCGGTGCGAATCTCGTCGAGGATTCGCATGGCTTCGCTGCCGCGGATGCGTTCGATATCGTCCTGGTACTTGAGCAGCGTGCCGAGCGTGGCGTTGAGCGTATCCGGCTCCAGGGCGACGACGTCGAGCTGGGCCAAGGCCTGGGCCCAGTCGATGGATTCGGCGACGCCGGGCAGCTTGAAAAGGTCGACATCGCGCAATTTCTGAATGAAGGCGACGACATCGCGGCGCAGCGCCTCGCCGGCTTCCGGGGCCTTCTTGCCGAGGATTTCCAGTTCGCGCTCGGCGTTGGGGTAGTCGACCCAATAGTAGAAGCAGCGTCGCTTCAGGGCGTCGTGGATTTCCCGCGTCCGGTTCGAGGTAATGACGACGACGGGCGGCGTATCGGCGCCGAAGACGCCGATTTCCGGCACGGTGATCTGGAAGTCCGACAGCACCTCCAGCAGGAAGGCCTCGAAGGGTTCGTCGGTCCGGTCCAGCTCGTCGATCAGCAGCACTGGCGGACCGCTCTCTCGCGGCTCCAACGCCTGGAGCAGGGGGCGCTTGATCAGGAATTCCTCGGAAAACACGTCCCGGGTGAGGGCCGCCCGCCCGGTCCGGCCGCCGGCATCGCCGGTTGCTTCGGCCAGCCGGATCTCGATCATCTGCCGGGCATAGTTCCACTCGTAGACCGCGCTCGAAACGTCCAGCCCCTCGTAACATTGCAACCGGATCAGGTCGCGGCCGAGGCACCCTGCCAGCACCTTGGCGATTTCCGTCTTGCCGACGCCGGCCTCGCCCTCCAGGAACAGCGGCCGGCCGAGCTTCAGCGCCAGATAGAGGGCCGTCGCCAGCGACCGGTCGGCGACATAGGCGCCGGCGGCGAGCAATTTCTCGGTTGCGTCGACGGAATCGGGCAGGGCGGTTATTTTTGACATGCTCATTCCAGAACGGAACACGGTCGGCAGCCCGTCTTGCTGCCACGAAATTTGAGCATTCGTTCGGGAGAGACGGGAGATGTTCGGGTGGCGCACACTTCGGCGCGGAGGTTTCGACTCCCGCCTCCCCCGGTAACGAGCCTGTCTCCGGCACTTGAGCCGCCGATCAAGGTCCGTACCGTTCGGTCAACGCATGCCCGATACGGTGTTTTCTCCCGAAAAACAAGAAGTAAGAGCAGCCGTTTCACCCTCCCCGTGAATGGGGAGGGTGCTGCGGGCAAAGGCAGGCTACCCCGCCTTCGCCACGGCGCGCTTGGCCATCACCGTGACGAGATGGGCGCGGTATTCGGCGCTGGCGTGGATGTCCTCGTTGAGGCCGTCGGCGGAGATGCCGATGCCCGCCACCGCGTCGGCCGACCAGTTCGCGGCGAGGGCGGCTTCCATCTCCGCAACCCGGAACACGCACGGGCCGGCGCCGGTCACCGCAACCCGGACGCCGTCTGCCGCCTGGGCGACAAACACGCCGACGATGGCGTAGCGCGAGGCCGGGTTCGGGAATTTCATGTAGGCGGCCTTGCCGGCCCTCGGGAACGATACCGACGTGACGATCTCGTCCTGCCCCAGCGCCGTCTCGAACAGGCTGGTGAAGAAGTCGTCCGCCGCGATGTTCCGCTTGTTGGTCTGCACGGTGGCACCGAGGCCGACAAGAGCGGCCGGATAATCCGCGGCCGGATCGTTGTTGGCGATCGAGCCGCCGATCGTCCCGCGGTTGCGCACCTGCGGGTCGCCGATGTGGCTCGCCAGGTCGGCCAGGGCCGGGATGGCCGCCGCGACGTCCGCGGATGCGGCGACCGCGGCGTGCCGGGCCAGGGCGCCGACGGTCACGCCGTTACCGTCGACCGCAATGCCGTCCAGGCCGCCGACGCCGTTCAGGTCGACGACGGTCGTCGGTGCGGCGAGCCTCTGCTTGAGCGTCGGGATATACGTCATCCCGCCGGCGAGCAGCTTTGCCTCGTCGTCTGCGCCGACAATGCCGGCGGCTTCATCGACGCTGCCGGCCTTCTTGTACTCGAAATTGTACATGGATTGGTTCCTTCCTGCCCGGGTGAGGGCCCGATGCGTTCCGAATTTTCCGTTCCGATTCGATGAATTCAGCCTGTCCCGCCGCGTCTATGCCGCTGCGTCCTGAATCGCCTGCCAGACGCGCAACGGGGTTGCCGGCATTTCGATATGGCCGACGCCGACATCGCGCAGCGCGTCGTGTACCGCGTTCATGACCGCCGCCGGCGCCGCGATGGCCCCGGCCTCGCCGCAGCCCTTCACGCCAAGGGGGTTGAGCGGGGACGGTACGCCGTTGAAGCCGACGTCGTAGTTCGGCACGTCGTCGGCGCGGGGCATGGTGTAGTCCATGTAGGAACCGCTGATCAGCTGGCCGGCACTGTCGTAGACCGCATGCTCCAGCACGGCCTGGCCGATTCCCTGGCCGATCCCGCCATGGACCTGGCCCTCGACGATCAGCGGGTTGATCACCACGCCGAAATCGTCGACGGCAGCGTATTTGTCGATCGCGACCGAGCCGGTTTCCGGATCGATCTCGACTTCGCAGATATGCGTGCCGGCCGGGAAGGAGAAGTTGAGGGGATCGTAGAACGCCGATTCTTCCAGCCCCGGCTCGAGGCCCTCCGGATAGTTGTGCGGCACATAGGCGGTGAAGGCGACCTCAGCGATGTTCATCGCCTTGTCGGTGCCCTTGACCGTGAAGTTGCCGCCGGCGAACTCGATATCGTCCTCCGACGCCTCTAGGGCGTGGGCGGCGATCTTCCGTCCTTTCTCGATGATCTTGTCCGCGGCCTTCACAATGGCCGAACCGCCGACGGCGGCCGAACGGGAACCGTAGGTGCCCATGCCGAACGGTGTTTTGGCGGTATCGCCGTGAATGACGTCAACCTGGTCGTAGGGCACGCCGAGCTTGTCGGCGACGATCTGGGCATAGGCCGTTTCATGGCCCTGACCGTGGGTGTGGCAGCCTGTGAGCAACTGGACGTTACCCGTTGGATTAAAACGGATACTTGCCGATTCCCAGAGACCCACACCGGCGCCCAGAGAGCCGACCGCCGCCGATGGCGCAACGCCGCACGCCTCGATGTAGGAGGAGAAGCCGACGCCGCGCAGCTTGCCGTTGGCCTTCGATTCCGCCTTGCGGGCCTGGAAACCGCCGTAGCCGGCAAGATCCAGCGCCTGGTCCATTGAACCGGCGAAATCGCCGCAATCGTACTGCATGATGACCGGCGTCTCGTAGGGGAAGGCGTCGCCGGGCACGAAGTTGATCCGGCGCAGTTCGGCCGGATCCCGGCCGGTCTCGTTCGCCGCCGTCTCGACCAGACGCTCGACGACATAGGCGGCTTCCGGCCGCCCGGCGCCGCGATAGGCATCGACCGGCGCGGTGTTGGTAAAGACCGTCTTGACGTTGCAGTAGATGCCGCCGGTCGTGTACTGGCCGGCCAGCAGCGTGCCGTAGAGATAGCTCGGCACCGCCGAGGAGAAGGTCGAGAGATAGGCCCCCATATTGGCGATGGTTTCGACCCGCATGGCGAGGAACTTGCCGCCGGAGTCGAGCGCCAGCTCCGCCTTCGTGACATGGTCGCGGCCATGGGCGTCCGCGATGAAGCTTTCGCTGCGTTCCGCCGTCCACTTGATCGGCCTGCCGATCCGGGCGGAAGCCCAGGTTGCCACGACTTCTTCGGCGTAGATGAAGATCTTGGAGCCGAAGCCGCCGCCGACGTCGGGCGCCACCACGCGCAGCTTGTGCTCCGGGGCGAGGCCGTGGAACGCCGACATCACCAGCCGGTGGACATGCGGGTTCTGGGACGCGATGAAGAGGGTGTATTCGCCGGTGCCGTCGTCGTATTCGGCCACGCAGGCCCGCGGCTCCATGGCGTTGGGCACAAGGCGGTTGTTGGCGAATTCCAGCGACGTCACATGGGCCGCACCGTCGAACGCGGCATCGATGGCCGCCTTGTCGCCGAGCGCCCATTCGTAGCAGAGGTTGTCCGGCGCCTCATCATGGATCTGCGGCTGGCCGGCGGCCATGGACCGGGCCGGATCGGCCACGGCGTCCAGGATGCCATAGTCGACTTCGACGGCCGCGCCGGCATCCTTGGCCTGCTCCAGGGTATCGGCGATCACGACGGCGACGGCGTCGCCGACATAGTTCACCTTGCCGACGGCCAGCGCCGGGTGGGGCGGCGCCTTGTGCGGCTCGCCGTTCACATCGGTGATGGCCCAGCCGCAGATCAGCGGCCCGACATCGGCCATGTCTTCGCCGACGAAGATGCCGCGCACGCCGGGCATCGCCCGGGCGGCATCGGTGTTGACGCCGTTGAGCGTCGCATGGGCATGGGGCGAACGCACGAAATAGGCGTGGGTCTGCCCCCTGCGGTTGATATCGTCGGTATAGTGACCCTGACCGGTCACGAAACGGCGATCTTCGCGGCGCGCGACTGCAGCGCCGATGCCTTGCTCGGTCATGAATTCCTCACTGCGCTCGAATTGGTCCTGTCCATTCTGGGACGATCCGGATTGCGTCGGTTCGCGTCTGGAACGATCCGGCGGGCGCTAGCCGCGCATCGCCCGGGCGCCGGCGTCGATGGACTTGACGATATTGTGGTAGCCGGTACAGCGGCACAGATTGCCTTCCAGCCACTCGCGGATATCCCGTTCGCTGGGATCCGGGTTGTTCTTCACCAGGTCGAGCGCGCTCATGATCATGCCCGGCGTGCAGAAACCGCACTGCAAGCCGTGATTTTCGTGGAACGCCTGCTGCATCGGGTGCAGCGTGTCGCCGTCGGCAACGCCCTCGATCGTCTTGACCTCCGCGCCTTCGGCCTGGACCGCCAGCAACGTGCAGGCCTTGACCGATTCGCCGTCGACATGGACGACGCAAGCGCCGCACTGGCTGGTGTCGCAGCCGACATGGGTGCCGGTGAGACCCAGCTGTTCGCGCAGCATCTGCACCAGCAGGGTGCGCGGCTCGACGTCGGCGGAAACGGCCTCGCCGTTAACCGTCAACGAGACAGATACAGTCATGAAGCGCTTCTCCCAGAAACACGTTTCACAGATTTCACCGCGGGGTGCGGACAGGCGCTTTCCGGCGCCTGCCCCGTCGGCCGCCGTGGACCACTGGCATTAGTCTATTGCGGGGGCGGGTAGCGTCAAGCCGCGAATGGCGGGAAACGCCGCGGCAAAGCTTGCCCCTTTCAAAAAGAGACCGGCGCCCGGTCGACGGCCAGAAGGAGGAGCACGAGGGCGGCGCCGAGCAGGGGAATCCAGATCCGGCCGGACAGGCCGGGCCGGGCCGGGAAATCGGGGTCGGGAGGTTCGGCGCCACCGGATGCGGGCGGAGGTTCGTCGGGCATGGTTGCGGCTGCTGTATTCCGGGCGGGTCCCCGGCCCCGACGATGTGTGGGGCGAATTGCGGGGCGATTTGCGGATTGTGCCGGGCCACCGTAGGCGCTTTTCTGCCGGTCGGGAACGGGCGGAGGCGCGCGACTCCGGCAACCCCGGAATCGTGCGATTCACGCCCCTGTCGCGAAGATGCGGACGATGACAGCAAACGCCAAGGCAGCTAACGCCAGGCACGCCCATTGCCTGCTCACGACGGTGGAGATGGCCGCTGCCGACCGCGCGGCGATTGCAGCCGGCACGCCGGGCATCGACCTGATGGAGGCGGCCGGGGCGGCAGTGGCGCGCGAAATCCGCCTGCGCTGGCGGCCCCGGCCGGCCGCAATCCTGTGCGGGCCGGGCAACAACGGCGGTGACGGCTTTGTAATTGCACGCCTTTTGCTCGAAGCGGGATGGCCCGTCTCGGTGTTTCACGCGCCACGCCCGGAACGGCTGGGCGGCGACGCCCGGACCGCTTTCGAGCGATGGATAGAGGCGGCCGGGGCCGGCGGGACATCTGCCGAAACCTCCGAATGGGCGGCGGAAGGCCTCGAAGGCCTCGACCGGGCCGGGCTGATCGTCGATGCCCTGTTCGGCGCCGGCCTGACCCGGCCGGTATCCGGGACGCCGGCCGACTTGCTCGTCCGGACGGCAGAACGGCGCCGGAGCGGTGGCGTGCCGGTCGTTGCCGTCGATGTGCCGAGCGGCGTGGACGGCGACAGCGGCGCCTGCCGCGGGCCGGTCGCGCCGGCCGACCTGACGGTCACCTTCTTCCGCGCCAAACCGGGCCATTTTCTGCTGCCGGGCCGGGAGATGTGCGGCGCCCTGGCTGTCCGCGACATCGGCATTGCAGAGAGCGTGCTGGACGCGATCGCGCCGAATACCGTCGTCAATGCGCCAGCCCTGTGGCGAAACGCTGTGCGGCCGCCGTCGCCCGGGGACCACAAATACACCCGCGGCCATGTCCTGGTCGTCGCCGGGGACATGCCCGGAGCGTCGGCGCTGGCGGCGCGCGCCGCCGCGCGGTCCGGCGCCGGCATCGTGACGGTCGGCTGGTTTTCCGACGACGATGCGGCGGTCCGGCCATTCTTCGACGCGCAGCTTCCGGCAGCCTTTCTGCGGCGGAAACTGGGGGGAATCGACGATCTGGAGCAATTCTGCCGCGATCGGAAGGTGCAAGTAATACTTGCCGGTCAGGGGTTCGGCCGCACTGCCGGACGGCAGCGAAAACTGGTCGAGATCGCCCGGTTGCCGGTGGATTGTATACTGGATGCCGATGCAATATCCGCCGTTGTATCCACTATGGGCGGCGAATCCGGACCGGCAGGCACCGGAACGGTCCTGACGCCCCATAGCGGCGAATTTGCCCGGATCGCCGGGCCGGACGATGCCGGCGCCGGCAAGGTGGAGCGGACGCGCCGCGTCGCCGAAAGAGCCGGTGCGACGGTCGTCCACAAGGGCTACGACACGGTGATCGCCGCACCGGACGGACGGGTTGCGATCAACGCCAACGCCTTGCCGAGCCTCGCAACGGCGGGGACCGGCGACGTCCTGGCCGGCGTCGTCGCGGGCCTGCGCGCCCAGGCGATGCCGCCGTTCGAGGCGGCCTGCGCCGCGGTGTGGTGCCATGCCGAGGCCGCCCGGCTGTGCGGGACGGGTCTTCTGGCCGACGATCTTCCGGACCGGCTGTCGGAAGCCGCGTCCGCCGCATTCGGCCGGGAACGGTCCCGATAGGGCGCAGCGCCGCAAGCCGCCGCGCCGGTCCGCGGGTCCAACAGCCTTGTCGGCGGTATATTGTATGCAAAACAGCGAAATACAGGTTTAAGTCCTTCCACGGACTTGACTTCTCCAGGTTTCGGAATCGGTACCCGCGCTCCATTTAATTTTTCCAAACGGGGTACTTCGTTTTTCAGCATTCTTGGCACCGTCTTCAGCATTATTTGGCTCTTGCTTGAATTTGAATGTTCATTTCAAGGAGCAGGACTTGCACGAGCAGGCGTATCGGCACGGCGTTGGCGCCGGCGGGCGCGCCAACGCGATTTCTTTCCGCAGTCCGGCCCAAATCGGCATAAACTGGCCGCCGTCCGGAATCCGTACCGTTCGGGGAACGGAGCATTGCGATGGTGTCTGCACCCGATCCGATGCCGGCGGAAACGGCCGCGCCCGACCGGCTGCGCCTGCTGCGCGCGCTCGAGCGCAAGGTGTTGTGGCTGTCGAGCTGGACGATCCACCACGCGAACCACATCCGCCCGAACCGGGACGGGTTGAAGGTCGGCGGCCACCAGGCCTCCAGCGCGTCGGTCGCGACCATCCTGACCGCGCTCTATTTCGACATTCTCCGGCCGGAGGACCGGGTCGCGGTCAAGCCGCACGCCAGCCCGGTCTTTCACGCCATCCAGTATCTGCTGGGCCGCCAGAGTCTCGAAAACCTCAAGAATTTCAGGGCATTGGGCGGCGCGCAATCCTATCCTTCGCGGACCAAGGACGCCGACGACGTCGACTTTTCGACCGGTTCGGTCGGTCTCGGCGCGGCGATGACGAGCTTCGCCGCCCTGGTCCAGGACTATCTGCACGTCAAGAACCGCCTGCCCGACGGGCAGCCGCGCGGGCGCATGGTCTCGGTCGTCGGCGACGCCGAACTGGACGAGGGCAATGTCTACGAGGCGCTGCTGGAGGGCTGGAAACACGATATCCGCAACGTCTGGTGGGTGATCGATTACAACCGCCAGAGCCTCGATTCGACCATTACCGACCAGCTCTACAGCCGGTTCGACCAGCTGTTCGAAGCGATGGGCTGGCGCGTCGTAACGGCGAAATACGGTTCGCTGCTGGAAGCGGCATTCCGGCGGCCCGGCGGCGGCGCGCTGCGCGCGTGGATCGACAGCTGCCCCAACTCGCTCTACGCGGCGCTGTGCTACAAGGGCGGCGCGCTGGCCCGCGGCGCGCCGGACGACGGGCGCACGAAGGGCTGGCGCGAGCATCTGCTGGCCGACCTGGGCGACGAGCGCGGCATCCGGGCGTTGCTCGGCGAACTGGACGACGCCGGCCTGCAACGGCTGATGACCAACCTGGCCGGCCACGACATGGCGACTGTGCGGTCGATGTTCCGCGCCATCGATGACGACCGGCCGACCTGCTTCATCGCCTACACCATCAAGGGCTTCGGCCTGCCGTTCGAAGGCCACAAGGACAACCATGCCGGGTTGATGAACGAGGCGCAAATCTTTGGATTCAGGGAAGAATCCGGTATCGCACCGGGCGAGGAATGGGACCGGGTCGCCGGGCTCGACGTCGATCCCGAAGACCTGCGCGCCTTTCTCGATTCGGTTCCGTTCGCCGTCCGCTACCCGCGGCGCACGTCGGCGCCGCCGGTCCCCGTCCCGGCGATCGCGACGCCGGGGCCGGCCGGGCAGGGCGGGGCGCTCTCGACCCAGGCGGCGTTCGGCCGGATCCTCGACGGCCTGGCGCGGGGCGACGAACCGCTCGCCGACTGCATCGTCACGACCTCGCCGGACGTGACGGTCTCGACCAATCTCGGCGCCTGGGTGAACCGGCGCGGCATCTTCGACCGGCGCGACCGGGGCGACACGTTCCGGGACGAGAAGGTCGTCAGCGCCCAGCAATGGCGCCAGTCGACCGAAGGCCAGCATATCGAGCTTGGCATTGCCGAAAACAACCTGTTCATCCTGCTCGCCGCGCTCGGCCTGTCCCACGAGACCTTCGGGGCGCGCCTGCTGCCGATCGGGACGCTCTACGATCCCTTCATCCAGCGCGGCCTCGATGCGCTGAACTACGCCTGCTACCAGGGCGCCCGTTTCCTGCTGGTCGCGACGCCGTCCGGGGTGACGCTGGCGCCCGAAGGCGGGGCTCATCAATCCGTCGGCACGCCGCTGATCGGCATGGCCCAGGACGGTCTGGCGGCCTTCGAGCCGGCATTCGCCGACGAACTGGCGGTTTTGATGGCCTGGTCCTTCGATTATCTGCAACGGGACGGTTCGGTCGACCGCGGCCGGCGCTGGCTGCGCGACGCCCAGGGCGGCAGCGTCTACCTGCGGCTTTCGACCCGGGACCTGGCCCAGCCGGACCGGGCGGTCGGCGACGCGCTGCGGCGGAATATCGTCGACGGCGCCTATTGGCTGAAAGCGCCGGCCGCCGGGGCGGAGCTGGCGCTCGTCTACACCGGCGCGGTCGCCCCGGAGGCCATGGCCGCCTGGGAGGCGCTCGCCGAGGACATCCCCGGCGCCGGCCTGCTGGCGGTCACGTCGGCCGACCGGCTGAACGCCGGCTGGGCCGCGGCCCAGCGCGCGCGCCAGTCCGCCGCGCCGATCGCCGGAAGTTCGCCGCCTAACGCCCTGTCCCATATCGAGAATCTGCTCGCGCCTCTGGCCCCGGACGCCGGGCTGGTCACGGTGATCGACGGCCATCCGGCGACCCTGAGCTGGCTCGGCGCGGTCTACGGCCACCGCACCCACAGCCTGGGCGTCGAGCATTTCGGGCAATCGGCGGACATCCCCGATCTCTACCGCGCCCACCGCATCGATACCGACGCCATCCTCGACGCCTGCGCCAAAATCGGTCTGGAACGGCTGGCCGGCTGACGCTACGCCTCCCTGCGTTCCGGCGATTGGGCTTGCAACGGGCCGGCGGCAGGGAAGGGGTCCATGGCCATTCAGGCGGTGATCTGGGATTTCGGCGGGGTGCTGACCGACAGCCCGTTCACCGCCTTCAACCGCTTCGAGGCGGAACGCGGCCTGCCGCGGGATTTTTTGCGAACGGTCAACGCACAAAACCATCTGGACAACGCCTGGGCCCGGTTCGAGCGCAGCGCCATCGGCCTGGACGAATTCGACGCCGCCTTTCGCGCCGAAAGCGCCGCGCTCGGCCATCCGGTCGGCGGGCGGGAGGTCATTGCCCTGCTGGCCAGGCGGTTGCGCCCCGAAATGGTGGCCGCGCTCAAGGCCTGCAAGGCGCGGCTCAGGGTCGGCTGCATCACCAACAACGTCGCCGCCGGCGAAGGCCCGACCATGGTGCTCGGCGACGGGGATGACGGGGACGGCGGGGGCGGCGCCGCGCTCGCCGCCGAGGTCGCCAGGGTCTTCGCCCTGTTCGATCATGTGATCGAGAGCAGCAAGGCCGGCCTGCGCAAGCCCGATCCGCGCATCTACCGGATGGCCTGCGACGCGCTTGGGGTCGTGCCGAGAAACGCAGTTTATCTCGATGATTTGGGCGTCAATCTTAAACCTGCGCGCGAGCTGGGCATGACCACGATCAAGGTCGCCGATCCCGATACCGCACTGGCCGAACTGGAAGCCGCGGTGGGCTTCCCGCTGCGCTGAGGCTCGGGGCGCCCGCTTCATCATTCTTGTACGACCGTTCAACCCGGAAACTCCGGATGCCGGTCTTTTCGTTGCCGCCCCAATACCCCGATAACCCCCCGATAACCCCCCGATAACCAATGATGCCGCCCCGGACCCCGATCCGGGGCCCAGAGTCGCCCGGCACGGCCTCGACTGGTGGCCCCTTCGACATGCTCAGGGCAGGCCCTGGGCCCCGGATCGTCGCTGCGCTCCGTCCGGGGCGGCAATCGAGGGTTGGGCAACAAGACGGCCATCAGGAATTGTCAGGATTCGTCATGGTCCGTCATGGTCCGGTTCCTCTCCGCGGCAGGGGCGCACCCAGTCGAATTCGGCGAGATACATTCCGGCGGTCCGGTTTTCCAGCGGCGGACGGGTGCGGGCGAGCTCTTTGAGATAGTCCTGCTCCTCTTCGGCGGCGCGGCGCTCGATCGGGCAGGGCTCGCCGGCAGGCGGCAGGATGCCAACGGCGCCCGGCATGTCCCTGGTCCAGCGTTCTTCGGGATCCGCGTCCCGGTCCTGCCGCTCGGCCGCCGCGGCCGCCCTGGCCTCCTCGGCGCTGTCGCCGCCGTCGTCCCTGTCCGCGTCAGTGAAGAACGGGAAGAACGGCCTGTCCGGCGCGATGGGTACGCCGGCCGGTCCGCGGGCGCGGTCCTCCGCCTCCGTCGGCAGCAAGCCGGCCCGGTGTAAGGATATGTCAGGATTTGTCGGGGCCGGGGCGCCCGGCGCGCTGTCCGGCATCGGCGCGTCCGCGGCGGGATGTGCGGACCCCTGTAAGGCCCCGTGTAAGGAAATGTCAGGATTCGTCATGGCGGGCGCGGGCCTGCGGTCCATCCGAACCGGACGGCGGGGCCGGCGCTCCTCGACGGTGGCGTGCAGGCGCTGGGCCGTCGCCAGCCAGGCCGCCTCGTCGAAATCCTTGCGCCGCTCCAGGGCCCTGCGGCTCGCCCGGTGGGCGGCGAGCGCCCGCTCGGTCCGGTGCCGGCCCCGGCGCACCGCCTCGGCCAACGGGCCGGCGGCACCGGATTCTCCTGCGTCGGGTCGTGCGTCCTCTCCCGGCACGTCTATGGGCAGGGGCCACAGGCCGGCGCGCCGGTGGGCGCTGCGCCGGTCGAGGCCGGACAGGTCGGCCTGCAACCTGATGACCCGGAGCATGAGCGACGCCGAGCCCTTCTCGACCGCGGCGTCCCAGGCCTGCTCGAGCCGGCCGAGCAGGATCTGCGCCTCCTCGCGCTCGACCGTCCGCCACGCCGCCCGGATCGCCCGCACCCGCGCGGCGACCGCCGGCCGCTCCAGCAGCTCGTGCCCGGTCTGGCGCGCCGAGCCTGCGGCATAGCCGGCGTCCCGCGCCGCCCCGGCGGCGTTGCCCGTGGCGGCGTAATGGCGGCAGAACTCCTCCTGCCGCTGGGTGAGGGGCGGGGCCGGCAGGGGCGCAGCGGGCGAAGCCTCCGAGGCGGTTTCGGCCGGGTTGTCGGACAAGGGCCGGGACATGACGGGTTTCCTCATGTTTGATAAATGTTCCTTTTGAAGATATAGGAAAAAAACATGATAATCAACAATTTTTCCTCTGCCCCGACAAACCCCATCCGTCATTCCGACCGGAGCGGACGCCAGTCCGCGAAGTAGCCTGCCCTGAGCGAAGTCGAAGGGGAAGAATCCCGTCGCCGGACTCCGGGATCCGTTCGTCGGGTTCGAGCCGGGATCCCTCCGCTCGCTCCGCTCGGTCGGGATGACGGTGAGGGGACGGCCGGTCCGAACGACGGGCGGGCAGTACGGTTCTGCGGGCGCTTCCCCTTGCCGCCCCGGACGCCCCGCAGGGGCGATCCGGGGACCAGAGCCGACCCGAAAGTCCTCTGCCTGTGGCCCTGGGCCCCGGATCGTCGCTCCGCTCCGTCCGGGGAAGCAATAGGGGGCGGTTGGCGGGCCAGCGTCCCTTCCGCAAAGGAATCCCGAGGGGAGGGGGACCGCCCGGCATTCCTGCAGCTCTCCGCAGCGGAAATTGCAGGGGAAGGCGCTCCGGGCGGACAGGCACCAAACCGCCGTCGCCGGCTCGCACCGTTCCGTCACCGCGTACGAAATGGCAGGCCGCTGCCGCGAAAAAATATACAAACGATATGAATACTGTTCCGAACAATACGCAAATTTTATGGAAGATTTGCTAGCTAATGGCCTTTGCATCCTGCAGCCGTTGAGGTCGGCACAATCGAAGCAGTGCATCGTCCCGGCGATTTCGACGCCGAACAACTGACGCCGGCGGCCGTCTTCGTGACGTCCGGCCGCCGCGCGGGTCGGCGTCAACCCGTTCTTTCGATCTCCCGTTCAGGAGGGGTCATAGTGAGTTTCCGGCTCTCCCTCGGCGTTCTGCTCGCCCTGCTGCTGTTCTGCGCGCCGGCCCAGGCCCAATACTGGTATCTGGGCGGCGGCATCAATTCGCTGCATTCGGAACGGGAAGATAATGGTCGCCTCTCCACGCGGTTGGGTTTTTTCGGCCCGCGCATCTATGGCGGCTACCGGTTCAACGACTGGTTCGCCCTCGAGGCCGAGGTCGGGAAATCCGGGTTTCGGGGCCAGTTGTGGACCGATCTCTTCGACGCCAAGCTGGACATGTGGAACGTCGCGCTTTCCGGGCTGGTCTATCTGCCGCTCGACGGCCCGATCCAGCCGTTCGTCTATGCGGGCGCCGGCCGGAGCTACTGGACCATCGACGCGGAATTCCTGCGCAATAACCCGAATTACAGACGTTCCAGGAAATCGTCTTCCGACTTTTACTGGCATATCGGATTTGGGGCGGAAGCCAGGGTCGGCGAAAATCTGAAGATCCGGATCGGCTACCGCTCCTGGACGGCCAGGATAGAACCGCCCGAGAACTGGCCCCATATCCCGAACGAATACCGCTGGCGCCGCCAGTCCCTGGATGTTGCGGTTCACTGGGCCTTCGGGGCGGCCGGCAAGCGGCCGTCGTCGGCCGGGCAGAGCGGCGGCCGCCCTGCCGCAGATTCCGGGCGATGGTATCTGGGCGGCGGCATCAACACACTGCATTCGGAACGGGAGGACAACAACATCCTCTCGGCCGAACTGGATTTTTCCGGCCCGCGCATCTATGGCGGCTACCGGTTCAACGAGTGGTTCGCCCTCGAGGCCGAGGTCGGGAAAATCTCGTCTCGAGGCTTTGTGTGGAACGCTATCTTCAACGTCGAGCTGGACATGTGGAACGTCGCGCTTTCCGGGCTGTTCTACCTGCCGCTCGACGGCCCGGTGCAGCCGTTCGCCTATGCGGGCGCCGGCCGGAGCTACTGGACGATCGACGCGGAATATAATCGCGGTTACCAGGGCCACAGGTTTGTCAGGGATTCGTCTTCCGACTTCGGAATTTCCTAGTTTAAGGTCTTGTTTTTGGTTATCCTGAAGGGGACAGGCCAGCGTTACCGCGAGGGATGGGGCTGCTTCGCCCGCTCTTCGTTCAAGAACAGTCCCCATGCCTTCCGGCCCTTGCGGCTGTTGCAGTTTCCGCAGAGCGCGATTCGGTTTGCCTGGTCATCCTCCCCGCCGCGTACATGCGGGATGCGATGATCGAGGTCGAGATCGACGGCCCGCAAGCCCTCGGAATCGCAGTAGGGGTTGACGCATTGCCGCCCCTGTCGGTTCCACAGGATTTGGCGCAGCTTGGCGTCCGAGATCGACGGGATGTCCTTGCGCTTGAGTGATTTCCGCACGCGGACCGGAGCAACGTGGCCCTCCAGGTCCAAGCCCGCCGCCTCTTGCAAACGTTTGTCGGTTTCAGTTTCAGCAACGGGGTCTATATCGACACCGACCCATTGGCGTTTCGGTTCCATAAATTCTGCGGCCGCCGCAGTCGTTCCGCAGCCACAGAACGGATCGAACACAATATCGCCCCCATCGGTGGCGCACGCGATCAGCCGTTGGTACAGCGCGATCGGCTTGCGGGTTGACCATTCGGAGTCGCTGCTTTCCGGCTGCATAACGTCCAGCCATACATCATCGCGTGGCTTGCCCGGCTGTTCATCGAGATACCGCTTGAAGCGCGGAACGCTGCGCGGCGTCTTTTGGACTACGCGCCCCGCCGCATAGGCGGCTTCCATGCGCTCGCGGGTCCAACGCCAAACCCGCGTGACCCCGAGAAACTCATAGGTGAGATTCGGACGGTCGCGGTTCGGGTTCACCAAGTTGTCATAGGTGACGAGTCTTCCGGTGCCCGGTTCTGGCTTGTATGCCTTGAGGGTCTTTTCATCTAAATCGTTGAGGTCGTAGGGATCGTGCGACGGATGCCACTTCCATTTTGCCGTCTTGCCATAGGCGAAGATCGTGCCGTGATTGCGGGGCAGGCGCCGGCTGGCCAAGCCCTTCGAGGGATGACTTTTCCACGCGATCTCGTTGATGATCTTGTCGCGCCCGAACACGGCATCCAGTACCAGCCGAAGGTAAGAGTCGGCTTCCCAATTGCACTGCATGAACAGCACGCCCGTCGGCTTCAAGACCCGCCGCATTTCGACGATCCGCGGGGCCATGTAGGCGAGATAGGCGGCGATGGAGTTCTTTACCCGCCCGGTACTGATCTTCCCGGTGCGATGGTCGATTGAACCGCCCTCTATGACGGCGGCGGCTTCGATGATCTCCTTGATCGCCGGATGATCGGACGCGATCAAATCCTGCCATTCGTCCGTCACTTCGTCCCAACGCCAGCGATCATCGAACCGTTGATCGGCGGAGCGTGAGCCGAGCGGAGCGTTGAACAGCCGCTTTGCGTTGAACGGCGGATCGGTCGCGATGCAGTCCACCGACTCCGAGTTCATGCCCCGGAGAATGTGGATATTGTCGGCGACGAACAGCGTGCGGTTCTTCCAATTTGGAGCGCTCATTCGTCGTCACCGAGCGCCAGCGGCACATTCTCGTGCCGCTTCTTGTAGGAGCGCACAAGCGCTCGTTTGAAGGCATCCCAATTCGGAGCCGCCCGCATCAGCGCCATAACGCCGATCAGGTGCTCGCGAAGCGCCGGATGCCCGACATCTCCCGTCAGCCATTGATGGTGCCTGTTGCGGCGTTGGCCGGGCTTCACGGTGGGGTTCTTCCGCCGCAATTCATCCAACACGCCGTCCGGCAAGCGGTCGTACACGATGTCGTTTGTGTACCTCCCGATAACGGACGGGCGCTTGACTCCATCCGGGCCAGGCCACTTTTTGAGACTGAAAATCAGCTCATAGAACTCCGGCGGGAAGGTCCGAGTCCATGGTCGCCATTCCTTGGCGATGTACTTCTCCAGAATGGCCGCAAGGACACGATCATCTCGGATTTTTTGGTAGCCGGTCGCTTCGTCGACAAGGCCGATGATGCCCAATAGCCCAAGTCCGTCCCGGAGTATTTCGGCGCGCTCTGCGATGTGAATTTGCGACGGCAAGAGCGCGCCGGCCCGTCGCGCCTCCACATAGACTTTGCATACCGCTGGCAGTATCTCGGCTCGGAATCCGTAAGCTACGGGACCGCGTGAAGGCGCCTGAAAAGCAATCGGAGTTGACGCCGTCACTAAGTCTTTGGGAATAAAGGGATTTAGATTCGCAGCCGCTAGAAAAGCGGGCAAGTTGACTACGTCATCCGATTGATGCTTGCGTGATGTTCGATGCCGACCCAAGGCGGCTTGGAATCCGCCGCGGCTTAAAACGCGGGTTTCATCCTCCAAGACATAGCACTCGATTTCTATTCCCCCGATAACGAGGGGATGATTCTGTGCGTCCGCGATGACTTTCAGCGGCTTATTCTTGCTCATCGGGCAACTCCCAATCCGCGGTTGATGGTCAGGTCGAAGGCCGCCAGCGGGTCCGCTTTCCGCAGGTTGTAGCGGTAGCAGAACTCATCGATGTAGCGCTGCAAGTGGCGGCGGCTGACGCTGTGGAACTGGCCGAACATCCCGCGCTTCAGGAGCGCCCAGAAGCCTTCGATGGTGTTGGTGTGAATGTCGCCGTCAACGTACCAGTCGGAATGCTTGATCACGGCGTGCGGCAGGACTTTCGCCATGCCCTTGTAGCCGGTGTATTCGTCGGTAATCAGGGCGGCTTTGCCAGTATCGACGCGTTCCCGGACGAAGGCCCGAAGGTGCTTACCCTTCATCTTGTCCTTGCGGGTTGCCTTGGCGGTCACGCTGCCGTCACGCTCGACCGCGCCGATCACCGGAGCCTTCTTGGTCCCGCGGCCGCGGGTGTGCGTCCCGTCCGGCCCGTCGCCCTTGGTTCCCTTGCGCGGCTTCCCGCCGATGTACGTTTCGTCCATTTCAACGATGCCGGTGAGCAAGTCGCGATGCCCGGCCTGCGACATGGCCTTGCGAATCTGCATCGTGATCCGCCATGCCGTGTTCTTGTTGACCTGAAGATCGCGGGAAAGCTGAAGGGCGGACAGCCCCTTCTTGGCGTTCAGCATCAGCGTGATCGCCAGAAACCATTTCTGAAGCGGCAGGTGCGTCCGGTGAAAGATCGTGCCGACCGTGACGCTGAATCCGGTCTTGCAGTCGTAGCAGCGGTGACGGTGTTCGCTCTTGGCGGTGTTGCGCGATCCGCAGTAGGGGCAGGTCGGCTTGCCGTCGCGCCAGCGGGCGGCTTCCAAATGGGCGATGCAGCTTTCCTGGGTGGGAAACCGCTCGAAAATCTGTATGATGTTCATGGCATTCCGTCCGGTGTGCGGGCTGTTTCAATCTCTCGACAAGACTGATATAGCCACTACCGGGCGGAATGTCAAGACCTTAAACTAGGAAATTCCGTCCGACTTTTACTGGCACCTGGGCTTCGGGGCCGAGGCCAGGGTGGATGAAAACCTGAGAATCCGGATCGGTTACCGCTCCTGGACGGCCAGGATGAAACCGACCCGCGCATTGGCTATCACTATTGACCCGAAAAAATACCGCTACCGCCGCCAGGCCCTGGACGTTGCGGTGCATTGGGCCTTCTGAGACGGCCGGCAGCCGGAAGCCGGCGAAAACCGCAAACGCCGCTCGTTCGTCGGTCTCTCGAAAACCAAATTTGCCGCCCCGGACTTGATCCGGGGCCCAGGAGCGACCCGATGGCCCTGTCCTGTGGCCCCTGGGCCCCGGATCGTCGCTGCGCTCCGTCCGGGGCGGCAATAGCGGGACAGTTGGAGAGCGGCCCCGGCCGACGGCCCCGGCCGCGCTGTCGGACGAAGCGCCCTACGAAAACGCCTGGATGCCCGTCTGCGCCCGGCCGAGGATGAGGGCGTGGACGTCGTGGGTGCCTTCGTAGGTGTTGACCGTCTCCAGGTTCATCACATGGCGGATGACGCCGAACTCGTCGGCGATGCCGTTGGCGCCGTGCATGTCGCGGGCGGTGCGGGCGATGTCCAGCGCCTTGCCGCAATTGTTGCGCTTGACCAGCGAGATCGCCTCCGGCGACAGGCTGCCCTCGTCGAACATGCGGCCGACGCGCAGGGCGGCCTGCAGGCCGATGGCGATCTCGGTCTGCATGTCGGCGAGCTTCTTCTGGACCAGCTGGGTGGCGGCGAGCGGCCGGCCGAACTGCTTGCGGTCGAGCGTGTACTGCCGGGCGGCGTGCCAGCAGAACTCCGCCGCGCCCATGGCGCCCCAGGCGATGCCGTAGCGCGCCCGGTTGAGGCAGCCGAACGGGCCGGCGAGGCCGGCGACGTTGGGCAGCAGGTTCTCTCGCGGCACCTCGACATCGTCCATGACGATCTCGCCGGTCAGCGAGGCGCGCAAAGAGAACTTGCCCTCGATCTTCGGCGCCGACAGGCCCGCCATGCCCTTTTCCAGAATGAAGCCGCGGATCGCCCCGTCGTCGGTCTTGGCCCAGACGACGAAGACGTCGGCGATGGGGGAGTTGGTGATCCACATCTTGGAGCCGGTGACGCGCCAGCCGTCCGCCGTCTCGACCGCGCGGGTCTTCATCGAGCCGGGGTCCGAGCCGTGGTCCGGCTCGGTCAGGCCGAAACAGCCGACCCATTCGCCGGTCGCCAGCTTCGGCAGGTATTTCATGCGCTGCTCTTCGGTGCCGTAGGCGTGGATAGGGTGCATGACCAGCGAGGACTGGACGCTCATCGCCGAGCGGTAGCCGCTGTCGACCCGCTCGACCTCGCGCGCGACCAGGCCGTAGACGACATAGCTCATGCCGGCGCAGCCGTAGCGCTCCGGCAGGGTGGCGCCGAGCAGGCCGAGTGCGCCGAACTCGGTCATGATCTCGCGGTCGAAGCGCTCGTGGCGGAACGCTTCCAGCACCCGTGGCTGGAGCTTTTCCCGGCAATACTGCCGCGCCGTCTGCTGCACCATCCGCTCGTCTTCGTTGAGCTGGCTGTCGAGCAGGAAGGGATCGTCCCACTGGAACGGCGGATGGGTGTTCTGCGGGACCTTGGCGATCTGGCGCGGCGGCAGGGCGATGTTCATGGCGGACTCGGCTTCGTGAGGGCGGGCCGGAGGGACGGCGCCCGATCGGGGCGGCGCAACCGGCTCGGTGCGCGGAGAGTTTAGGTTCGCCCGGCCGGCCGGAAAAGGGGCCGGGCGGCGCAGGTCCGGCGGAGACGTTCCAACGATGCGTTGCAGTGCCGCGCCGCCGGGCCGGTTCAGGCGGCCTCGGACTTGTCCGGTGTGCCGGATGGGGGCGGTTCGGGCAGGGGCGTCAGGTCGCGGCGCATGAACATGGCTTCCAGCAGGCCCTCGATGCGCGCCACCCGTTCGCGCAGTTCGCCCACCTCGTCGCGCAGGGCGTCGATCTTGCCGTTCATCTCCTCGCGCAGGGCGTCGATCTTGCCGTTCATCTCGTCGCGCAGGGCACGGATGTCCTGCCGCAGCCAGGCGAACAGGCCGAGGATCAATGCCCCGAGAGCGATGAAACCGGCAAAATCGGCATCCATGAACGCAATCCTAATGGGGACGCGCCACACTGTCCACACGCAGCTACGGGGCGGCCCGGACCTACCCGGCCGCGCGTAGCCTGGCGAATCCCGCCTCCAGGTCGGCGATCAGGTCATCGGGGTTTTCCAGCCCGATGTGGAAGCGCAGGCAGGGGCCGGCGGCGCGCCATTCGGTAACGGTGCGGTAGCCCGTCGGGTCGAAAGGCAGGACAAGGCTTTCGTAGCCGCCCCAGCTCGCGCCCAGCCCGAAATGCTCCAGATGGTCGACCATGGCGGCAATCTGGGCTTCGCTCGCCGGTTCGAGGATCACCGAGAACAGGCCGGACGCGCCGGAAAAATCGCGCTTCCAGAGGGCATGGCCCGGATCGTCCGGCAGGGCCGGGTAGAGCACGCGGTTCACCTCGGGCCGGCCCTGGAACCATTGCGCGACCCGCAGGGCGTTCGCTTCGTGCTGCTTCAGGCGCACCGCCAGGGTGCGCAGGCCCCGAAGGCCGAGATAGCACTCCTCGGACCCCGGGCAGCTGCCTACGGAATTGGCGGTGATCTTCACCTTCTCGAACAGCTCGGCGCGCATGGAGACGACGCCCAGCATGGCGTCCGAATGGCCGACCAGATATTTGGTCGCCGCATTGACTGAAAGATCGACGCCGTAATCCAGGGGTTTGAAAAAGAAGGGCGTCGCCCAGGTATTGTCGATGCCTGTCCGGATGCCGCGCTCCCGGGCGACCGCGGTGATCGCGGGAATATCCTGCATCTCCATGGTCTGGGAGCCCGGCGCCTCGAGCCAGATCAGGCTGGTGTCGTCGCGGATCAGGTCGGCGATGCCGGCGCCGATCGCCGGGTCGTAGTAGGTCGTCTCGACACCGAAGGGCTTGAGGAAATTTTCGGCCAGCTTGCGCACGGGCTGGTAGGCGTTGTCCGGTACCAGCATATGGTCGCCGCCCTTGACGACCGAGAGGATGGCGGCGGCGCAGGCGGCCATGCCGGACGACACGGCGACCGCCCGGTCGGCATTCTCCAGCGCGGCGACCGCCTCCTCGAACGCCTTGGTGGTCGGCGTGCCGAAGCGGCCGTAGACCACATCGTCGAAGATGCGGTTACGGACGTCCCGCCATTCGGCCAGCGACCGGCGGACGATGGTGGACGCGCGGTAGACCGGCGGGTTGACCGCGCCGAAATGCTGCTCCGGATGGCGGCCGGCGCTGATGATTCTGGTTTCTGTCTTCATGGCCGACCCCATTGGAACCGCATAGTTAAACCTTTGATATAAATCAACATTGTAACGAAATCGCGATGGCAGCCCGCTTGCAAAGAGGGCCGAGGCATGTTCTATAGGTAATTCACGTCCGGGTGCGCGTCGGCATTTGGCCGCGTGGCGGTAAAGTGTGAGGTGCAAATCCGGGCCGGTTAGGGCAAACTCGGCCCACAGGTTCGAAGCGAAACGCAAGCCGCTCGATCCGCCATCAGCAAACCCAGGGAGCTACGATGAAAACAATTCTCAAAACCGCCGTTTCCGCAGCAGCGGCATGTCTCATCGCGGGCGCGGCCCAGGCTGCGACTCTCGACGACATCAAGAAAGCCGGCGTGCTCAAATGCGGCATCAACACCGGCCTGCCCGGTTTCGCCTACACCGATGACAAGGGCAAGTGGACCGGCTTCGACGTCGCCTACTGCCGCGCCCTGTCGGCGGCCGTCTTCGGCGATCCCGACAAGGTGAAATACGTCAACCTGACCGGCAAGAACCGGTTCCCCGCGCTTGCCGCCGGGGAAATCGACGTGCTGTCGCGCAACACGACGTGGACCTTCTCGCGCGACGTCGATCTCGGCTTCACCTTCCTCGGCGTCAGCTACTATGACGGTCAGGGCTTTATCGGCCGCAAGGCGCTGGGCGTGAAGTCGGCCAAGGAACTCGACGGCGCTTCGGTCTGCATCCAGACCGGCACGACGACCGAGCTCAACCTCGCGGACTTCTTCCGCGTCAACAAGATCAAGTACGAGCCGGTTCCGATCGAGACCAACGAGGAAGCCCGCAAGGCCTATGTCGCCGAGCGGTGCGACGTCTACACGACGGACGCCTCGGGCCTGGCCGCGACCAAGACCACGTTCGCGAAGCCGAGCGACCACATGGTGTTCCCCGAGATCATCTCGAAGGAGCCGCTGGGGCCGCTGGTGCGCCAGGGCGACGACCAGTGGGCCGACATCGCGCGCTGGACGCTCAACGCGCTGATCAACGCCGAGGAATACGGCGTCACCTCGGCCAACGTCGACAAGCTGGCCGCCAAAGCCACCGACAATCCCGAGGTCAACCGGATGCTCGGGACCGAGGGCTCGCTCGGCGCCATGCTCGGTCTGCGCAAGACCTGGGCGGTCGACGTGATCAAGGCGGAAGGCAACTACGCCGAGATCTTCGAGCGCTACCTCGGCACCAAGACGCCGCTCGGGCTCGCACGGGGCCTGAACGCGCTCTATACGAACGGCGGAATCCTCTACGCACCGCCGATGCGCTGATTCGCTGAAATCAGCCGGGGTGTCCGGGCCGGCCGCGCGGCCCGGACACCCCGTTTTCTTCCGTCCCCCGATCCCGCGGCGCAAAGGCACCGGCAGCTGACATGGCCCAGAACGCATCCGCCCGGCTGACCGGCCGTCCCGGATGGCAGCGCCTTTGGTCCGACGAGCGTACGCGCGGCCTGATCTACCAGTTGCTGGTCGTCCTCGGCCTGGCGCTGGTCATCGCCTTCATCGTTTCCAACACGATCGCCAACCTGCAGCGCGCCGGGCTCGCCTCGGGGTTCGGCTTCCTGTTCGACCAGGCCTTCTTCGACATCAATCAGCGCCTGATCGAATACAGCTCGACCTCGACCTTTGGCCGCGCGCTGATCGTCGGCATGCTCAACACCGTGCTGGTCTCGGCGATGGGAATCGTCGCGGCGACGGGGATCGGCTTCATCGCCGGGATCCTGCGCCTGTCGCCCAATTTCCTGCTGAGCCGGATGGTCGGCGCCTATGTCGAGATTACCCGCAACGTGCCGCTGCTGCTGCAGATCATCTTCTGGTGGGTCCTGCTCAGCGGCCTGCCCAAGGTGCGGGAGAGCCTGTCGATCGGCGATTCCGTCTTTCTCAGCAACCGCGGCGTGCGCCTGCCGGCGCCGCTGTTCGAACCCGGCTTCGAATGGGTCGCCGGGGCCGCCCTGGCCGGGGTCGCCGCGGCGGTTTTCGTCGCGCGCTGGGCGCGGCGGCGCCAGGAAATGTCGGGTCAGCGCTTTCCCGTCGGCTGGGCCGGGCTGGTGCTGATCGCCGGCCTGCCGATCCTGGTCTACCTGTCCGCCGGCTCGCCGCTCGCCTGGGACGTGCCCAAGCCGACCCGGTTCAATTTCCGCGGCGGCTTCAACGTGACGCCGGAACTGGTCGCGCTGTGGATCGCCCTGTCGACCTACACCGGCGCCTTCATCTCGGAAATCGTGCGCGCCGGAATCCTGTCGGTCAGCAAGGGCCAGACGGAAGCGGCGGGCGCGCTGGGGCTGCGGCCCGGCCAGACCATGCGGCTGGTCGTGATCCCGCAGGCGCTCAGGGTCATCATCCCGCCGCTGACCAGCCAGTATCTCAATCTCACCAAGAATTCCTCGCTGGCGATCGCGATCGGCTACCAGGACCTGGTGTCGATCGGCGGCACGATCCTCAACCAGTCGGGGCAGGCGCTCGAGGTCGTGGGCATCTGGATGGTGGTCTATCTCGGCCTGAGCCTGCTCACCTCGATGTTCATGAACTGGTACAACAAAAAGATTGCGCTGGTTGAGCGATGACGGTGCAGCCCTTCCATCGCAGCCAGGCCGACATGCTGCCCGAGCGCGCGGCGCCGGTGACGACCGTCGGCGTCATCGGATGGCTGCGCACCAACCTGTTCTCGAGCTGGATCAACGCCGCGTTCACGCTGATCGCGCTCTATCTGCTGTGGCTGATCGTTCCGGCCCTGATCGACTGGGCGTTCGTCAACGCCGATATCGCCGGCGACAACCGTTTCGCCTGCAAGAGCAGCGGCGCGTGCTGGGCCTGGGTCGACCAGCGCATCGACCAGTTTCTCTACGGTTTCTACACCGCCGAACAGACCTGGCGGGTCGATGTCGCCGTTCTCCTGCTGATCCCCGCGCTGGCGCCATTGCTGTTCGAGGGCGTGCCCTTCGCGCGCCAGCTGCGCTGGTTCTCGCTCGCCTATCCGGTGGTCGCGACCTTCCTGCTGGTCGGCGGCATCGGGCTCGAAGGCGTGCCGACCGACCAGTTCGGCGGCTTCATGCTGAACCTGACGGTCGGGCTGGCGGGCATCGTGCTGTCGCTGCCGATCGGCATCCTGCTGGCGCTCGGCCGCCGCTCGCGCCTGCCGATCATCCGCATGCTGTGCATCGGCTTCATCGAGATCGTGCGCGGCGTGCCGCTGATCACGCTGCTCTTCGTCTCGAACATCATCCTGCCGATCTTCCTGCCGCCCGACGTGACGGTCGATTCGCTGATCCGGGTCATCGTGATGGTGACCGCCTTCGCCTCTGCCTACATGGCCGAGGTGATCCGCGGCGGGCTGCAAGCCATTCCGCGCGGCCAGTACGAAGCGGCCCAGGCGCTCGGGCTGCGTTACTGGCAGTCCATGGGGCTGATCGTCCTGCCCCAGGCGCTCAAAATCTCGATTCCTGGCATCGTCAACACCTTCATCGGCCTGTTCAAGGACACCACGCTGGTCATCATCATCGGCCTGTTCGATATCCTCGGCATCGGCAACGCGATGGTGGCGCACCCCGACTGGCAGGGCCTGTCGACCGAGACCTACGTCTTCATCGCCCTGTTCTTCTTCGTCGCCTGTTTCTCCATGTCGCGCTATTCGATCCATCTGGAAAAGCGCCTCGACACCGAACGGAGGTACTGACGCATGGCCGACGCGACCCCCGACGCGACCCCCGACGCAGCACCCGCCGCGGCCGGCGATCCGACGCAGGAATACAAGCGGATCATCACGATCGAAGGGCTCAACAAGTGGTTCGGCTCGTTCCATGTGCTGCGCGATATCGACCTGATCGTCGAGCGCCAGGAAAAGATCGTCATCTGCGGGCCGTCGGGTTCCGGCAAGTCGACCCTGATCCGCTGCATCAACCGGCTGGAGGACCATCAGGAGGGCCGGATCGTCATCGACGGCACGGAGCTGACCCACGACCTCAAGAATATCGACACCATCCGGCGCGAGGTCGGCATGGTGTTCCAGCAGTTCAACCTGTTCCCGCACCTCACCGTGCTGGAAAACCTGTGCATCGCGCCGATCTGGGTGCGCAAGACGCCGCGCGACGAGGCCGAGGCGCTGGCGCACCGCTATCTCGAACGGGTCAAGATTCCCGAGCAGGCCGACAAGTATCCCGGCCAGCTCTCCGGCGGCCAGCAGCAGCGCGTGGCGATCGCCCGGTCGCTGTGCATGCAGCCCAACATCATGCTGTTCGACGAGCCGACCTCGGCCCTCGACCCGGAAATGATCAAGGAAGTGCTCGACGTGATGGTCGATCTCGCCGAATCCGGCATGACGATGCTGGTCGTCACCCACGAGATGGGCTTCGCCTCCCAGGTCGCCGACCGGGTGATCTTCATGGACCAGGGCCAGATCGTCGAGCAGAACACCCCGTCCGAATTCTTCAACAACCCGCAATCCGACCGCACCAGGCTGTTCCTCAGCCAGATACTCGACAAGTAGCGGGTCGCAGGTTTCAGGCAGCTATACGGCTGTTCAGTGCAAACGCGTCTTACGGAAGGTTAACGAAATCCGTCTAGACCGCTTCGTCCATTTGCGCTTGCCCTGCCTATTCATGGACGGTTCATTATCCCGCTTAGGGATTTCATGGTCCCACAGATATCTCGCGTCGCCCGTGAGGACCGCAACGCTGCGGCGTTCAAGACGTTTTTCGACCTTTTCCTTACTACTGCGGCATCGAAACACCATGCCCCATGTCTCGAGCAGGCTGACAGTCGCTATCTGTCCGGTGAAACTGTCCCGAGCATCGATGTGAGGTGTAATGCCTTGTTTTCCTATATATTCGTTGACGATCAACTGGTCCGGCAGTTCTTCCATCAACCCTTCGTTCACAAGTCTCCGAGCTAATTCCATTGCCCACTCAGGCAATTCGCCGAGTTGCATGGAGGCATCGATCCGGCGCTTCTTGTAGTCGTACCGCCAGCCATAATGCTGCACACGGCGTTGAAGTTCCGTGCTCCACGCGCCTCGGTCTATGTAATCCATCAGCCTTAATTCTTCTTCTTCGGTTGTGAAATCAGGTCTGTAAATCAAACCCGGAGGCTTGCTTTCCAACTGGTCAGAAACAGTTTCCGGCGAATCGGTGCCGATATCGGACTCGATATCCGGTCGGCGAAGAGAACTCTCCGGCGGGTCGGGAAGGTCCCCGGCCTCGGTAGCCAACCGAATACGAAATTCTTCGAGATCGATTTGCTCTTCGACATCGGCGCCTGCTGGCAGTCGAAGGCTCTTTTCCCCTTCGATGACAAGAGCATCGCCATCGACGGACAAGCGTCCGCCGCCAAGAGTGTCGACGCGCCCTTCCGGCAGGAAAAGCCGCCGCTCGATGCAAGGCCATTCCAATCGACTGGCAAGAGTCAAAGCCGCTTCGCCCGCGGCATTGTCAGTCAGGTCGGAGGCGTACCACTTGGCGCGGGATTTCCACGGCTTGCGTATGACAGATTGGCCACGCCAGGTCAGGGTAAAACACCCGTCCTCATGTGCCTGTTCGAGGGGCGTTTGTTGGGACGGAAGCAGCGCTTCCAGGTCGCTGCCCGGCCGGGACGCTTCCAGAGCGCAGATCGCGACGAACTCCTGCAGATTGGCGTCACCTCGAAATTCCTTGTCGAGATCACGATAACCGTGACGCCATCCGCACAGGGTAGCGGCGGCCCACCACACCCCCGGCGGTACACCCGACATGCCCCGGTTCCATGACTTGAATCTCACCGGGTCGGGCCGCAGTAAAGCGAGCTGAATGGCAAGACCGGCAGCATTCTGCCGCCAACCGGCACAAACAATCGTCTCGTCCGCCGCAATTATACGCAGTGTCCGGTCAAGCCAGGTATCGACTGTCCGATTCGTGTCGTTGCCGCACGCAGCCTCGGCGATCTTCTCGGCAAGTGCGCCGGGAGCGTCATTTCCGGCGGTCGGCCACCGCATACAACGCAACGCTGCCCGCCAGAGCCTCTCTTGATCGTCCGTTGCGTCACGAGCGGACCCTGTTACATGCTCAAATAGCCAAGGGTGCTCCAACCATTGCGCATCGAGTTTTCCGATCCTTTCCGCGACACCAGCTGCATCCCCACCCAAGGCCTTTCGAAGCACCTCGATCCAGGGTCCGACTCGGGGTACGGCCCATATCGCCATCATCATCGCACCCTGGATTGCATTCAGGCTTTCGGGCAATTCAAGCGGTTGGGTTTCCGGGAAGGTAAAATCGCCAGCCGGCCGATGTTCCCGCGCGAAGCCGGTGGTGGCGATTGTCGTATCGGGTAGTGAGACGTTGGAGAATTGACCCGCCATCGCGAGAAGGTGCGTCTTCATTTCGGAGGAGGGGACTTCGACGGCCCTAACCGCATAGAGGGGAAGCGGCGCGCACCAGGGAACGACCCGGGGCTCGTCTCCATCTTCATTCCCCGCCACGATAAGCTCCAGGCCCTTCCGCGCATCCGGGAAAGCGAGCTTGTCCACATCGAACGCGAGCCGGACCGGAATGAGGTTCGGTCCACCGGAATACTCCTCCGATACGAAGCTCTCTTCACCTAGGACAAAGCAGGAACCGGAGGGTGGGCGCAGCCAGCCGTCCTGGCTGGCGTCGAATAGTCTTCGATGGTTGGTCTCCAGGCCGAGCCACCTTGGCAACGCGGCACTGGTATCCTGGCTTAGCGGAATTTGTTCCGCGGCGGGCTTGGTATGCCCGTCCGGCGGGTCCATGAAGTTGAAAATGGTCTGTCCACTCATGGCCGCTCTAGGATATCAGCGCCCGGCAATCGTTCAAGAAGAGCGGCGGGCAAGTGATCGCCCTCGTGCATCAGGAAGAGATTATCCCGCGCCCGGGCGCAAAGCATGTACATCTTGCGATTGTTCACTTCGCTGGCCCGACGAAGAAGCACGCCGATCTCCATGACGAAGACGGTGTCGAACTCCTGACCTTTGATCGAATTTACATTCAGGATCGTGATTCCCGGTGCCAGCAGGTCGATCTCGTTCTCGTTTTTCCTTTCGTTCGTGTAAGATTGAACGCGTTGCCCGGCGAGTCGAGCCCGTAATCTGGAATACAGATCCTTGCCGGTCGGGTTTCGCACCACAGCAACGCCGACACGGCCGCCTCGCGTACTGTACCAGTTGGCGATTAACTCGGTCGCGCTCCCCATGCGGTAGGCCACCAGCCGGGGCAGTTCGCCCGATGGACGGCGCTTGACTTCGGGAACGGGGGCATCGCCTGCATGAAAGAATTCGGCGACGCGCGCGATCTCGGGTGTGTTGCGATGGTTGGCGGTGAGCAGGATCGGATCGCCGAAACGCCCCGCAACCTTGATGTCGCGGAGCGTGGAACGGTCGGCGCGGAGCGCTTGGTCCTCATCGGCGAAAACCGTGACGGTGTTCGCGACGAAATCCCGGAGGTACCGGAAAAATGAACGGGGAAGGTCCTGAGCTTCGTCCACGATTGTGTGAACCGGTCCCGGCGTGACGCCGCGCTCCTGCAGCTTTGAAAACATCCCGTCCCAGATGTAGTCGTAGTCGTCGCCTTTTCTGGACGGCACCGGGGAGGCCGTCTGTCTGCGGTAGTGGCGGCTCACGAATCTGTGCATGGTGCGCGCGTTGACCCGTCCTTCTGTCAGCTGGGCGATAAGGCGGCGGAGCATCCGGTTGAAAGTTATCAGCACCGCCGAATTGCCGGCGTCGGCTAGCATTTGGGCACGCTGAACCGCGAGCACCGTCTTGCCGGAGCCCGGCGGTCCCACCACAAACAGCGACTCTTTGAACGGCGTCTCTAGGACACCAAGTTGTCTCTCGTCGCGCGCGATCTCTTCGTAGGTGGGCAGTTGCACTTCATTCACCGAGGCGCAGAACCTGCCGCGGCGGCCGGTGGAAGAGGGCGTAGTAAAGTTTGCGATTTTGTATACGGCCCCGCCGCTCAACAAAAATCTCGCCCTGGTCTTCGGCACGCAGCTCAAAACCGGCCGCTTCCAGCAACTTCCGAAACTCCGTGTACCGGCGGTTGAACTCTTGCCGGGTAGAGTTGGTGTAGAGCAGCGTCACGGCGCCGCGGCCGAGCCGGTCGAGCAGGCCTTCCAGATCGCCGAACATAGCTTCGACATTCAAGGTGGGGCTCGCGAACAGGTAGGACACGATCACGATCACGTCCCGCCATCCGGGGCGGTGCGGCCAATCCACGGAGCCGGGGTCGGGAGCCCAATGCGTCGTCACCTTTCCGGGTATGAGATCCGAACCTGCCAAATTGGCGCCGAGCCGCCGCATCGAATCGGCGCGGTCGACGCCGATGTAGTCGAAGCACGGGTCCGCCCCGAGCGTCGCCGCCAGCGCGAGCCCGCCAGTGAAGGGGCCGCAGCCCACATCCACAACGATGGGATTGGGAGGCCTTTCGCCGGCGAGAAGCTGGCCGAACGCCGCGACGAGTTCCTCAAGGTGTCCCTTCTGGTTCAAATACGCATAGAGCAAGGCCAAGTCATTCGGGGACAGGTCTCCGTATGGCGCATCGAAATCGGCTTGACCGCCGCCGACGGCGTCGAATGCCCGGTCCCTATCCATACCGAAGAACGAGTCGCCTTGTGACCGGGGATCGTCGCGGACAGGGCCGACGACTTCGTCTCTCCGCAATCGATTGAGCCAATCCGGTAACTCTACGGGGTCCAAGGCCACCCTCCGTTATCTGCAAGATGTTGCAAGCAGTGCAGTCCGGGCGACACATTGAGAATTGCGACTTGGTGTGCGGCCCTGCGGTGAACACCATAAACGGTAGTGGTATCAATCTGCGAGTATGCCTCAGTCAAACCCAAGGGACGCCGACCTCGGCGCTCGATCCGGAGATGATCAAGGAGGTGCTCGACGTGATGGTCGATCTCGCCGAATCCGGCATGACCATGCTGGTCGTGACCCACGAGATGGGCTTCGCCTCCCAGGTCGCCGACCGGGTGATCTTCATGGACCAGGGCCAGATCGTCGAACAGAACACCCCGTCCGAGTTCTTCAACAACCCCCAATCCGACCGCACCAGGCTGTTCCTCAGCCGAATTCCGGCATCCGGATGATCGGTTCGATCCGCCTCTTCCTCATACCTCCAACAGTTTGCCGAATCCCGTAACCTTGTCCTTGATGCCGATCAGGCGGAGGCAATGCCAGAAGCTGGCTTGATTGCTTCCCACGACAGGTTTTCCGATCCGCCGCTCCGCGTCCTCAATGATATCGAGCGAGCGCAGCGCGCCGCAACTGAGGAAAACCGCGTCGGCGTCCGGACGGTCCAGGCCGACGGCGAAGTCGAGGAGATAGGCGGGGCTCACCAGGTTCATCTCGACATCGGTCGTGAGCGACAGGCCCTCGGCCGCAACGACCTCGAAGCCCTGCTGCTCGAAATAGGCTTTCTCCAGCGCATCGATATCCGGTGTGTACGCCGTGCCGATGCTCAATCTTCGTACGCCGAGCGCCTGTAAGGCCGCGACAACGCCGGAAAGCAGCGTGGTCCCGATGACGCCGTTTCGCCCGGCCTCCAGCTTGCGACGGATGACCTCTTCGCCGATGACGAAACTGCCGGAGGTGCAATTGTAACACAGTACATCCAGGTCGTTTCGCGCCGGCAGGAACCCGGCCAGCGCCTCGTCCAGGTCATGCTCCATCTGTGCAAGGTTCTCGACTGTGCATTCCTTCTGCATGCGCATATGGGTGAAGCTGAGGCCTACGCCGTCAGGCCGCATCCGGAACATGTCTCCCTCAGTCAGCCCGGCATTGGCGACACAGACGAAGCCGAGGCGTGCCCGCGGATAGGGGCCTTTATCGAACCGGACCCTACCTGTTTCGACTTTTTCCATAGCAGGCTCAATTGCGTGACATCATGGCCGACGGCAGCCAGGTCGCCAGCTCCGGCACGAGGACGAGAATTACCACTCCCAAAAGCATCAGGAGAAACATCGGCAGCGCTGCGCGCGAGATATAGCCGATGCCCCGCCCCGTCATACTCTCGACGAGGAACAGGTTGAAGCCGATGGGCGGCGTGATGAGCGCCATCTCGCCGACCAGCACGACAAAGACGCCGAACCAGATCATGTCGATCCCGGCGGTACGGACCAGCGGCTCGATCACCGCCATGGTCAGAACTATCATCGAGATGCCGTCCAGAAAGCAGCCAAGCCCGATGTAGAACAGGGTCAGGATCGCGATGAGCAGTGCCGGCGACAGCCCGAGCGTCCCGATCCATTCGGCGAGCGTCCTGGGTAAGCCCGTAAAGGCCATCGCCTGGGTCAGAAGGGCGGACCCGGCAAGGAGCAGCATGATCATCGAGGTGGTCTTGACGGTTCCCGCAAGCGCCGCCCTCAGACTCGCTACACTCAGAGTCCGCTGAAGCGCCGACAGGGCGAGCGCACCGATCACGCCGATAGTCGCTGCCTCGGTCGGCGAGGCGATTCCGAGATAGATCGATCCGATCACAAGAGCGATCAGCAGCACGATCGGCGTAAGCCTGCCCAATCCGATCAGCTTTTCGCCAAAAGTCGCCGGCGCTTCCCGCCGCGCCCGACCTTCCTGCGTGACGATACCCCAGATGAAAATATAGAGCAGAAACAGACCGGCCAGCATCAGGCCCGGAAGAATCCCGGCGATGAACAACCGGCCGATCGATTCCTGCACGGTCACGCCATAGATGATCATCGTGATCGAAGGAGGAATCAGCAGCCCGAGCGTGCCCGCTCCGGCAAGCGTGCCGGCGCTCAGGGAGTCCGGATAGCCACGACTGCGCAATTCCGGCAGCGTCATCTTGCCGACCGTCATGAGCGTCGCCGCGCTGGAGCCCGAAATGGCCGCAAAGGTCGAACAGCCAACGATATTGACATGCAGGAGGCCGCCGGGGAGCCGCCGCATCAACGGAGACAATCCGGCAAACAGCGTTTCCGACAACTTCGATCGGAACAGGATCTCACCCATCAGGATGAACAAAGGGAGCGCCGATAGACCCCACAGCGAGGTGTGCGACCAGATCGTCGTCGCCATTGCGTCGCCGATCGGCCGATCGGTGAACAGGATCATCGCCGCAACGCCGGTGCCCAACAGGGCCATCCCGATCCAGACGCCCGGCGCAAGCAGGAAGACCAGAACCAGGAGGAGCAGCCCTGTGGCGCCAAGTCCGTCCATGATCTAGGCGTCCGGGACCGTCTCGGCCGGGTTCTCGAGCCCGCCGACGGCCACGGCCTTGACGACCGCGTGGACAAGCGCGATCGCGAAGACGCTGAAGCCGACTGCCATCGGGAGTTGCGGTATCCAGATCAACAGGTCGTCGGAACCGTCGCTGCGCTCTTCGTAGAGATAGGAAACCCAGACCATCCGGCTCACGTAGAACGCCAGGTAACAGGCCAGCCCTGTCGAGATGGCGAGGGTCAGAAGTTCAAATGCAAACCTCCGCCGGCCGCGGAAACGGTTGATGAGCATCGTCACGCGGATGTGGCCGCGCTCGGCGAAGGTGTAGGTCAATCCGAGCGCCCCGGCCGCCGCCATGCAGTATCCGGCGGACTCGGTCAGTCCCGGAACAAAGGCGCCGGCGATCCGGCTGCCGATATTGACGAGGACCAGCCCCGCGATCAGGACGATGAACAGGGCGGCGAGAACGCCGCAGGTGCGATAGAAGGCGTGAAGCCAGCGATCCAGGACATGCAGCAGACGCACAGGCGTTGCTCTTCTGCGTCGCGTCAGGCAGCGGCCGGCACGCCCGGCCGCCGCCCGCTTCTATCCTATTTCCGGTAGGCCTCAATCAATTTCTGGCCATCTGTCCCGGCAGCCTTTGCCCAATCGCCGCCAAGCACCTGGCCGATCTTCTTGAACTGGGACTGTAGCTCCGCGCTCGGTTGGACGACCTCCATGCCGTTCTTCGCCATCGTCTTCTTGTAAAAATCGTTGGTCGGCTTCATGGCCTCCCACACCGCCTTTTCGGTCCTGGCGGCTTCGGCCAGGACGACCTGTCTGGTCTTGCCGTCCAACTTGTCCCAGGCGGCCTTGTTGACGACTACGGCGCTCTTCGGCAGCCAGGCGTTCACTTCGTAGAAGTATTTTGTGTAGTCCCACATTTTGCGGAACACGCCGATTGCGCCGGACGCGATCATGCTCTCGGCAATTCCGGTTGAAAAAGCCTGGCCGATCTCCGTGGCTTCCGTCTTGGTCGGAATTGCACCCATGAGCCGCGCCAGTTTCGCCGTCGTCGCGTCGTAGGCCCGGAATTTGACGCCTTTCATGTCGGCGATGGTGTTGATCGGCTTCTTCGTGAACAGCCCCTGGGGCGGCCAGACGGCGGTGAACAGAAGTTTCATGCCGCGCTTCTCCAAAGCGGCTTCCAGCGCCGGCTTCGACACCTGATACAGCTTCCACGCCTCTGCCGCGTTTGTGGCAAGGAATGGCACGGTATCGACACCGAAGATCGGGTCTTCCTTGGAATGGGCGCCCATGTAGCGGGCGCCGATCGGTACCTGGCCGGACCGGACCGCGCGGAGGATCTTCGACGCTTTGTAAAGCGACCCTGATGGATGAACGACGATGGTGAGCTTGCCGCCGGAATTCCCGGTCACCGCCTCGGCGAAGGCGATGTAGCTCTTGGTGATGAAATTCTTTGCGGAATAGCCCGCCGGCATGTCCCATTTTTCGGCGGCAGCGGCGGAAGTGGCGACAGCGGCCGCGGTCGTCAAGGCAAGGGCGCCGACGGGCAAGAGGCGAACGAGGGATTTCGGGGTCATGGTTTGCTCCATCACGATGGTTCTGCGGTTAGGGTTCGATGACAAAGAGGTCTCGCGGGAACTGAGTCAGCAGTTCACAGCCGTCCTCAGTCACCCGCACGCTGTCGCTGAAGCACATCCCGAAATCGTCCAGGAAAAGAGTCGGGATGACATGAAAGGTCATGTTGGGTTCCAGCACCAGCGGATCGTCCGGCCGGATAGCGTAGATGTGCCCTTCCGACCAATTCGGCGGAAAACCGATGCCGATGCCGTAGGCAGCCCGGTGCTTGAAGTAGCGTCCCAGCCCTTGCCGCTCGACGACTTGCCGGCATTGCTCATCGACCTCGCCCGACGTGCGGCCGGGCCGAATGCTCTCGACAGCCGCCTCGAGCACACCCCGCAAGGCGTCTGCAGCCTCGCGATGACGCGCTTGCGGCTCTCCCACCACGACCGGGCGGGACAGCATCGCGTGATAGCGATCGATGCAGCCTGCCGTTTCCAACAGCACCACGTCGCCGGCCTCGACCGTCCGCCGACGCCACATGGCAAAGCAAAGCGCTGTCGTCTCTCCGGTCACGACCAGGGGCGGATGGCCCAGATACTCGCTGCCCGCCGCAATACTCGCTTCAAACATTGCGGCGGCGATGTCGTTCTCGGTCTTGCCCGGTGCAACCGCCTTTATGGCGGCGTCGAGACCGGCCTCGGCGGCACGGGCGGCCCGGCGCATGCGCTCGATCTCGGCGTCGTCTTTGGCGGGGCGCGAGGCTTCGATGACCCCTGTCCAGTCAGCGAAAGGCCCTGCGTCCGAGGCCATCAGGCGCGTGTAGTCCTGCGCGGTGAGATACCAGGATGTCGTCTCGATCCCGAGGGGCGCGCGGCCGCCATCCTTGAGAAAAGCGATCAGGCGCCCGATCGGGTCATCCGTGTCCGTAACGGCCGCGACATCTCCGATCGTGGGATGGGCCAATGCCAGGTCGCGGTTGACGAACCGGGACACCAGAGTCGGCAAGCCCGTCGCGCTGACATAGAGCGCCTGAAAGGTGAAATAGCCGATCGTCTGATAGCCGGTCAGCCAGTAGATGTTCTCGGGGTCGAACAGAAGGCAACCGGCGAGTCCTTTATTTGCCAGATCCGATTGCACGGAGGCGAGCCGCGCCCGATAGGTTTCGATCGGGAACGCGAGAAGGTTCCATCGATCGCGGGTTTGCGGTGGGGCGCTGGTCCCACTGTCGAGCATGGCGCGGATACTCGGTAGGGCGATTGCCGGGTTTCCCCACCATAGCCGCAATCATTTCATAGCTAAAAATTCATCTTTTTCGCTATATACGAAAAAAAAGTTATAATCTTGAGCGGGAGGATCGGCCATGGATCTGAATATTCGCCAGGTCGAGGCGTTCAAGGCCACGATGGAAGCCGGCTCCGTGACTGCGGCGGCGCGCCGCCTGAATGTGAGTCAACCCTCGGTAACCAAACATCTGCGCCGGCTTGAGGACCATCTGGGCGTGGCGCTGTTCGACAGGGTCGGCAACCGGCTCCAGCCGACCGCGGCGGCACAGTCCTTCTTCGACCAGATCGAGCGGACGTATCTCGGGCTCGATCATCTGTCGCGTTACGCCGATGACCTGAAAAACGACCGCCACGGCGAGATCGTCATGGCGGCAATGCCGCTTATCGCCCACAGCTGGCTGCCGGACATTACGGCGACATTCCTGAGCGACAATCCGAATGTCTCGATGTCGATGCCGGTGCGAAGCTCGCGATGGATCATGGAATGGGTCGCGGCAGGCCGGGTCGAGTTCGGGATCGGACTTTCGAGCGGCAGCGACAACGGTGTGTCGAAGGACTTGTTGATGTCGGTCCCATTGGTCTGTGTGTATCCCGCGGCTCATGCGTTTCAGGGTCTCCCGGTCGTCGACTCCACGCACCTGGATCGACAGACCCTGATTTCGCTTTCGAACTTCGATCACCGGCGCCTCGCGGTCGAAACGGCGCTCGATGATCGCAGCATCCGGCCCGGCCGCCGGATTGAGACATTCACCGCCTATTCCGCCTGCGAACTCGTTTCCGGAGGGGTCGGTATCGCGATCGTTGATGTGCTGACCGCCCTGAAATATGAAGGGCCGGCCCTTAAATGGGCCACTTTCCGGCCGACGTCGACATTCGAAATATTCCTCATGAGGCCGCGGTACTGGCGCGCTCCGACGCTGACGCAGAATCTTATCGATTTGATCCGCGACCATGCTGAAGCGACGAATGAGAAACTTCGCTCCTTGTGCCCGGGCGGGTAGGGCACCGACCGTCCACCGATGACTGTAATGGGTCGATATTCTCGATAGAGTCGGTTGAGGTTTTCGGGCTGACGCGATTCGGTTTTGCAGGTTTGTACGACCCGGAGCCGTATTGACGATGGGACGCCAGGAGACCCCGTCCAGTAGCGGCAGGCGGCCGCGCTGGGCCGCGACTCCGGCGATGCCGACGGGCGCGGCCGGCTCCGCCGGTTCGACGCAAATCGACCCGGCTGCCCGGCTCCGGTAGGTCGGCAACGCGGCTTTCGGCCGCCGCCGGCTCGCACTTCAAACCGAACCGCGACTCAACGAAGGAGACAATCCGGCCGGGAAAATTTCGGCCGGAACCGCCCATTTGGGTGGGGACAGGAAACGCGGCAGTCCGGATAAGGCGCCTTCACCGCCAGAACACCGGAGTCGCGCCATGCCAAACCGAACGACCGCGGCCCTCGCCGCCTGTGCCGCTTTCCTGTTCGCCGCTTCAGTCCAGCCTGCCGCAGTCAGGGCGCAGGACGGTTCGATCGTCGCCGGGGCTCACGGGAGCACGCTGGGCGCCGGAATTTCGCTCGGATACGACATCTCTCCCGCCTTCTCGGCCCGGGCCGTGGCCAACTATTTCAGTTTCGACAGAAAAGAATCCAGCGCCGGCAACCAGTATTCCGTCGACGTGCAACTTCTTTCTTTCGGATTGCTGGGCGACTGGCATCCGTTCGAGAACGGTTTCAGGGTCACGGCCGGCGTCCTGTACAACGGGAACAAGTTTACGTTCGCCTCCCGTACAAGCGAATTCGGCGCCGGCGATACCGACGACTACGACGGCAACTTGAAAGCGGAATTGGGCTTCAATGCGGTGGCGCCCTATCTCGGCATCGGATGGACGAGCGGACGGGCGGACGGATCCGGTTTCTCCTTCTTCGCCGATGCCGGCGCGATCTACCAGGGCGCGCCCAGGCTTTCGGTTTCGGGCCGCGCGGAGGTTGGCGGTTCTTCGTGCAGTTTCAGCGTTTCCGAAAGCGGCCGGGCAACGGTTCGGGGGGATTGCAGCGACCAGGCTACTCTGAGCGCCGATCTCGAAAAGGAGCACGCGGACCTCAAGGGGCAGTTGGACAATTTCAAGTTTTATCCCGTGGTGATGCTGGGCGTTACCTACCGGTTTTGAGCGCGCCGCGACGGAACCCCGCCCGCCGCCGCCAGTCTGAGCAACCCGGCCGGGCCTACCTGCCCCGATCGCCCGGCGGCAACTGAAGCAGGAGCCGGACCAGATCGGCCTGGCGGGCCGAATTCGTCTTCGAGAGGACGTTCTTCAAGGTCCAGCGCACCGTATTCTCCGAGCGGCCGAGTTCGCGCGCGATATCGCGAACGCTCCTGCCCGTCCCCAGGAGGACGGCAACGCGGCTCTCGGCAGGTGTCAGGCCGAGCGCGTCGCCGACCGTTTGCGGGTCGAGCCGTCCGGCGTCCGGATCGCGGATCAGCACCAGCGCCGCCACACGTTCCGCGCCGAAATCGGCACGGCCGGGCGTTACGGGATGGACATGGAGGATGAGCGGCAACCCCACCGGACGCTGCGCCGACATGGTCCCGCCGGCCGGAATGCCCCCGATCCGCGGCAGGGCTCCGGACACCAGTCTCCGGAGCCGTGCATCGTCGCGCGGCGCGGCGGCGCGCAATTCGCCCCGCCATTCGTGGATGCCGTCCCGATCGCGCAGCATCCGCTGTGCCGTGCGGTTGGCCGAGACGACGTTTCCCCGGCGGTCCAGAAAAACCGCGCCCGGCGCAGCGTTCTCCAGCAACGCGGTCGCATCGGCGTAGGCATGGGACTCTGACGTCGCCAGTTCCCGGCGGACCCGGACCGCCTGGCGGATATGGGGCAGCAGGGCGCGGATCCGCTTCAGCTTGTCCGGCTCCCAGCCAGCCTCGCCGTTCGCCATGGTCCAGAACAGGCAGCCGTCTTCGGGGCGGCCTTCGGATTTCCGGTCCACCACCACCGCCATCTGGTCCCGGCAGTCGTATTTCGGCTGGAACTCGTTGTACATGAGGGACGACTGTTTCTCGGCCGGCGTGAACAACTCCTCGTTGTGGGTCAGCCGCCAGGCCGGCAGCCTGCCGATCCGCGGCACGTTCTCGCTGAACGGCGCGTAGTTGGCGGCCCAGTCCGCGACGATTTCCTGGTGCGGGTCGCCGTCGATATAGCACGCCGCGAACACCGCCTCCGGGTCGCCGTCGCCGTTTGCTGCCAGGGCCGTGAACTGGCCGCCGTTGAGCGCGCACAGCCGGTCGATCGCCCGGAAGGCGTCGCCCCAGCGCGCGTCGTCGAAAGCGGCGTCCAGAAGCGTTTCGACCGTCCGTTCGAACGGTTCGTCTGTCCGGCCGGCCGTCACCCCGGCCCCGTCTCCGGGACGAGTCCGTTCCCTGTCGCAGTCGTATGTGGGCCGGCCCTCCCGGCGCATTCAAAGCGCATCACCAATTTGCGACCCCGTTCAGGAGCGGCAGGCGGCCGCCTTGGGGGGAGAACCCCGGCAGCATTGCCGCAAGCATCCGAAGATAGACGCCCTCATTGACGAGGCGCTTCCCCAGCATTGGGGAGATTCGGAAACGATTCCCGGAAGTTTTCGGGGAAACCGGCGCGCCCGGCTCCGTCGGATTAATCCAAATCGGCCCGGCTGCCGGCCGGGTACGGAATCAGCCCCGCCGCCCGCGGGTCGGGGATCGTTTGCGTCTCCTGTTTGTAGGGGACGAAGCCGGCGCGCTGGTAGAGGGGCAGGGCGCGGGGGTGGTCGTGGGTGCAGGTGTTCAGCCAGAGCCGCTCCGGCTCGTGGGACCAGGCGATGTCGATGATCTCGTGCAGCAGCCAGACGCCGAGGCCCCGGCCGATCGCCTCCGGCACCAGGCCGAAATAGGCCAGCTCGATCTCGCCGTCCCGCCGCCGGTCCAGCTCCGCGAAGCCGGCCGGCGCGCCGCTCCGGTAGAGCACGTAGAGGTCGACCCGCTCGTCGGAGACGATGGCGTCGAGCGCCGCGTCGTCCAGCTTGCGTCGGGCGTACCACAGCCAATCCGCGCCGACCCGGTCGTAGAGATAGCGGTAGAAGGCGACGCCCGGATCGCCCGCGCGCATGAGCGCGACGCCCTTTGGCCGCGCGAAGGACGGGCGGGTCGGCCGCGCCGTCATCTCCAGCCAGGTGATGGTGACGTCGAGGGTCGCTTCGGCCGCTTCGGCGCCGGGGCCGCTTTGGGCGGCCGCCTTCTTCGCCGCCGCGTCATCGTCGAACCATTTCTCGAACGTCGCGACTCCGGATTCGGCGTAGCCGAGGGCGTCGTAGAAGGCGCGGACCGGCGCATTGTCCGTGCGCACCATAAGTTGGACCTTCGGCGCGCCGGCCCGTTTCAGCCATGTCTCGGCCCGGCGCATCAGGCGGCGGCCGAGGCCGTTGCGCTGCACCTCCGGATCGACCGCGAGATAATAGACCCAGCCCCGGTGCCCGTCATGGCCGGCCATGACGCTGCCGACGATGGTATCGCCGAGTTCGGCGACGAAGAGTTCCGCGGTCGGCGTTTCTCGGCAGCGTTTGAAGTCGCCGGCGGGGTCGTTCCACGGCCGGGTCAGCCCCGCCTTGTCCCACAGGGCGGCGATGGCGTCGAAATCGCGGTCGGTGCAGGGCCGGATGCGGGCGAGGACGAGCGCGTCGGCCATCGTCGGCGGATCAAATGCCGATCGGGGGCCGGTCAGGGGCCGATGGCGACCGGTGCGTCCGGCTGGGCCGCCCATTCGCTCCACGATCCGTCATAGACCGCGACGTCCCGGTGGCCGAGCAGATGCAGGCCGAGCGCCAGCGTGCAGGCCGAAACGCCCGAACCGCAGGTCGCGACGACCGGCTGCGCGAGATCGATCCCGGCATCATCGAACGCCGCCTTCAGCCCGTCGGCCGGCAACATCGTGCCGCTCTCGGCGTCCTGCAATTTCTGGAACGGCAGGCTCAGGCTGCCGGGGATATGGCCGGAGGGCAGGCCCGGCCGCGGCTCCTTCGCCTCGCCGGTGTAGCGGTCGTAGGAGCGGGCGTCGGCGACCTGGCGGCGGCCTTCGGCCACGATCTTGCGCATCCGGGGCAGGTCCCGCGCCATCGTGTGGTCGACGCGCGGCGTGAAATGCCGTTCCTGGGGCATCGGCGGCAGGGCCTCGGTCGGCCGGCCCTCCTTCAGCCATTTCGGGAAGCCGCCGTCGAGCACGGCGACGTCGCCATGGCCGAAGCGGCGGAACATCCACCAGACCCGCGGCGCGCTGAAAATCCCGGCGCCGTCGTAAACCACGATCCGGTTGCCGTCGCCGAGGCCCAGCTTGCGCACCCGCGAGGAGAATTTCTCCGGGCTCGGCAGCGTGTGGGGGTAGGGCGAGTCGGTGTCCGCAATCTCGTCGATATCGAAATAGACCGCGCCGGGAATATGGGCGTTGGCGTATTCGGCCTTCGCGTCCCGGTTCATCGCCGGCAGGTACCAGGAGGCGTCGACGACGCGTACGTCCGGCGCATCCAGATGCGCGGCGAGCCAGTCCGTCGAGACGAGGGCGGTGGGATTGGCGTAGGTCATGCGCGTGTCTATCCCTCCAGCCATGCCGGCACGGGCAGGTCCTTTTCGCGCAGGAAGGCCGGGTTGAACATCTTGCTCTGGTAACGGTTGCCGTAGTCGCACAGCACTGTGACGATGGTGTGGCCCGGCCCCATCTCCTCGGCGAGGCGCACCGCGCCGGCGACGTTGATGCCGCTGCTGCCGCCAAGGCACAGGCCCTCCTGCTGCAACAGGTCGAAGCAGTAGGGCAGGGCCTCGCGGTCGTCGATCCGGTAGGCGTGGTCGATCTCCAGCCCCTCGATATTGGCGGTGATCCGGCCCTGGCCGATGCCCTCGGTGATCGAGTCGCCCTCGGCCTTCAACTCGCCGTGGACGTAATAGTGCCACAGGGCCGCGCCCATCGGGTCGGCCAGGCCGATCTGGACGTGCTTCCGGCGCTCGCGCAGCGCCATCGCCACGCCGGCCAGCGTCCCGCCGGAGCCGATGGCGCAGATGAAGCCGTCGACCGTGCCATCGGTCTGGTCCCAGATTTCCGGTCCGGTCGTCCGGTAGTGGCCGTCGCGGTTGGCGACATTGTCGAACTGGTTGGCCCAGATCGCGCCGTTCGGCTCTGTCTCCGCGAGCTTCTCCGCCATCCGGCCCGACACCTTCACATAATTGTTCGGATCCCGGTAGGGCGCCGGCGGCACCTCGACCAGTTCCGCGCCGCACAGGCGCAGCATGTCCTTCTTCTCCTGGGACTGGTTGTCCGGAATGACGATGACCGTCCGGTAGCCCCGCGCGTTGCCGACCAGGGCGAGGCCGATGCCGGTATTGCCGGCCGTGCCCTCGACGATCGTGCCGCCGGGCCTGAGCGCCCCGGAGCGCTCGGCGTCCTCGATGATGGCGAGGGCGGCGCGGTCCTTGACGGACTGGCCGGGATTGAGGAACTCGGCCTTGCCAAGGATGGTACAGCCGGTCGCTTCCGACGGCCCCTTCAGTCTGATGAGCGGCGTGTTGCCGATGGTGCCGACAAAGCCGTCGTTGATGGTCATTGCGCGGGCACACTCCCGAAGGTCCGAAGAATGCGGCACCCTAGCCCGGATTTCTCGCGCCTGTCACGGGCGCCGTCGCGAAAGGCATTCGATTTGCCGGCAGTTTTGCACGCCAGCGCGGCACCCTCGACGGAACGCAACGGCACTCGGCCTATTTTGTAGGGGAGGGTTTCAAACCCTCCCCTACGGCCGCCGGAACGGAGAGGCCACGGGCGCGAGGGCACTGCGCCCGGATCGCGCTAGCGGTCCAGCCACGCCGCGCGCAGGCGCGCGCGGTTCAGGCACAGCCATTGCAGGGCGACGACGGTGATGGCGTTGCGGATCGCGCGGCCGTCCAGCGCTGCGCGAATCTCGTCCATGCTGCACGGAAAGGCGCGGATGTCCTCGTCCTCGCCGGCAAGGCCGAAGATGCCGCCCGCGCCGGCGAGGTCGCAGCGGCCGCAGAACAGGGCGATCCGCTCGGTGCACGCGCCGGGGGTCGTGTAGATGTCGGCGATCGGTTCGAGTGCGCCGATTTCGATCCCGGCTTCCTCAGTCGCCTCGCGCCGCACCACGTCTTCCGCGCTCTCGCCCGCCTTGTCGATCATGCCGGCGACGATCTCGATCTGCCACGGATCGGGGTCGCCGGCGGCGAGCGGGCCGGGCCGGAACTGCTCGATCAGGAGAACCTCGTCGCGCGCGGGATCGTAGGGCAGCACGCCCGCCGCATGGCCGCGCTCGAACATCTCGCGCTCCAGCGCCGGGCTCATCGAGCCGTCGTGGCGGGTATGGCGCAGGGTCAGCAGGTCGAGGCGGAAATAGCCGTGCCAGCCGGTTTCCCGCGCCAGCAGCTCGGCTTTCCGGCCGGGCCGGATGTGTCGTCCTGACAGCAATGTGAAACCCTGCTTGGGAAAAATCTGCGGCGATCGCCGGGCGGGCAACCATATGCCGTCTATCGGCAGCGGCAAGGCGCAAGGTGTCAGACCATGACGGACGAAACCGGGGCAGGCAGGACCGGTGCAGGCAGGACCGAACGGATCGAGTTCGAAGGCTCGCAGAACGCCAGGCTGGCGGCGCGGCTCGACCTGCCGGAGGGCGAACCGCGGGCCCATGCGCTGTTCGCGCACTGCTTCACCTGTTCGAAGGATGTCTTCGCGGCCGCGCGGATCAGCGCCGGCCTCGCCGAACGCGGGTTCGCCGTCCTCCGGTTCGATTTCACCGGCCTCGGCGCGAGCGGCGGCGATTTCGCCAACACCAACTTCTCGTCCAACGTGCAGGACCTGGTCCGTGCGGCGGACTGGCTGCGCGCCAACCGGCGGGCGCCGGACCTGCTGGTCGGCCATTCCCTCGGCGGGGCGGCGGTGCTGGCGGCGGCGGGGGACATCCCCGAAGCCCGGGCGGTCGCCACGGTCGGCGCGCCCGCCGACCCGGCCCATGTCGCGCACAATTTCCGGGCGGACATCGAGAGGATCGAGGCGGACGGGGAGGCCGAGGTCCGGCTGGCCGGCCGCACCTTCACGATCCGCCGGCAGTTTCTGGAGGATATCGCGGGCCAGCGGCTGGCGGAGCGCATCGCTGCCCTGAAGAAGGCGCTGATCGTGTTCCACGCGCCGCTCGATGCAACCGTCGGCATCGGGAATGCCGGCGCGATCTTCCAGGCCGCGAAGCATCCCAAGAGCTTCGTATCGCTCGACGACGCCGACCATCTGCTGACCCGGCGCGCCGACGCGGCCTATGTCGCTGACGTGCTGGCGTCCTGGGCGGCCCGCTACCTGCCGAGGCCAGAGGCGGCGGAACGGCGGCGCCTGCGGCCCGAACCGGGCGAACTGATCGTCTACGAGGCGGGGACCGGCAAGTTCGCCCAGATCGTCGATAACGGCGCGCACCGCCTGCTGGCGGACGAGCCGGAGTCCTTCGGCGGCACCGATACCGGGCCGACGCCCTACGGCTATCTCGCCGCCGCGCTCGGCGCCTGCACGACCATGACGCTCCGGATGTACGCCGACCGCAAGGGCTGGCCGGTCGAGCGGATCGCGACCCGCGTCCGCCACGACAAGATCCACGCCAAAGACTGCGCGGACTGCGAGACCCGGACCGGCAAGATCGACCGGCTCGGCCGCTCCATCGAGGTCCGGGGCGATATCGACGAAGAACAGCGCGCCCGCCTGGGCGAAATCGCCGACAAGTGCCCGGTCCACCAGACCCTCGAGCGCAGGAACCTGATCGAGACGGAAATCCGGCAGATGACGGAGTAGGGGCAGGGCGCAAAAATCGGTTGGCGGACGCGAGTGACGACCGCACATCGAGAACGCTCACGAATTCTCAATCTTGCCGCCCCGGATTTAATCCGGGGCCCAGGGCCGTAGGGTAGGGCCGTGCCGGGCGACTCTGGGCCCCGGATCAAGTCCGGGGCGACAGCGAGGTGTAGAGAATCATATCGGCCAGCGGGACGGGGGCACGGCGCAATGAACTACTCCGCGGCTTCCCTCGCTTCCGCTTCGGCGAGCCTCAGATACCCGTCGCGGGTCTGGGGCAGCTTGCGGCCGAGGATGCGCGAGGCGACCAGCGTGCGCAGGATCTGCGCCGTGCCGCCGGCGATGGCGAACATGCGCGCGTCGCGGACGTAGCGCTCCATCGGATTGTTGCGCGAATAGCCGGCCGCGCCCCACAGCTGCAGGGCGTTGTTGGTGACCTCGATCGCCAGGTCGGCGGCCATGACCTTGGACTGGGCCGCGGCCGTCGGGTCCGGGAAGCCGGTGCCGCTGGTCTCCGCGCTGGCGGCGGCGCGCCACAGCATGAGCCGGGCGGCGTCGAGCCGGATGCTCATGTCGGCGAGCATCCATTGCAGGCCCTGGAACTCGGCGATCGGCCGGCCGAACTGTTCGCGGCGCTGGACGTAGTCGAGCCCCCGGTTATAGGCGCCGGCCGCGAGGCCGAGCGCGACCGTCCCGGCGCCGACCCGCTGGCTGTTGTAGGCGTTCATCAGGTCGGCGAAGCCCTTGCGCAGGCCGCGCGGCGGGATCACCATCCTGTCCGGCGCGATCTCCATGTCCTCGAAATGGACCTCGGTCTCGGGAATGCCGCGCAGGCCCATCGCCGGTTCGCGCCGGCCGGTGCGCAGGCCCGGCGTCTCGTCGCGGATCGCGATGAAGCCGCCGATGCCCTGGTCCTCGCCTTCGGCGTCGAACACCCGGGCGAAGATCAGGTGCAGGCGCGAGACGCCGCCGCCGGTGATCCAGTGCTTCATGCCGTTGACGACATAGCGGTTGCCCCTGAGCTCCGCCCGCGTCGTCATGTCGGTCGCCGCGCTGCCGGCCTCCGGTTCGGTGATGCAGATCGCCGGCTTGTCGCCGTCCAGCACCAGGCCGGCGGCCAGCTTCTTCTGGTCCTCGCTGCCATAGGCCATGATCGCGCCGATCGCGCCCATGTTGGCCTCGACGGCGATCCGGCCCGACGGGCCGCAGACCTTCGCCATCTCCTCGATGACGAGCACGGTATCGAGGTAGCTGCGCCCGCCGCCGCCATAGGCCTCGGGGATCGTCATGCCGAAAAAGCCGGCCTCGGTCATGTCGCGGACGTTGTTCCACGGATAGGCTTCGGTCCGGTCGATCTCCGCAGCGCGGCCGGCGAAGACGCCTTCGGCGAGTTCGCGGGCCTTTGCCTGGAGCGCGAGCTGGTCGCGGGAGAGCGAGAAATCCATGTCGGGGCCTACCGGATCGCGGCGCTGGGCAGCAGGGCGACGCCCTGCATGGCCATCTGTTTCACGGCGGCGTCGAGCGAACCGTCACGGTCGATGGCGGCGCAGGCGTCCTCGACGACGACGGTATCGAAGCCCTGGGCTTGGCTGTCGAGCGCCGAGTAGGCGACGCAGACGTCCGTCGCGATGCCGGCGAAGAACAGCCGGCTCAGGCCGCGCTCGCGCAGATAGCCGGTCAGGCCCGTCGGTGTCTTCCTGTCATTCTCGAAGAACGCCGAATAACTGTCTATTTCGCTTCGGAAACCCTTGCGGATGATCAACTCGGCCCGCGCGACGTCCAGATGGCCGTGAAACTCGGCGCCGCGGGTGCCCTGGACGCAGTGGTCGGGCCACAGGGTCTGGGCGCCGTAGGGCATCTCCACCGTGTCGAAGGGCGCGCCGCCGCGATGGTTGCTGGCGAAGCTCTTGTGGTCGCGCGGATGCCAGTCCTGGGTCAGCAGGACATGGGCGAAGCGGGCGGACAGGGCGTTGATGACGGGCACGATCGCATCGCCCCGGTCGACCGCGAGCGCGCCGCCCGGGCAGAAATCCTTCTGCACGTCGACGACGATCAGGGCATCGCTGTGCCGGTCGATCACCGGATCGCTCATGGCCGGCTCTCTGCTCCAGATGGGTCGGCGAAACGATCTGCATTGTCCGCCCGATGGCCGCACTGTTCAAGGCCAAGCGAGGGCGCATTGCAGCAGGGGCTTCCCCGGCGGGCCGCATCCGCTATGTTCGCGCAATGAGCGAAGCAGGCAATCCAGTGACTTCCATCAGCGACGGCACTGAAAAGGTTGGAGCCATCATCGCCCGATGGGAAAACCCGGCGGCTCGAAACGAGTGAGCCTTCAGATGTTTGTCGATGAGCTGCGCGACTTGCACGACGTCGAGGCCTTTGGTCGAGCAGGCGTTGAGTATATGTATACTTACTTTGCGGAACTGTAAGTCAATGTCGATGGAAGAACAGTTTCAACCAATCCTTTTGGAAGACCACAGTCTAGAAGAAATCGTTCAGTTTCTGATGGCAGGAGCCCCGGTTTACCGGACAAGGGAAGAAGACTTTTGTCTAGACACCGACGACAAGCGCAAGGTCTTTGCATTCTATTACCGCAATCGTCAACTTTGGCCTAGCAAGAAAAATGTTCAGTCTACGGAAGTCGAGAGCCTCCTTCAGGCGCTTGAAGATAACCTACCAACGACCATTGCTCAGCCACAGGCTGCGGCGGCTGAAAAGCCAGTCTGGCATCTTGAACGGGTCGCGATACATCGATTCGGCGGATTGCATCGGCATATAGGACCGAATGGCGAAGACCCCGAGGATTTCATTTTTGATCTGACCAAAGAGATTACGCTGGTAAGCGGCTTCAATGGCGCTGGGAAATCAGCCTTATTGAGCGCAATCGTTTGGTGCCTGACTGGGAAGGCGCTCCGCTCTCAACACATGCCACGCGAGGTACATCAACCGATACCCGTTGATTGGTCGACTGAAGATGAAGAAACCTACGAAGGAGGTGATGCGCATCCTGATATTGCAATACCGCCTATTGTTCCCGTGCCAACGGCCGAAGACCTCTCGTTGCTCGGCGACATGCCCAAACTCGATACGCGTGTTCAGCTTGATTTTAGGCGAGAGAATTCCGGCGAGGTGTGCCGTGTCTCCCGCCGGCTAGAGCGCTCGGGAAAGAAATTTTCGGTGCCGGTCGAGGGTCTCGATTTTCTCGGTCTGCCTTCCCTCGCAATAGAAGCTGGAACGCTTATGCCAGGTGTAGCCGCGCACATGCGTTTCGACGAAAAAACAGATCTTGCGCAAGCTGTTTCACAGCTCACCGGTCTCAAGCCGTTGCAAGAACTCGGTCTCCGTACCGAACGGCTGCTAAACCGCCTCCGCGATAAGGAAAAACAAGCAAAGGAAAAAGCGCGCGACGAAAAATTCGACCGATTCAAGATTCAACATAAGACGCTCAAAGAAGGTTGGGAGGAGCATTCTGACCTTGGAGAATTTCCGAAAATCCTGCTTCCTGGCGAAGTGATCGAGGTTAGTGAAGATCAAAGCGCTTCCGAAAGTATGGCCGATTGCCAGTCGACACTAGCGGCGGCGCGGACGCGGTTGAAGGAAATGAAGTTACTTATGTCTCATGATATAGAGACAATTCTTGGACAAAAGATTGAATTTTCGACGCAGCGCGAAGTCGACTCGATGGTCAGCGCACTCGACAACGCGGCGGTCCAGATCAGTGGCAAAGCTCTACAGCAGTTACCGAGCATAGGTACTCTTTCCGGTATCGGTCAAATTTCTGACGAAGACGCAGCCATTGCCGCGAATGCCATTCAAGATGTTTGTGGTCGCGCCCAAGCGCTTTCCAGTAGACTGGAAGATGAGCGGCAGGCCGTACGCTGGCGTCTCTATGCTCGTGTCGCATCGTGGCATCGGGAAAGTCACCCGGATGAAGATTTCTCGAACTGTCCTATATGCGGCTCCGATCTCGAAAACGTCCCCGATGATGCCCTTCTTGATATCTCTGTGAAAGCAGCGCTTGACCAATGTCGTCGAACTGATAGCGACGTTGCGAAAACTTCTAAGGAATGGGAACGAGACGAATCGGCTGCTTTCTTGGATGCGCTTCCTGTAAGTGTTCGCGGTTATGCGGATATGGCACTACCTGGTACGTTGCTAGCCTTATGCCACAAGGGCTATGTTGAAGAACTGCTCGGACAGGAGGCATTTTCAGGTAGACTACGGCCATTGCAGGAAAAAGGAAGTGCCCTTTGGGCACTGGTTACTAGCGAGGTCCAACTGCCCGTTGTTCCTAGATCGGTGGAAAGCAATTTGCCGACCCTCCTGGCGGGAGGAAAGTTGCAAAAAAGGGTTACTGCGATTGCCCGTGTTCTCATGATGCGTGCGCATCGAGAAAACGCTAGCGATGCTTTTAAATTGCTCTTGTCCAAGTATATCGGTACCGTGAAGATTGCGGATGATGTAGCCGAACGATCGACTGAAGATGTAGCGCTGCAATTTGACAAGAAGGAAAGGGAGCTGGAACAAGCGCCGCGTAGGGAACAAATTAAGGCTTTACGGCGTGCCGCTCAAAATACGCTGCCGATCATTTCTTTGATCCGGCAAATTGAAGATCTGGAAACCGTGCGAGTGGAGTGGAATACGCACGAGTATCGACTGTCGCTATTACGTCGCGCCGCAGATGCGGTCGAGCCCTACCTGATATTTCCGGAACTCGTTTACGAACGCGTTTCCGGTCTCATCGAAATGCTTGACCGTGATACAGGCAATTGGCTAGGCAAAATTTATCGACCACATTATCTGGGAGGACCATCCTATGGGGGATTTGAACCGGACGACGACGGTAAGTTCGGTCTGCGTGCCGGTATCGGCAACATGCGGGTACCTGCACACCAAATAATGAATGCATCGCTCCTTCGGGCCTGTATCTGGGCGTTCCTCTTCGCCTTCTGGGAACACGTTCGTAAGCATTCGGGATGTATCAGCAGCTTCCTGCTCGACGACCCACAAACACACTTCGATCCAATAAACAGCGAAAATCTAGCAGCTGTATTTCCACAGATGCCACAACGCGGCATGCGCCCGCTGATTGCTTCAAACGATGTACGTTTCGTTGCGTCCGTGCAAGATAAACTGCCTTCTTCTGCGTCAGATAGCCTGACATGGACGGCGCAACGGCTCGACCCAATTTCGTCGTCGAAACTTACAGCATCTCTTAGCCCCTCGGTAGAAGAGATTCGCGAGAAACGAGACCGTTGGCGAGAAGACGAAAACAATGTTCCCAAAGCACAAGATTTTGTCGAATGCGTCAGGGTAGATATAGAGAATCGGCTTTGGAATCTTCTTGCAACTGATCCGCTTGTATTGCATTCTCCGACGCTTGCAGATTTGCTGGGACAGCTTCGCCATGCGCGCAACGGGGGCGAACGCCCGTTCGAGGAGCCTCCGTTTGAGAAGCTACTCTCGCACCAAGCGCTACGCCACTCACACATATTTTACAAGATCATTAACAAAGCCCATCACCAACTGGTAAATATCACGCCGCAAGACGCGGCGGACGTTCACAGAGAATACGAAAGTGTTCATAGCATACTACGCAGCTGTACAGCCGCTTATGCGCGGTTCCTTGGCCGATTGACCAACGAAGATCGCAGCCATATGCTCGCTGATGCACCTGTTGCCCCGGCGCCTGCGATTGTGCCTAATTTGGAACTTCCGGTACTCGGCGAATTGGCTGCGCGCAGTAATTCCGATATTCTTGCAATCGAGAGAGATCAGGAGCAGTTTCAATTAAGCTCTCTAGGCGACATTGCATTATATGTGATTCGCGGCTCTACATTCGGTACTTTAGCACTTCCGGGCCAGATTGCAATTGTTTCACTAGAAAGGGAAGCTGAAGAGGGAGAGACTGCCATTGCGTTGTATCAAGGAAAGGCATTTGCGCGGCGCATTCACCGAGACCGCAAAGATCTTTCCCGGACTCTACTTGTCTCGGACCTCTCTGGATCGGAGAACGTACCTCCTTCAATGTTAGTTCCTACAACCGCAACTCGCGCAATGCCAATTATAGGTGTGCTGTACGATACGCGGACAGTTGTGGGTCGTGATGAAGCTGTAGTTGTAGAGTCCAGTGATACACTTACTCGAAACTTAGCGGTAGCGCGTATTGTTGAGGACAGCGCGTACCCTGTAATTCGAAATGGTGATTTGGTTCTCATAGAAGAAATTGGGAATATCTCGAGATCAGAGATGGATAAGCTTGAAGAGAGAATTGTTGCCGTTACCGCACGTAGTGATGGCGAGAGTTTTGGCTACCTTAAGCGTCTTGGACAAGAGATTGGAAACGGCGTACGCATTTACGAGAATATAGGTCTTAATGGGCAAGCCGTTCCGATCGCCGAGAGCGAATTACTAAGTGGAGGTAGAATACACTGCCTTGAGCGGCTTTGGCGAGTTCACGGTTTTCTGAGGGGTAATTGAACCCGGCCCTTAGGAGGCCGACGGATTTCCAACGGTCTGATCGTATACTGACCCGCGACATGCGGGCCGAGTTGAAGGGGCCGGGGCTATCCCGCTATGGTGGCGCCGGAAACGGAAGCAGGTAGGGAGGCCGCAAACGCATGACAGGTAAAGGCATGACGGGCGGATTGCAGTTCGCCAAAATCGACGACATCGTCGTCCATTACCGGGTCGACGGGCCGGCCGACGGGCCCAAGCTGGTGTTTTCCAACTCGCTCGGCACCGACTTCCGGACCTGGGACGCCGTGACCGCCCGCCTGTCCGGCCGCTACCGCATCCTGCGCTACGATACCCGCGGCCACGGGCTGACATCCTGCCCCGAGGGGGGCTATGCCATCGAGCGGCTGGGCGACGACCTCGCCGGGGTCATGAACGCCGCCGGCTTCGACCGCGCCACGATCTGCGGGCTTTCGGTCGGCGGGGTGACGGCGCAGCAGCTCCACAAGGCCCATCCGGGCAAGGTCCGGGCGCTGATCCTGTGCGACACGGCGGCGAAGATCGGCGACGACGCCATGTGGCAGGCGCGGATCGACAACGCCCTCGGCCCGGACGGCATTGCGGGCATGGCCGAAGCCATTCTGCAACGCTGGTTCTCCGACGGGTTCCCGAAGACGGACCCGGTCGCCTTCGCCGGCTGGCGCACCATGCTGGTCCACACGCCGGCGGCCGGCTACGCCGGGGTCTCCCACGCGCTCAAGGACGGCGACCTGCGCAGCCATTGCGCGAAGATCGACGTACCGACCCTGGTGATCTGCGGCGCCGAGGACGGCGCGACCACACCGGCCATGAACAGGGAACTGGCCGGCGCCATTCCCGGCGCGCGCTATCTGGAAATCCCGCAATCCGGCCATCTGCCCTGCATCGAGCAGCCGGCGGCCCTGGCCGATGCGATCGCCGGCTATATGCAGGAGCATGGCGGTGGCTGAACCGGGCGGCGACGCTTTCGAAAAGGGCATGGCGACCCGCCGCGCCGTGCTCGGCGACGCCCATGTCGACCGCGCCTCGGCCGGCGCCACGCCGTTCGACGCCGGCTTCCAGCGCCACATCACCGCGCGCGCCTGGGGCGACGTCTGGAGCGATCCGCAGCTCGACCGGCGGACGCGCAGCCTGCTCACCCTCGCGCTGCTCGGCGCGCTCGGCCATCACGAGGAGCTGGCGATGCATGTCCGCGCGACCCGCAACACCGGCGCGACGCCGGAAGACATCCGCGAGGCGCTGATGCATGTCGCCGTCTATGCCGGCGTGCCGGCGGCCAACCGGGCCTTCGCCGTCGCCAAGCGGACGCTCGCCGAGATGGCAGAAGAAGAGGGAGACCGATGATGGCCGATCCCGCGCCCTACCGCGCCCGCGACTGGGACGTGCATCCCGCCTACGACTACCCGGCCTACGCGTCGACCGAATTCCGCGCGCCGAAGCAACCGCTCGTGCCGATCCCGCACACCCTGTCCGAAGTGACCGGGCCGTCCTTCGGGCGCGAAGCTGCGCCGGAGGGCGAGGCCGACCTGACGGTCAACGCCCGGGTCAACGGCGAGCCGATGGGCGAGCGCATCATCGTCACCGGCCGGGTGCTCGACGAGAACGGCCGGGCGGTGCCGGACACGATGGTCGAGATCTGGCAGTCCAACGCCGCCGGGCGCTACATCCACGAGGTCGACCAGCACGATGCGCCGCTCGATCCGAACTTCATCGGCGCCGGCCGCACCGTGACCGACGCCGACGGGCGCTACCGCTTCGTCACCGTCAGGCCCGGCGCCTATCCCTGGGGCAACCACCATAACGCCTGGCGGCCGGCCCATATCCACTTCTCCCTGTTCGGGCCCGGCTTTGCGACCCGGCTGGTCTCCCAGATGTATTTTCCCGGCGACCCGCTGCTCGAATTCGACCCGATCTTCAACGGCTCGCCGAGCCCGGAGGCGATGCAGGCCCTGGTCGCGGACTTCTCGATGGAGGTCACCCGGCCGGAATGGGCGCTCGGCTACGAATGGGACATCGTCCTGCGCGGCCGCGACGCGACTCCGATGGAAGGGTAGGGCAACACCGCATGGCAAAGCAGACCGCATCCCAGACCGTCGGCCCCTTCTTCCTCTACGGCCTGACGCCGGAGCTTGCCGACGGCATCCGCTATACCGGCTACACGGCCAACGTGCTGGCGACGGAGGATACGGCCGGCGAGCATATCGTCGTCGAAGGCCGGGTGCTGGACGGGGAGGGCGACCCGGTGCCCGATTCCATGGTCGAAATCTGGCAGGCCAACGCCGCCGGCCGCTACCGCCACGCCGAGGACGACCGGGCGGACGCGCCGCTCGACGACAGCTTCCTCGGCTTCGGCCGCACGGGCACGGACAGGGACGGCGCGTTCCGGTTCCACACGGTCAAGCCCGGCCCGGTGCCCGGCCTGGGCAATGCCTGGCAGGCGCCGCACATCGTCGTCTGCGTGTTTGCCCGCGGCATGCTCTCCCACGCCTATACAAGGCTCTACTTCTCCGACGAAGCCGAGGCGAACTCGGCCGATCCGGTGCTCGGCGCGGTCGACGCCGCGCGCCGGCCGACGCTGATCGCCGAACGGGCGCAGAGCCGTGGCCGGACCGTCTACCGCTTCGTCATCCGCCTCCAGGGCGACGGCGAGACGGTGTTCTTCGATGTCTGACGCGCCGCCGCGCTGCCCGGTTCCGTGACGGTCGGCCCCTTTGCCTCGCGCCTGATCGGGCCGCTGCTTTCGGACCCGGCGGTCAACGCCGCGCTCACCGACGCGGCGGCCCTGACGGCCATGGTGCGGGTCGAGGCGGCGCTGGCGGCGGTGCAGGGGCGGCTCGGGATCATTCCGCCGGACGCGGCCGCGCGGATCTGCGAGGCTCTCGAAGACTTCAGCGCCGATTTCGATGCCATCGGCGCCGATGCCGCCGTCACCGGCGTCCCGACCGTGGAATTCGTCGCGCAACTGCGCCGCCATGTCGGCGGCGAGGCGGCGACTTACGTCCATTGGGGCGCGACCAGCCAGGACATTATCGACACCGGCTTCCTGCTCCAGGCCCGGGCGGTGCTGGAGATCGCCGACCGGCGGCTCGCGAGCATCGTCGCGAAACTGAAAGAGCTTACCGACGCCCACCGGGCGACCCCGATGGCCGGCCGGACCCGGTCGCAGCAGGCCCTGCCGATCAGCTTCGGCCTCAAGGCGGCGCGCTGGGCGCAGCCGCTGATCGCGCATCGCGCGCGGCTCGAACAGATGCGCCCGCGGGTCCTCCAGGTCCAGTTCGGCGGCGCGGCGGGCAATCTCTCGGCGCTCGGTCCGGACGGGTTCGCCGTCGCCGACGCGCTGGCGGACGAACTCGGCCTCGCGCCGGCGCCGGCGAACAGCCATGTCGCGCGCGACGGCATCGGCGAACTGGCGTCCTGGCTCGCCCTCGTCGCCGGCAGCCTGGGCAAGATCGGCCGCGACGTGTCCCTGATGGCGATGACCGAGGTCGGCGAACTGGCCGACAGCGCCGGCGGCGGCTCGAGCACCCTGCCGCAGAAGGCCAACCCGATCGCCGCGGAAACCCTGATGACGCTGGCGGCTTACACTGCAACGCAACTGGCGGGCGTTTTCCAGGCCGCGCCCCAGGAACACGAACGCGGCGGGCCGGGCTGGACCGCGGAGTGGATGCTCCTGCCGCCCATGCTGGCCGCGACGGGCGGCGCGCTGCGCACCGCCGACACCATGCTCGACCGGCTGGTCGTCCGGCCCGAACGGATGCGCGCCAACCTGGAGGCGTCGAACGGGCTGCTGCTCGCGGAAGCGGCCAGCTATGCGCTCTCCGCCCACATGCCGCGCGCCGAGGCCCAGGCCCTCGTCAAGGCGGCGTGCCGGGAGGCGGCGGACAGCGGCGAACACCTGATCGACCTGCTCCGGCGCACGACCGATGCGCCCTGCGACTGGGACGGGCTGCGCGATCCGGCGAACTGCCTGAAGGCCGACGGTGTGGCGATCGACCGGATTTTCGCGGGATCGTAAGCACGCCGCCGATGCACGGCGGGGAGAAAAGGTGCTTGCCCTCGGCGGAAAAGCATCCCATTTCCGGGCCGACGGCATACGACAGCCTGCTGGTCGACTTTTTTACCGACGGTTCGGGCGTGCATTCCGGCCACCCGTATCGTTCCGTTCGAAGGCCTTCCGGAAGATTGACCGAGTCGTTCCTGCCCTTCGACGGCCCGTCCGGTCACAAACCTGAACCGACCGGGCCTATGGAAGGGATCGTTCCGCCGCAGCGGCGGATCCGGCGGCCGGCACGTCCGGCCGCCACAACAACGAAGTGAGTACGCAAGAATGCAAACCGGTACCGTGAAGTTCTTCAACACCACCAAAGGCTACGGCTTCATCCAGCCCGACGGCGGCGGCAAGGACGTGTTCGTCCACATCACCGCCGTGGAGCGCGCCGGCCTCGGCCAGCTTTCGGAAGGGCAAAAGATCCAGTTCGAAACCCAGCAGGACACGCGCGGCCCGAAAGCCGTAAACCTGCAGCAGGCCTGAATTTTCAGCCTTGCCGTTCCGGGAAACCGGAGCGGCGTTACAGCCATCGCCCGCCGGTGAAAGCCAGCGGGCGATTTCGTTTCGGAATTGCGCTAGAGCTTCAGTTCTTCGACCTGCGCGGGCGGCGGTTTTTTGGGTGCGACGAGCGGGCGCCGTTCGTCCTGTTTGCGGTCTTTTTCGATGGCCCGGCGTTTCAGTTCCTCGAAATCCGCCGTGCACCGGGCGATGCGGAACAGGCATTTGGCGTGTTTGGCCCGGCAATTCCGGCGGGACGCGGCGGTCGCCTTGTCCGCCGTCGGGCCGTCCGCGATGGCGTAGCGGCCCTTCGGCGTCACGAACAGGGCCAGGCAGCCGTTCTTCACCGTCACGACGTTCGTACAGCGCTTCTCGCACATCAGCCATGCGCGGCTGCGCGCCGAGATCCTGTCCGGGTGGTTCATCGAATAGACCCAGTATCCGGTCAGCCGGCTGAACGCGACGGCGCCCCAGCATCCGCCCTTCCGGCATTTTGCGAGAGCCGGTTCCGCGGCGGCGACGCCCACCAGGCCCATCAGGAAAGCGAGCGGCAGGACGAGGCGCCACATGGCCCGGCCGTCGCGCTCGTTTCGGATCGGCGCCGGACGCATGTCAGGCCGGCTTGCGGGCGACGATGTGGAAAACATGCCAGTGCTTGGCCTCGCCCCTGGGCGTGATCGAATCGGTCTCCTCTTCGTCGATCAGCAGCACGTCCCAGCCGGCGAACCGCGCGTCGACATCGCTGCGGGCGTGGATCGTCAGGCCGTCGCCGCGCCGCGCCCAGCTGTCGTTCGGACCGTAGAGATGGCCGGCGAACAGCCCGCCGGGGACGACGGCCCGCGCAATCTGCACCCACAGGCCATCGAAGCGGTCCGGCGGGCACAGCGGCAGGCAGAAGCTGGCGTTGACGAGGCCGGACGGCGGCAGACCCAGGTCCGCGGCCGACAGATCGGCCCGGCGAAAGGTCAGTTGCCCCCGGCTCCAGGCCGCCGGAAAACGGGCCTGCAGCGCCGCGCCCGCCTCCGGCGCCTTGTCGAGGGCCAGCACCGTGAGCCCGGCGTCCAGCAGCGCAGCGGTATCGCGGCCGCCGCCGCAGCCGAGGTCGACCGCGAGCGCGGAATCCGGGCCGGACCCGCCGCGGCGTGCGGCGAGCGCCGTCAGCGTTGTCCGGCGCGGCGGACGATCGGCGGTGGCCGCATAGTAGCCCGGCCAGTCCGGGCGGGTTTCAGCCGCCGCCCGGCCGGAAGCGGGCATGGCCCGATCCTAGTTCTGCGCCGGCGCCTTCAGCTTGTCTTCGGCCGCGGCGAGGCGCGCCGCCAGCGCGTCGATCTGCTGTTTCAGATCGGCGGCGGATTGCGCCGCACCGGCCGCAGCGTCCCGGGCCGCCTGGGCGGCGCGGTTCTCGGCCTCGGCCAGCTGGCCGGCCATCGTCTTCAGGGCATCGTCGACGCTCTTCGCCCGCGCCTGCCGCTGCGCCGCTGCTTTCTTCGCTTCGGCCATGGCGCTGTCGCCGACGCTGCCGACCTGGGCCTGGATCTTTTCGAGCGCCGCATTCAGGGAATTCGTCGCCTTTCCGACCGCTGCGACCTGGGCTTCGACCTTCCCGACGGCGGCGGCCAGGGATTTGGCGGCGCCATCGACCGCGCCGACCCCGGCCTCGTTCTTTTCGACCGCCGCGCCCAGCGACTTGACCGCCGCCGTGAGCGCGCCGACCTCGGCCGATACCTTGTCGACCGAGGCGCCAAGGGCCTTGCTCGAAGCGCCGAGCTGGGCCTTGACCTCGTCGAGCCCGGTGCCGAGCGCCTTCGTGGCATCGTCGAGCGCGCCCGCCCTGCCGGCATTGGCGGCGGCCGCGGCGGCGTTGGCCGCAGCCGCAGTGGCTGCCTTGTCCGCCTTGCCCGTGGCGGCAGCGATCTTGGCGTCGAGGTTCGCCATGCCCGTCTTGAGCCGGTCTCCCAGGCCCTTGGTGGCCGCGGCGATCTCGCCCTTCGTCGCCTCGATCTTGCTGGCCAGCTTGTCCAGCGCCTCCTTGTTGTCGCAGGCGCTCAGCAGACCGCCGGCGATTACCAGTGCGAGGACCGGCGCGACGCGCTTGAATCGTCTCATTTCCATTCTCCGAATACGCAGGCCATCAAGATATAGCGATAGCCTTAAGGCAGGCAACAAGATCGGGTATTTGCGCCGTCCCGTCAATCCCGCGCGTTTACCGGTGACCTACGAGGTTATGTGTCAATGGTGGAAGGGGGAGGGGAGGCGGAACGGGGCGCACCGCCGCCGCAAGGCCGGCGACAGCGCCCGCCCCGCCGGGCGCCGTGCGGCAGCCGGCAGGGCGGGACTGGCGTTCAGCTGTCGAACAGGTCTTTCGGCGAGCCGCCCATCTGGGCCAGCGAGGCGTGCATCTTCTGCAGCGCCCGGCTCTCGATCTGGCGGATCCGTTCCTTGCTCACGCCGAACTCGACGCCGATCTCGGCAAGGGTGCTCTTGTCCTCTTCGAGAAAGCGGCGGACGATGATGCGCCGCTCGCGCGGCGTCAGCTTGTCGAGCGCGCTTTCCAGCCACCTCTTCCGCGTGCGCCGGCCGCTGGCGTTGGCGGCGAGCTCTTCCGGGCCGGGGCCGGTGTCCTCGAGCAGATCCTGGAACTGGGCGCCGTCATCCTCCAGGCCGATCACCGCGTTGAGCGACTGGTCCGGGCGGGTGAGGTGCAGTTCCATCCGCTCGACGTCGGCCACCGTGACGTCCAGCTTGTCGGCGATGATCTGCCTCTCGTCGGTCGTCAACTGGCCGTCGAAGCCGGTGCTGAGCTGGGCGCGCAGCCGGCGCAGGTTGAAGAACAGCCGGCGCTGCTTCGGCGTCGTCGCCGCGCGCACTATCGAGGAATTGCGCAGGATGTAGTTCTGGATCGACGCGACGATCCACCAGGAGGCATAGGTCGAGAAGCGCACCTCGCGCTCGTGGTCAAAGCGCTCGACCGCCTCCATCAGGCCGATATTGCCTTCCTGCATGAGGTCGGCCATCGGCAGGCCGCTGGACCGGAAGCCGGCGGCGATCCGCACGACGAGGCGGGCGTGCGCCTCGACGATCTCGTGCATGGCCCGCTCGTCGCGCTCGTCGTTCCAGCGCCGGGCGAGCTCCACTTCGTATTCCCGCTCCAGAACGGGCGCATCCATCGCCGCCGAGATATAGCGCCGATTGCTCCGTTCCGTTGCCGCAGAGTCTGCGTAAGCCATGGGGCTACCGCAACCTTTCCCATTTCCCGGGTTTTCAGGTGATTTCGACTCGACAATATATTATGCGCAATAAAATTACAAGCCCAAAATTATCGACTCGACATTGAATTGCCGGTTCCTAGTTTCGGACCCATGACCGGCATGCCGTCTGCCCAGGCTTCCCACCGATCTGCGCCGGCCTCCAACGGAGGCGCCGCCAACGGCTGCGATCCTTGTACGGACGGCGACGGCAAACCCGGCGGCGATCCATCCGTCGACCGCATGACGAGCCTGGTCGACCGGCTCGGCCGGGCGGTCCATTGCCTGCAATTCTCCGACGGCCTCAACCCGGCGCAATGGGCGGTTCTGCGCTATCTCGGGCGCGCCAACCGCTATTCGCGCACACCCACGGCAATCAGCGATTATCTCGGCACCACGCGCGGGACGATGTCGCAGACCATCAAGGCGCTTGAAGCCAAGGGGATGATCGGCCGCGCAACCAACGGCCGCGACAGGCGGGCGGTCCTGCTCGAACTGACCGGCGAAGGCAATGCGGCGCTGGAGAACGATCCGCTGCATTGCGTCGCATCGGTTGCCGGCGCGCTCGGCGACGAGCTGGACGAGGCCAGCCGGTTCCTGGACCGCGTCGTCGATTGCCTTCAGGCCAAGAGCGGCGGTCTCGATTACGGCGTATGCACCGATTGCACGCATTTCTGCCGCAACAGCTTCGCACCGGACGTTCACCGCTGCGGCCTGACGGGCGATCCGCTTTCCGTTGCGGACAGCACGAAAATCTGCGTGAACTACAGCGAGCCGGCTGCGCCGTAGCCGGCCTGCAATGCGCCTGGCCGACGTGTTCTCAGCGCGCCGGCTCCAGCCGGAGCACCCGGCCGTCGTCGCTGTCCGTCAGCAGCCAGATATAGCCGCGCGGGCCGATCCGGACATCGCGGATCCGTTCGTCGAGTTCTTCGAGAAGCCGTTCCTCGCGCACCAGGCGCGTGCCGTCGAAACGGAGCCGGACTAGCATCCGGAAGCTGAGCGCGCCGACCAGCATGTCGCCGCGCCACGACTCGAACACCGGGCCGGTGACGAAAGCGAGGCCGGACGGCGCGATCGACGGGTCCCAGTAGTGGACCGGCTGTTCGAGCCCGGGCTTGTGGGTGCCCTCGCCGATCCTGGTGCCCCAGTAGTGGCGGCCGTAGGCGATGACCGGCCAGCCGTAGTTGCGGCCGGGCTCCGGCACGTTCACCTCGTCGCCGCCGCGCGCGCCATGCTCGTGAATCCAGAGCCGGCCGGTCGCCGGATGGAGCGCCGCGCCCTGCGGATTGCGATGGCCGTAGGACCAGATCTCCGGGCGGAACCCCGTGCGGCCGACGAAGGGATTGTCCCGCGGGACCGATCCGTCCTTGCCGATGCGGATCACCTGGCCGCGGTGGATGCTGGTGTCCTGGGTGCGCCGCCGTTCGCCGCGCTCGCCCAGGGTGACGAAGAGGGTGCCGTCACGCGCGATGACGATGCGCGAGCCGAAATGCCGGCCGCCGCCCGATTTCGGCACCATGCGGAAGATGACTTTCAGATCGGCGAGCCGGTTGCCGTCGAGCCGGGCGCGCGCCACGGCGGTCCCGGCGCCGCCGGCGCCCGGTTCGGAATAGGAGAGGAAGATCGTCCGGTTGCGGGCGAAATCCGTATCGGTCACGACGTCGAGCAGTCCGCCCTGGCCGCGCGCCACGACCCGGGGCACGCCGCGGACCGGCGCCCCGAGCCCGCCGTTGCGCGTGACGATGCGCAGCCGCCCGGGCCGTTCGGTGACCAGCATCCGGCCGGAGGGCAGGAAGGCCAGCGACCAGGGATGCTCCAGGCCGCGGGCGACGGTCACGACCCTGAGCGGGCCCACGCTGGAGTCGAAGGATTGGGCCAGCGCCGGTGCGGCCCCCAGAAACGGTAAGGCGAGGAACGGCGCGGCCAGGGCGGCGAGCAGCAGGCGGGAGGCGGTTCGGATCGGACGGCTCATGCGGGAAATCCGGAGGCGGGTCTCGAAAACGGATATGGGTATTGCGGTCCCGGCGCCAAGGACCGGCAGTGTCTCGGCCGCCGGTTCGGCGGAGAATCGCGGCGGTTCGGGCAAGAAAAAGCCCCGCCGGCGTTCCGGCGGGGCCCCGAGTCTTCGGTGTCAGACACACTGTTGGGGGAGATGACGGAGGTCATATGCAATGTGTCTGGCCACCCTTTGTAGCAGAATTTCGGCGAAATTGTGTGATTTTTGCCACATACAAATATTTTTTTTGGCATGGACTTATTGTCACATGGATTTTGGATCGATTTCGATTCCGGCACGCGAGCCGGCCGCCCTGCAAGCCCCCGGCGCCGCATCATGGGGCCGCTGGTCAACGCCGCCGCCCTGTGATAACGGACTGTGATAACGGATTGCCGGAACGAGCCGGATGGCTGGTCGGCCGCCGGTTCGGAACGGCTGCAATTTCCGCGTCAAAAGGCGCGTGGCGGGCGGTTGCCCCAACGCGCATTTCCGGGCGCGCATGTCGGAGCCTTCCGGTCCGGGCGCCCGTTGCACAGGTTCCGCCCGGCACCGGGCAATCGGAAACGTTTCAAGGAAAGAGTCCCATGAGCGACGTTGCGGATCGCGTGAAGAGTATCGTTGTCGAACATCTGGGCGTCGACGAGGCCAAGGTGTCCGAGGATGCAAGCTTCATCGACGATCTCGGCGCGGACAGCCTCGACACGGTCGAACTCGTCATGGCGTTCGAAGAAGAGTTCGACATCGAAATTCCCGACGATGCCGCCGAGAAGATCACGACCGTCAAGGACGCCATCGACTTCATTGCCGAAATGAAGTCCTGATCCGGGCCCGATCCGGAAATGAAACCCTGCGCCGCCCCCCGATGCGCCGAAGGGGCCCGGCGGATGCCCGTCAAACTTCGGAAAAATCCCGCTCCCGCCGCTCCGGCGCCGGGCGCGTTTACGTGTTCCGACCGGGCCTGCCGTTCCGGGAGATTCGGTAAATGAGGCGCGTCGTCGTCACCGGCATCGGCCTGACCACGCCGCTCGGCGTGACGGTCGCGGAGACTTGGGACAATCTCGTCAGCGGCCGCTCCGGCATCCGGGCGGTCACGCGCTTCGACGTGTCCGACCTGCCGTGCCGGGTCGCCGGCCAGGTGCCGCGCCCGGACCTCGGCGAGGCGCCGGGCAGCGGCCCGGACTATGTGACGCCCTTCGCCGCCGAAGACACGATTCCGCGCAAGGACCTCAGAAAGATCGACAATTTTATCGTCTACGCCATCGCAGCGGCGGAACAGGCGATCGCCGATGCCGGATGGACCGCCGAGACCGAGGAGGACCGCGACCGCGCCGGCGTCCTCATCGGCTCGGGCATCGGCGGGCTCGAGACGATCTACGACGGTTCGATCGTGCTGCACGAGCGCGGACCGCGGCGCATTTCGCCCTTTTTCATCCCCTCGGCGCTGATCAACGAGGCCTCGGGCCACGTTTCGATCAAATACGGCTTCAAGGGGCCGAACCATTCCGTGGTCACGGCCTGCTCGACCGGGGCGCATGCAATCGGCGATGCGGCGCGGCTGATCATGCTCGACGACGCCGACGTGATGGTCGCCGGCGGCACCGAGGCCGCCGTGTGCCGCCTGGGCATGGCCGGGTTCTGCGCCGCCCGGGCCATGTCGACCGGCTTCAACGACGAGCCCGTGCGCGCCTCGCGGCCGTGGGACCGGGACCGCGACGGCTTTGTGATGGGCGAGGGCGCCGGCATTGTCCTCCTCGAGGAATACGAGCATGCGCGGCGGCGCGGCGCCGACATCCATGCCGAAATCGTCGGCTACGGCCTGTCGGGCGACGCCTATCACATCACGGCGCCGGCCGAGGACGGCGACGGCGGCTTCCGGTCCATGCGCAACGCCGTGCGCCGGGCAAAGCTGAACCTGGACGATATCGACTATGTCAACGCCCACGGCACCTCGACGCCGCTCGGCGACGAGATCGAGCTGGGCGCGGTCAAGCGGCTGTTCGGCGACCATTCCTACGCGCTGACCATGTCGTCGACCAAGTCGGCGATCGGCCATCTGCTGGGCGCCGCCGGCAGCGTCGAGGCGATCTTTTCCGTCCTGGCCCTGAAGCACCAGGTGGCCCCGCCGACGCTCAATCTCGACAATCCGTCCGACGGCTGCGATATCGACCTGGCGGCCCATGAGGCGAAGGAGCGGCCGATCCGCCACGCCCTGTCGAACTCCTTCGGCTTCGGCGGCACCAACGCGTCCCTGCTCTTCGCCGCCGCACCCTAGTTTCGGAGGTCCCGGGAGCGAACAGCCGCCAGGCGGGAAGGCATGGAGCGCTACCTGAAATGGGCTGTTGCCATCCTCGCGCTGTCGATCCTTCTGGCGGCGGCGGCGGTCGGCTACGCCTTCCATGCCTTCACGCGCGACGGTCCGCTGCCGGCGGCGGCGTCCATCGACGTGCCGAAGGGCGTCGGCCTGGACCATGTGATCCGCGAGATGACGCAGGCCGGCGTGATCCGCGACCCTGCCCTGTTCCGGATCTGGGCGCAGATCCTTGGCGCCGACCGGCGGATCAAGGCGGGCGAATACCGCTTTCCGCCCCGGGTCAGCCAGCGCGTGGCGCTGGGCATCGTCATCGCCGGGCGGACGGTGCTGCGCCGCCTGACGATTCCCGAAGGCCTGACGACCTGGCAGACTTTGGAGCGCATCCGCCGGACGGCGGACCTGACCGGCCCGATCACGCTGAAGCCCGCCGAAGGCGCCCTGATGCCGGACACCTACCTGTTCGCCAGGGGCGAGGCGCGCGACGCGATCGTCCTGCGCATGCAGGCGGCGATGACCGAGGCGCTGGACCGGGCCTGGGCGGAGCGTGCCCCGAACCTGCCGCTGCGCTGGAAGGGCGAAGCCCTGGTCCTGGCGTCGATCGTGGAGAAGGAGACCGGCAAGCCGGGCGAGCGGGCGCGCATCGCCGGCGTCTTTGTCAACCGGCTGCGCCGGGGCATGAGGCTGGAGACCGACCCGACGGTGATCTACGGCCTGACCGGGGGCAAGACGTCGCTCGGCCGCCGGCTGCTGCGCAAGGACCTGAAGACGCCGCATCGGTGGAACACCTATGTCCATTTCGGCCTGCCGCCGACGCCGATCGCCAATCCTGGCCGCAAGGCGATCGAGGCCGCGGTCCGGCCGATGGCCCATGACGAGCTCTACTTCGTCGCCGACGGCACCGGCGGCCATGTCTTCTCGAAGACCTACCGGCAGCACCGCCGGGCGCTGCGCAAATGGCGCCAGATCCGCCGCAAGCTGGAGCGCGAGGGCAAGCGGTAGGCGGCGGGCGCCGGTTTCCGGCCCGCCGGCACGGCGGGAGGATATCGCCGAAACCGGATGTCGCGCAGGGTCTCTGTAGGGGAGGGTTTCAAACCCTCCCCTACGGCGCCGGGCCGATGCTGCGCCCTAGATCACCGCGCTTTCGACGAACGGGCGGCCTTCGGGAATGCGGCGGTAGAGGAAGGGGCCGAGGTCGAGGGCGCGGAATTCGCCGTAGAGGATCCATTCCGCCGTGCCCCGGCCCATCGCCGGCGACTGCTGGAAGCCGTGGCCGGTAAAGCCGTTGGCGAAGATGAAATTGGCGACCTCGGTGTGCGGCCCGAGAATCGCGTTGTGGTCGAAGGTGTTGTACGCGTAGTGGCCGGCCCATGAGTTGAGCAGCCGCAGCGCGTCGAACTGCGGGATCCGGGCCATCAGCGCCGGCCAGACCTTGCGTTCCCACAGGGAATGGTCCTGGACGAAGTCGTCCGGATCGACCGGCGGATCGGCGTCGGGGTCCGGCGCGCAGCCGGCGAGATAGTTGGCGCCGTCCGAGCGGACATGCACGCCGGACGGGTTGATGGTCAGCGGCATCGGCCGGTCGACGGGCTTTTCCGCGGCGAAGACGTAGCTGTAGCGCTTGCGCGGCTCGACCGGCAGGTCTGCGATCCCGGCCATGCGGGCAGTCCGCGCCGCCCGCGGTCCTGAGGCGTTGACCACCGTGCCGCAGGCGATCTCCTCGCCGGATTTCAGCGTCACGCTGTCGACCGCCGTGCCGGCCGGGTTCAGCGTCATGGCGACGACCTCGTTGGCGACATAGTCCGCGCCGCGTTCGCGCGCAGTGCGCCGCCACCATTCGAACAGGGTCGCACCCTCGAAGAACCCTTCGTCGACCGGGTTGTGGTTGGCGGCGACGATGTCGTCGAGATTGTAGAACGGGTATTCGGCGGCGATCTCCGCCCGGGTCATGTGCCGGGTGCCGGCGCCGCTGGCCGCCTGGATCTTTTGCGCCTCGCGCAGCGCCGCCGCGAAGCTCTCGTTGTCGGCCAGATACAGATAGCCGGTACTGACGATAGCGACGTCGGGCACCCGCGGATCGTCGTCCATCCAGTGGCGGAAATTCTTCACGAACTCGGCCGCAAACTGGGAAACGCGGATGTTTGCCGCGCTGGAAAACTGCTGCCGCATGCAGGAGTTGGTATGCGCCGTTGATGTAAACTCGTAAGTCGGGTTGCGCTCCACGACGAGGACGGAACCGTCGAAATCCGGGTTGCGCACGAGCCACCAGGCGATCGACGAGCCATACATCGCGCCGCCGACGATCACGACGTCGTACCGGCGCTGCGGCGGCGCTTCGGCCGGCAGGGCGCTGGCGGGCGGCGCGTAGGTCATAGCAGGCAGGTCACGGCAGGCAGGTCACGGCAGGCAGGTCACGGCAGGCAGGTCAGGGGGCGGTGTTCGGAACCGGGAATGCGGCCTCGTGGCGGCGGCGATCCCGGCGACGCATACGGGATCGTCCGTCGGCGGGCCAGTATTTTCGGCCGTCCGGGGTTCGGGCGGGGCAGTCCGATGTCCCATGCGTCCGCCATTCGGACGGGAATTCGCCGTATGCCGCCGGGGTTTATCGAGTTATAGGCGGAGTTGTTTGCGATCGCCTCGCTTTGTAACGGGCAATCCGATGTTCGAATCCTTTCCGACCGCCGGCCTCGGGCACATCGCCTCGAGGATGTGCGGTGGCGATACCGCCCGGCGGGTCCTGACAGCACGGGATTTCGCGATGGCCCGGGCGGAGATCGCCGGGTGGGAAGGCTACTTGCCGACACCCCTGGTCCGGTTTCCCGAACTCGCGGGGCGACTCGGGGTAAGCGCAGTCATCTACAAGGATGAAGGACCCCGTTTCGGGCTGGGCAGTTTCAAGGCCCTGGGCGGGGCCTACGCGGCCCAACGTCTTCTGCAGCGCGAAATCTCCTCCAGGACCGGCCGTGACGTGACCCTTTCGGACATCCGGGCCGGGAAATACGCGACCGAATGCGCAGGAATGAAGCTGGTCGCGGCCACCGACGGCAATCATGGCAGGGCCCTGGCCTGGGGTTGCCGACGCTTCGGCGCGTCCTGCCGAATCTACATCCATGCGGGGGTGAGCGAAGGCCGGGCTGCAGCGATACGCGATTTCGGAGCCGACGTAATCCGCATAAGGGGCGACTACGACGCATCGGTGGCGCTGGCCAGACAGGAGGCCGCCAAAAACGGCTGGTTTGTCGTCTCGGATACGTCCTGGTCCGGCTATTCCGGGCCGCCGCGGGACGTAATGTCAGGCTATGGCGTGATGGCTCAGGAGATTTGCGATGCGCTCGACGAGGCGCCGACCCACATGTTCCTTCAGGGCGGCGTTGGCGGGTTTGCTGCCGGCGTTATCGCGGCGCTACGCCAGCACTGGGGCGATCGTGCGCCCCGGTCGATAATCGTGGAGCCGGCATTGGCCGCCTGCCTGTTCGAAAGCGCCCGCGCCGGCAGGGCGACCTCCGTTGCGATTGCCAGGGAAACAGTCATGGCGGGCCTGTCCTGCGGCGAACCGTCCGCGCTTGCCTGGGAGATTCTGGCCGAAGAGGCTTCGGACTTCCTGACGATTCCGGATTCGGTCGTCGCTCCGGCCGTTCGTCTCCTGGCGAAACCCTTCGCAGGCGATCCGATGGTGGAGGCCGGCGAAAGCGCAGTCGCCGGACTCGCCGCGCTGATCGTCGCGAGGCAGGACCCTGATTTCTCAGAGAAGCTGGGACTGGACGGGTGCTCGCGAGTGCTGCTGATCGGTACGGAAGGCGTCACCGACCGGGCAGTATTCGACAGGATGATGGGGGAGCGGGATGGAGACTGAGGCGCCCGAACGCGGTTTCCCGGAAAGCGAATTCGCAGGCCGCACCGGCAAGGCACAGGTGTTGATGGCCGGGCAGGGACTGGGAGGGCTGTTGCTGACGACCGAAGCGGAGATCCGCTACTTCAGCGGATTCCAGACGCAGTTCTGGCAAAGCCCGACACGGCCATGGTTCCTGTTCGTGCCCGCGAAGGGCAAACCGATCGCCATCGTCCCGGAAATCGGCGCGATCCTGATGCGGAAAACCTGGATAGAGGATATCCGGACCTGGAGCGCCCCGAATCCCGAAGACGACGGCATTGGCCTGCTGCTCGATCTGCTGTGTCCCCTGGCCTCGGGAAAGGAGCGGATCGGGGTGCCGAAGGGGCCTGAAACATCGCTCAGGATGCCGCTGGGCGATTGGGAGCGGCTGATCGCAGCCCTTCCCGGGCTTGAGATCGTCGACGCGACCGGGATCGTCCGCGCTCTGCGCATGGTGAAGTCGCCTGCAGAAATCGAGAAGCTCGCGCATGTTTGCGCCATCGGGTCGGCCACCTTTGCAAGTGTTCCCGACTTCGCCCGAAACGGGCGTGAACTGGCGGAAGTCTTCCGGTCCTTCAAGCGCAAAGCGCTTGCGCTCGGGGCCGACGATGTGCCGTACCTGGTCGGTTCGGCCGGGCAGGGCGGTTATCGGGACATCATTTCCCCGCCGTCCCGATGTCCGCTCCGGACCGGCGATATCCTGATGCTGGATACCGGATCGACGTGGGACGGCTATTACTGCGACTTCGACCGGAATTTTGCCATCGGCCGAAGCGATGACCTGTCGCGCCGCGCCTATGACACCTTGTGGCGTGCAACGGAAGCCGGGATCGAGACCGTCCGGCCGGGCCGGACCTGTCGCGATATCTACAACGCCATGCGGTCGGTGATCGCCGAAATGGACGACGGGGCCGGGGATGTCGGGCGTCTCGGACACGGCCTGGGAATGCAACTGACCGAATGGCCCTCCCACGCCGCGTTCGACGATACCGCGATAGAGGAAAACATGGTGCTTACTCTGGAGCCTTCGCTCGGCTACGGCGACGGGCTCATGATGGTGCACGAGGAAAACGTCGTCGTGCGGTCCGGAGGCGCAGAATTGCTTACCGTTCGCGCCGCACCCGAATTGCCCGTTATCTGAACCCGTCCGAAAGACCTGCGGCAGGCAACGGCAATCGCGGTTCCTGCCGGCTAGGCCCGGTAGTCCGTCCGAGCGGTCAGGGAGATCGGGCAGGGCTCGACCGTGGCGCGGACCTCGGTCTGGATGTGGCGCTCGACGGTCGGCTTGGCGGTGCCGCCGTCGGGCTCGCCCCACAGCACCGATACCTCCGTGCCGGGCTGCGCTGCGCTTTCGTCGAGCAGCGCCAGCGAGATCCAGTCGCGCACGTTGGAGCTGTAGACCGGGTAGTGGGAAATGCCGGCGGGCCGCCCCTCGTGGGTCACCAGATCGTAGGGCAGGGTGGCGTAGTGCGAGGCCGGGATATCCAGATACTTGAACCGGTCGCCTTCGTTGAACAGGCTGGCGAAGACGCGCACCACGTCGTCCTTGTTCCAGCGCAGCGTCATCTTGCGCTTGTGGGGGCGGTCCTGCATCGCCTCCAACGCGCTGCGGCCGACATAGTCGTGGTCGAACTTCACGATATGGCCGTATCCGAGGTCGTACGGCGTCAGGTAGTAGTCCTCGATATTTGCGCTGACGAGGCTGCCGCCGAGCGAGATCGAGGCCTCGAAACCGTCGGCCGGCAGCCATTCCCGGTAAGGCTTGAGATCGTCGCCGGAATAGATCGCCGGCATCGGCGAGGGGAACCAGCCGCTTTCGTGCGCGACGGTCGAGTAGGTCCGCGATCCGGCCGGCAGCAGCCCGAATTCCTGCCCCGCTTCCAGCAGCGTGTCCCGGACGAGGCCGTGGTCGTCGAACGGGCCGAACAGCTCCAGCCCGGCCTCGCCGGCCATGCCGTGGCGCAGCGCGCGGACCGGGCGCCCTGCAATATTGATCTCGCCCATGCGGAAGAACTTGATGCCTTCGATCGGGCCGCCGTTGACCTTTTCGAGGAGTGCCCAGGCGTTCGGGCCCTGCACCTCGAAGCGGTAGCCCAGCCGGCGGCCCCGGTTGTCGAGCGCCCGGTCGTCGGTGGTCATCTCGACGTCGAACCCGCCCTGTTCCGCATGATAGACGACCCAGTTGCGCGTGATCGGCTTGTTCACGATGTTGACCCGGTCCTCCTCGAGGATGAACAGGATCGCGTCGCCGACGAAATAGCCGCTCGGCGTGCAGGCGACGAACTGCTTGGCGACGTTGCGGCGCCAGTTGGTCGCCGCGTTGGCGGTGATGTGCTCGACCAGCCGGCGGGTATCGGGCCCCTCGACGTAGAGATCCGTCATGTGGAACGACTGGTCGAACAGGACGGCGGTCCGGCGCCAGGCCTCCTGCTCGTCGCGCCAGTTGGAAAACTCGGACTGGATCGGAAACTGGTACGGGCCCGCGGCGGCGTTGCGCAGCATGTCGACCGGGTTGCCGATCGACCGGATCTTGTCTTCGAGCGACCGGACGGTCATCTGGCGTTTCCTCCCTTTTCGTTGCGCCCCGGCCGGGCCGTGGCGCGCCTTCCATAGAGCAGGCGCCGCCGCGCGGGCAAGCCTTGCAAGGCACCTACGCCGCCAGCGTCTCCTCGATCCGCGCGCGCAGCATGTCGAGGCGCTCGCTGCCCCAGAACAGCTCGTCCCGGAACACGAAGGTCGGCACGCCGAACACGCCGAGCGCCTCGGCCTCCCGGCACAGCGCGTCGTGGCGCCGGCGGCCCTCGCCCTGCGCCCATTCGGCGAAGCCGGCCGACGGCACGCCGGCTTCCTCCAGCACCCCGGCGACCGCGGCCGGCTCCTCGATCTCCAGTTCGCGCTTCCAGAAGCGCAGGAACACGCGGTCTATGTAGGGATCGAAGCGGCCGTGGTCCTGGGCGCGCAGCATGCCGATATGGACGACGGAACTGTCGAAGATTTTCTGCGGGCCGTAAACGGTCAGCCCGCGCGTGTTGGCGATCCGCCTGACGTCCATGTAGGCGTAGCGGACCCTGCGCCACTGATGGTCGTTGCGGGTCCTAACCGCGCCCAGGAAATCCGGGATTTCCAGCGTGTAGGGCTTCCAGACCGGCTCGATGCCGAAGTCCGCCGCCAGCGCCCGGGTCGGCTCCATGGCGAGATAGGCATAGGGGCTCTTGACGTCGATATAGACGGTGAGTTCGGGGAGGTCGGGCACTGCCGTCATGGCTCCGGTTGTCCGTTGTCGTCGCGTGCGCCGCCTAAATCCCCAGAACCTTCCGCGCATTCTCTTTCAAAATCAGCGGCTTAACTTCCGGCTTTATGTTCAGGGTTTCGAAATCCGCAAGCCAGCGGTCCGGCGTGATGGCCGGCCAGTCGGAGCCGAACAGCACCTTGTGGCGCAGGAGCGAATTGGCGTAGCGCACCAGGATCGGCGGAAAATATTTCGGCGACCAGCCCGAGAGATCGATATAGACGTTGGGCTTGTGGGTCGCGACGGAGAGCGCCTCCTCCTGCCACGGGAAGGAGGGATGGGCGAGGACGATGGTCATCTCCGGGAAATCCGCCGCGACATCGTCCAGATACATCGGGTTGGAGTATTTCAGCTTCATGCCCATGCCGCCCGGCATGCCGGCGCCGACCCCGGTCTGCCCGGTATGGAACAGCGCCGGTACGCCGGCCTCGGCGATCGCCTCGTAGAGCACATAGGCGCTGCGGTCGTTCGGGTAGAAGCCCTGCATGGTCGGGTGGAACTTGAAGCCGCGCATGCCGAAATGCTCGACCAGCCGGCGCGCCTCGCGGGCGCCCAGTTTGCCCTTGGCCGGGTCGATGCTGGCGAAGGGGATCAGGATATCCGAATGCTTTGCGGCCTCCTCCGCGATCTGCTCGTTGTCGTAGCGCCGGAAACCGGTCTCGCGCTCGCAATCGACGGCGAAGATCACCGCGCCGATGTTGCGTTCGCGGAAATAGGCCGCGGTCTCGTCGATCGCCGGCGGCCATTCGCGCCCGGTCCGGAAATACTTTTGCATCCCTGCCTGGAACTCGGCGTAGCCGTCGTCCGCATGGGTGCCGCACGGCTCTTCGGCATGGGTGTGGATGTCGATGGCGGCGACGGCGTCGGGATCGAACATGGCACGCGAACTCCCTGTTGCGGGCCCGGAAGGTAGCGGCAGTCAGGCCGCCGTCACAAGCGGTTCGATACCCTCGACGTCGGTCGAATTTCTGGCCACGTCCAGATCGTACATCCGTTGGAGATTGAGCCAGAATTCGGGAGACGTGCCGAGCGCCTTGCCGACGCGCAGCGCCGTATCCGCCGTCACGCCGCGGCGGCCGTGAACGATCTCGTTGATCCGGCGCGGCGGCACCCGGATCGCCGTCGCGAGGCGGTACTGGCTGATCCCGAGTTCTTCGAGAAATTCCGCCAGATGTTCGCCCGGATGGATGGGTTCGGCTTTGGGCATCGGATTCCCCGGTATCGCCTCTTGGTATGTAGCCCAACCCAATATCGCGCCAACACACCGTTGTGTCACCCCGGCCGGCCGTAGGCCGAGCCGGGGTCCAGAGCCTGTCCTGAGCTTGTCGAAGGGGCCGACCCGAAGGTCCGCGCCGGTGGCTCTGGGCCTCGGATCTCCGCTGCGCTTCGTCCGGGGCGACAGTGTGGGCAACAACCGGTAGTGAGTCAGTTTGACTTACGGCGCCGGACTAAACCCATACTTTCCCTGTCATTTCGACCGGAGCGCCGCCAGGCGCGTAGTGGAGAAATCTTTCCGGTACGGCGCTTCGGACCCGGCTCCGCGCGTGAAAGATTTCTCCGCTCCGCCCCGGATGAATCCGGGGCTCCGGTCGAAATGACGGACAGGGGATCGACTCCGGCCGACACGAAAAGTCAAGCTGACTCACAACCCGGGCAACCCCGTCGATTGCGCAGCGGCGACGGGCCGATTAAGTAAGGAGCGGCCGGCCCCACATTTCGCTTTGACAGGTTTACGCGCATGAAAATCCGTTTCAGCAAGCTCGATTTGCCGAAGGATGGTTCCCTGGTCGTCTTCGCCCTGAAGGACAAGACGCTGTCCGCCTCGGCCGCAGCCGCGGACAAGGCGCTGGACGGCGCCGTCTCGCGCGCCGTGGCGGCCAGCCGCTTCAAGGGCGGCGGCGGCGATGCGCTGGTCCTGCCCAGCCCCGGCGACGGCCGCTGGGACCGGGTGGTCGTGCTCGGCCTGGGCAAGGCAGCGGAATTCGACGGCCTGGCGGCGCAGAATGCCGGCGGGCGCGCGGTCGCGGCCCTGAACGGCGCCGGTGCGAAATCCGCGGTCCTGCTGCTCGATCCGGTCGAGGGCGGCAAGATCGGCGGCGCCGAAGCGGCGGCGCGGGCCGGCTTCGGCGCCCGGCTGCGCAGCTACCGCTTCGACCGCTACCGCACCAAGGAGAAGGCCGAGCAGAAACCGACGCTCTCCGGCCTGACCGTCGGCGGGCCCGACGCCGCGGCGGCGCGCAAGGCGTTCAAGCCGCTGGACAGGCTGGCCGACGGCGTGTTCCTGACCCGCGACCTGGTTTCGGAGCCGCCCAACGTCATGTACCCGGAAACCCTGGCGGCCCAGGGCGAGGCCCTGCGCGATCTCGGCGTCGAGGTCGAGGTGCTGGGCGAGGACGCCATGCGCGACCTCGGCATGGGCTCGCTGCTCGGCGTCGGCCAGGGCAGCGTGCGCGAATCCAAGCTGCTGGTCATGCAGTGGAAAGGCGGCGGCGAGAAGGACCAGCCGGTCGCCTTCGTCGGCAAGGGCGTCACCTTCGATACCGGCGGCATCTCGATCAAGCCAGCCGCCGGCATGGAAGACATGAAGTGGGACATGGGCGGCTCCGGCGTCGTCATCGGCCTGATGAAGGCGCTGGCCGGGCGCAAGGCGAAGTGCAACGCCGTCGGCGTCGCCGGGCTGGTCGAGAACATGCCCTCCGGCGCGGCCCAGCGGCCCGGCGACATCGTGACCTCCATGTCGGGCCAGACCGTCGAGGTGCTCAACACCGACGCCGAGGGCCGGCTCGTGCTGGCCGATGCGCTCTGGTACACCCAGGACCGCTTCAAGCCGAAATTCATGATTGACCTGGCGACGCTGACCGGCGCGATCATCATCGCGCTGGGCAACGAGAATTGCGGCCTGTTCGCCAACAACGACGAGCTGGCCGACCGGATCGCGGCGGCCGGCAAGGCGGCCGGCGAGCCGGCCTGGCGCATGCCGCTGGGCGAGGCCTACGACAAGCTGCTGACCAGCGACGCCGCGGACGTGAAGAATATCGGCGGGCGCGGCGCCGGCAGCATCACGGCGGCGCAGTTCCTGCAGCGCTTCGTCAACGACGTGCCCTGGGCCCATCTCGACATCGCCGGCGTGACCTGGAGCAAGAAGGACAGGCCGACCGTGCCCAAGGGCGGCACCGGCTTCGGCGTGCAGTTGCTCGACCGCCTGGTGGCGGAGCATTACGAGGGGTAGGGCAGCACTACGTGGTGTAGGGGAGGGTTTCAAACCCTCCCCTACAGAGACGCGCAGGGGAGCGGCGCCGGACATATGACCGAAATCGGCTTCTACCATCTGCTGCGCACGCCGCTGGAGGCCGCGCTGCCGCAACTGCTGGTCAAGACGCTGGAGCGCGGCGAGCGGGCGGTGGTGAAGGCCGGGTCGGAAGAACGGGTGAAGCATCTCGATGACGCCCTGTGGCGCTGGGGGCCGTCCAACCGCAACGACAGCTTCCTGCCCCACGGCACGGCGGCCGACGGCAACGCGGAGAAGCAGCCGGTCTGGCTCACCGTCGGCGACGACAACCCCAACGGCGCGGCCTTCCTGTTCCTGACCGACGGTGCGGAGTCCGGCGCGCTCGGCGACTACGCCCGCTGCTTCGCCCTGTTCGACGGCCGCGACGAGGCCGCCGTCGCCCACGCCCGAACGCAATGGACGGCCTGGAAGGACGCCGGCCACACCCTCACCTACTGGCAGCAGGCCGAGCGCGGCTGGGAGAAGAAGGGGTAGGGCCCCGCCGCCATCCCGTCGCATGGACGCAGGCGCGGGCGATTCCTATACCCGGCGGCACTTTTCCCGACCGTCCCCCTTCCCCAATCTCAATCGACGGAGCAGCCGCGCCATGGCCCTCGAACGGACCTTCTCGATCGTCAAGCCCGACGCCACGGCGCGCAACCTGACCGGCGCCATCAACGCGATGATCGAGGAGGCCGGCCTGCGCATCGTCGCCCAGCGCCGCATCCGCATGACCGAAGAGCAGGCGAAGGGCTTCTACGCCGTTCACGCCGAACGGCCCTTCTACACCGACCTGGTCGCCTTCATGACCTCCGGGCCGGTCGTCGTCCAGGTGCTGGAGGGCGCGGACGCGATCGCGCGCTACCGCGACGTCATGGGCGCGACCAACCCGGCCGAGGCCGCCGACGGCACGATCCGCAAATCGTTCGCCGAGAATATCGAGCGCAACTCCGTCCACGGCTCCGACGCGCCGGAAACAGCGGCGACGGAAATCCGCTTCTTCTTCAGCGACGTCGAGATCGTCGGCTAAAGTACGTTGAATCAGCGGTAGGGGAGGGTTTGAAACCCTCCCCTACAATGCCTGCCGGATGCTGTTACGCTCGTTCGCAAACCGACTTAGATAGGTCTGAAGATTTTGGGCCAGCGCCCTGTCTCGAAACGAAAAAGGCCGCCTCTCCGGGCGGCCTTGGCGTTACGGACCTGCGCCGGCCCGCCGCCCGTTCCGGCGCATTCAGGCTTCGAGCCAGAAGGCGAGGGCGGTGGCGATGGCGCTCAGGATGACGATGCGCAGGCCCCATTTCGTGAAGTAGCCCCACGCCTTGCGGTGCTCTTCGTAGAATGCCGTGCCTTCGCCGAAGTTGTCAGCCATGCCGCATGCCTCCCCGCACGTCCCGCATATCGGGAATTCCCTTCGGAAGCGCTCTATACACAAGCATCGGCCGGTCTGCCAACCCCCGGTCGGGCGCCGTTCGCTGCACGATACTGTATTCGCTCAGGGCAGGGGCGGATTGACCAGCTGTCCTTCGCAACGCCAGCCGGCGCGCCAGACGATCCGTTCGCCGTCGACCGCCGCGGCGCGTTCGGCCACCAGGCGCAGGGCGGCCGGATAGATGCGGTGTTCCTGTTCGAGCACGCGGGCCGCCAGGCTTTCCGCCGTATCGCCGGGCAGCACCGGGACCGCCGCCTGCATGACGATCGGCCCGTCGTCCAGGTCGGGCCGCACGAAATGGACCGTGCAGCCGTGCAGCAGGACGCCCGCCGCCAGCGCGCGTTCGTGGGTGTCCAGCCCCCGGAACGCCGGCAGCAGCGACGGGTGGATGTTGAGCAGCCGGTCGCGCCACCGCTCGACGAAGCCGGCGGTGAGCAAGCGCATGAAACCGGCAAGACAGACGAATTCGGCTCCGGCGGCCTCGAGCCGGGCCGTGAGGGCGGCGTCGAAGGCGGCGCGGTCCGGGAAGGCGCGGTGGTCGACGGCCGCCGCCGGGATGCCGATGTCCCGCGCCCGGCCGAGGCCCGCCGCGCCCGGTTCGTTGGACAGGACGAGCACGATTTCCGCCGGAAAGCCGGGGTCGGCGCAGGCTTCGGCGAGCGCCGCCATGTTGGAGCCGCGGCCGGAAATCAGCACGCCGGTCTTCAGGCGCGTCATTCGTCCTCCCACCCGGCGATCCGCACCGCCGGCGCGGCCGGGTCGCGCGCCACGACCGTACCGACCCGCATCGCCGTTTCGCCGTGGCTGTGGAGCACCGCCTCGGCCCCGGCAGCCGCGTCCGGCGCGACGATCGCGATCATGCCGAGGCCGCAGTTGAAGGTCTGCGCCATCTCGGCCGGATCGAGCCGGCCGGCCTCCCGGAGCCAGCCGAACACCGGGGGGACGGTCCAGGCGCCGCCGTCGAGGTCGACGCCCAGGCCGGGCGGCAGGACGCGCGGGATGTTCCCGGTCAGCCCGCCGCCGGTGATGTGCGCCAGCGCCTTCACGCCGCCGCCCGCTCCGGAGTCCCGGGCCGCGGCCAGGCAGCTGCGGACGTAGATCCGGGTCGGCGTCAGCAGCGCGTCCCCGAGCGGGCGGGACAAATCGAACGGCGCCGGATCGCTCCAGCCGAGGCCGGCTTCGGCGCACAGCATCCGGACCAGCGAGAAGCCGTTGGCATGGATTCCGTCCGACACCAGGCCGAGCACGATGTCGCCCGGCGCGACCGATTCGCCGGTCAGCAATCGTTCGCGCTCCACGGCGCCGACCGCGAAGCCGGCCAGATCGTAGTCGCCGCGGGCGTAGAGGCCGGGCAGTTCCGCGGTCTCGCCGCCGATCAGGCCGCACCCGGCCAGCCGGCATCCCTCGGCGATCCCGGCGACGACTTCGGCGGCAACCTCGGGCTCCAGTTTCCCGGCGCCGAAATAGTCCAGGAAGAACAGCGGCTCGGCGCCGCTGACGACCAGGTCGTTGACGCACATGGCGACGAGGTCGATGCCGATCGTGGCGTGGCGGCCGGTCTCGATGGCGATGCGCAGCTTGGTGCCGACGCCGTCGGTCGCCGCGACCAGGACCGGATCGCGATAGCCGGCTTCGGCGAGATCGAACAGGCCGCCGAAGCCGCCGATCCCGCCCATCGTGCCGCGCCGCGCGGTCGCTTGGGCCAGCGGCGCGATCCGTTCGACCAGCCGGTCGCCGGCCGCGACGTCGACTCCGGCCTCCCCGTATCGGTTCGCGGGGTATCGATTTTCGGGGTATCGATTTGCAGCGATGACGGCGGTTTCCCCGGTTTCGATTTCAGCTTAGGTTTAGGCGGGCTCGCCGGCCCAGATCAATCCCGCTTCTCAATCCCGCTTCCGGGCAATCCCGTTTTCCGAGTCCGCCGCCGATGAACCCGTCCCGCCCGTCCGTGCGCCTGTTCCGCACCGCCGCCCTTGCGGCGGCCGCCGTCCTGCTCGCGACCGCTCCGGTTGCGGGACCGGCGGCCGCGGAAGAATCCATCTTCTGGGTCCGCGACGTGCCGGCAAAAGGCAAGGGCAAAACCGCCGGGGACGCCCGGCGCGACGCGGCGCTGAACAGCGCGCCGGCGGCGCTCGACCGGCTGCTGCGCCGGCTGACCTCGGCCCGGGACCACGAATTCCTTCCCCCGGTGCCGCCGGAGCAAGCGCGCGCGATGGTCCGCGGCCTGGAAGTCGTGCGCGCAAAGCGGCGGAAAATAAAAGACGGGCGCTCTTTCGACGGCGCGCTCAGCTACCTCTTCCGGCCCGGGACGGTCGGCGCGTTCCTGAAGAGCGAGGGAATCGCCTGGTCGTCGCGGCGCAGCGATCCGGTGCTTGTCCTGCCGGTCTGGCGCGACGAGAGCGGCGCAATCCTGTGGGACGATCCGAACCCGTGGCGCGACGCCTGGCTGTCGGCCGAACGGGAGCCCGGCCTGGTTCCGGTCGTCCTGCCCGAAGGCAACCTGAAGGACCTGCAGACGATCGACGCCGCCCATGCAAGCGAACGGGACGCGGAACGCTTGACGGCGATTGCCGGCGCCTACGGGGCGAAGCAGGTTCTGATCGCCGTCGCCGCTGCCGGCAGCGCGGACGCCGGAGAGGGCGCCCCGGAAGTGGCCCCGGAGGACGGCGAAGAAGGCACTGAGGAACGCGCAGGGGAGAGCGGCGAAGCGGGCGCGGGGGAGCAGGCCGAAGAGGGCGGTGAGAAGCAGATCGAAGACGGCGGGCTGACGGTCGTGGCCGCCCTGTTCAACCTGCGCAGCGGCGACATCGAGGAACTGGAGCCGATTACCGCCGCCGGCGCGACGGCGATGACGGACGCGGCGGCTGCCCTCGACGCCTGGCTTCAGGAGCGCTGGAAGGACCGGGTCATCGTCCCGGACGGGCCGGTCGCGACCACACGGGTGGTGCTCCGGTTCGACGATCTCGCCGCCTGGGTCCGGGTGCGCGAAAACCTCGTTGCGGCACCCTCCGTGACCGGCCACCGGGTGATCGCGTTTTCCAGGGGCGAGGCGCGGCTGGCGCTGACGCACCGGGGCAATGCGGATGACCTGGCCGTCCGGCTGCCGGCGTTCGGCCTGCTGCTGCAGCAGGAGCGCGGGACGGGACGGAAAGCGAAGACCGTCTGGGTGCTGGGCGAACGGGTGCGGGACAGCGGCGGGACGCCCGACGGCGAAGGGGAACAATGAAAGCCCCGGATTCTGTCCGGGATGCCGGCCCGGACACCGCCCCGGCCATCTCAGGGCCGCGCCAGCTCACCCTCGACCTTCCGTTCCGGCCGGCGCTGGCGCGCGAGGATTTCGCCGTTGCCGAATGCAACGCGCTGGCCGTCGGCTGGGTCGACCGCTGGCCCGATTGGCCGGGTGCCGGGCTGATCCTGCACGGCCCCGAGGGCTGCGGAAAATCCCATCTCGCAGCGGTCTGGCGCGCGGCCAGCGGCGCCGCCGCGCCAGGCGACGGCGCGCTCGACCTGGAAGCGGGCCGGGAGCTGGCGGAGCGGGGCGGCGCCCTGCTGCTGGAGGATATCGACATGCGGCTGGCTGCGGTGCCGGCATGGCAGGAAGCCCTGCTCCATCTCTACAACGCCGTCCGCTTGGCCGGCGGCAGCCTTCTCATGACCGCGCGCGCCGTTCCGGGTGCGTGGCGCATCGGACTGCCGGACCTGCGCTCGCGCATCGCGGCGCTGCCGGCGGCCGGGATCGCGCTGCCGGACGACGGGCTGCTCGAAGCCGTCATGCGCAAGCAGTTCGGCGACCGCCAGCTCGCGGTCCAGCCCGAACTGGCGGGTTATGTCCTGCCGCGCATCGAACGGTCCTTCCCGGCCATCCGGTCCTTCGTCGACCGGATCGACCGGCTGGCGCTGGAACGGCGGCGCCGGATCGGCCGGGACCTGGCCGCGGAAGTGTTGAACCGGAGCGCCGGGGCCGGGCGGCCCGCGGCCTTCGACGGGGGAGAGAAGCATGGATCTGGGTCTTGAGGGCAGGACCGCGCTGGTCTGCGCGGCGAGCAAGGGGCTGGGCCGCGCCTGCGCCGAAGCGCTGGCCCGCGAGGGCGCCCGCGTAACGATCACCGCGCGCACCGCGGCCGATCTCGAACTCACCGCGGCAGAGATTTCCGCCGCGGCCGGCCAGGCGGTGACGCCGGCGCCGGGCGACATCGCGACCGAAGAGGGCAGGGCGGCGGCGCTCGCAGCCTGCCCGGAGCCGGACATCCTGATCAACAACGCCGGCGGCCCGCCGGCCGGCGATTTCCGCGAATGGGGCTATGGCGACTGGGCGGAGGCCTGCAACGCCAACATGATCGCGCCGATCCTGCTCATCCGGGCGGTCCTCGACCCGATGATCGAACGGCGCTTCGGCCGGATCCTCAACATCACCTCCTACGCCGTGAAGAAGCCCTTGCCCGGCCTCGGCCTGTCGAACGGCGCCCGGGCCGGCCTCACCGGCTTCATCGCCGGGCTGGCGCGCGAGACGGTGAAGCACAACGTCACGATCAACAACGTGCTGCCGGGGCCGTTCGATACCGACCGGCTGCGCGCGAACGTGGCGGCGATGGCCGAGCGCAAGGCGATCCCGTTCGACGAGGAGATGCAAGGCCGCTACGACGGCAATCCCTCCGGCCGGGTCGGCGATCCGGCGGAGTTCGGCGCCATGTGCGCCTTCCTCGCTTCGGTCCATGCCGGCTACGTCACCGGCCAGAATATCGTCGTCGACGGCGGCGAGGCGATGTCGACGCTGTAGAAGCGGCGATCGTGTCTCAGTTCGATTTACGGCGCCGGATTAAACCCGTTTCCTCCCCGTCATTTCGACTGGAGCGGCGCAGCCGCGGAATGGAGAAATCTTTCCAATACAATACTTTGGACCTTGCTCCGCCGATGAAAAATTTCTCCGCTCCGCCCCGGATGAATCCGGGGCTTCGGTCGAAATGACCGATAGGGGATCGACTCCGGCCGATACGAATAGTCAAACTAAGAAACTACCGAAACGGCGCGCCCGTTGGGCGGATTGGGCGAATCGGGTTAGTATTGCCGCAAAATCCCAGCCGGATTCGCGGAGGGGTGGCGACAGGACGAGGGCGACATGTCGGCGAATATGGTGCGGATCGGCGGGGTCATGGTCTTTTTCCTGATCGTCGCCGTTATGGTCATGGGCTTCGTCCTCGCCGGGACCATGGTGAAAATGGCCGGTCAGGAAAATCCGGACCCCGCGGCGTTCACGTCGACCTTCTCGATGGCGATCGTCCTTTATCTCGCCATCATGATCTTCGTCTACTGGACGACCAGGGGCCTGTTTCACGCCTTCGGCTACCGCCGGGCCGACACGCCGATCATGACCATCATGATCCTCATGGCCGTCAACCTGGTCCTGTTCCTGTTCGGCGGGGCGGGCGCGGCGCCGGGCGGCGGTGCCGGATCGTTCGACACGCTGTCGGCGATCACCGGCCTGGCGACCGTCATGGCCTGGATCTGGTTCGCTATCGCGGCGATCGGGTTCGGCAACCATGTCGGCTCGCGGCTCTGGAAGGCGATCGGCATCGTCTATCTCGCCGGCATGATCCTCGCCTTCGCCGGCAACGTGCTGTCGATGGGCGGAATCGCCGGGGCGACCGGCCTGTTCCTGCTGCTGGCCGGCGCGATCGTGCTGGGCGGCTGGGTCTGCCACGGCATCGGCCTGATCATCGGCTCGCGCGAGATGGCCCGGACATCAAAGGGGACATGAACGGGGACATCATCCGCGATTCGGCCCGGCCGGCGCAGCGGAACGGGAAGGCCGCCGCCGGTCCATGACCATTGCCATCGCCGCCGCGCTCGCCGCGCTCCTGACCCTGCTCGCCTTCCTGGCCCCGGACCTGTTCGGCTCCGCGCTGGCCCTGATGGTGGTCGCGACGGTCTGCCGGCTCGGCACGCTCCTGCTGATGCGCCGGTCGGCGGCCCGGGCAAATTTGGGGGACGATGCCGGTGGGAACGCCGCGGTTCTCGACGGACTGAGGCTGCTGTTCCTGGGCGAGGCGGTGTTCGCAGCGGCGACGGTCGCCGGCCTGCCCGCCGAGCCCCATCTCGAAGGCGGCGTATCGGGCTGGGCCGGGCTGGCGGTCTGGCTGGCCTATGGCGCGGCCGGCGCGTGGGGCGGCCTGAAGCTGCTCGCCGCGGCGGGCTGGCTGCGCGCCGGCGGCATCCTGATCGCGGTCGCGGCCGGCTTCTGGTTCACCGTGATCGGCCTCGTGCTCTGGCCCTTCGCGATCGCGGCGGGCTATGGCTGCTTTGCGGTTGTCGGATTGAAATTACATTTGAAAACAAAAGATTAGTCGGTAACCTTAATCTGACCTTACGCTATCGGCGTAGGGGAGGGTTTCAAACCCTCCCCTACAAATCGGGGGCCAATTCCGCGCGCCATCCCGTGCACAAATTCCGGGCTACACCAGATCCTTCGGGCGGACGAAGCGCAGCAGCGTCGCCTTGCCGGGGCCGAGGGCCGGCCACGCTCCTTCGAACGCCAGGTCGGCCACGGCGGCGGTCGGAAACTTGGCGCGCATCTCGGCGACTCCGCGCGCCGCCCGGTCCGCCGCCAGCAGGATCGCCAGGCCGTCGAACCCCGGATGATGGCCGACCAGGCAGACCGTCGCCACGCCGTCGTCCAGCGACCGCAGGCGCTGCAGCAGGTCGCCGGTTTCGGCGAGATACAGGGCTTCGTCGAGCACCGGGTCGGGCGCCTCGGGCCATTGCCGGGCGACGATCGTCCAGGTCTCCGCGGCGCGCCGCGCGGCCGAGCACAGGACGAGGCCGGGCACCGGGGTTTCCTCGGCCAGCCAGGCCCCCATGAGAGCGGCGGCCCGGCGGCCCCGGGCGTTCAGCGGACGGTCGAAATCGGACCCGTAACCGGCGGCCCAGTCGGACTTGGCGTGCCGCAAAATCAGTATCCGGCGGTTGGCGTCTGGTCCGGCCATTATGTTCTCCCGAAAAACTGCACTATATTGGGATTGTGCGAAGGCCCGAGGGCCGATAACGACGCGGACACCCCATGGACGACCGGATCGCCCCGTTACAGGACAGCGACGCCCAGATCGCCGACTCCCAGATTGGCGAATCCGGGCCGGAGCCTTCGGACGATGCCGGCGTTTCGCTGACCGATCCGAAACGGTTCATCAACCGGGAGCTTTCCTGGCTCGCCTTCAACGAGCGGGTCATGGAAGAGGCCGACAATACCGACCACCCGTTGCTCGAGCGTCTGCGCTTCCTGTCCATTTCGGCGAGCAATCTGGACGAATTCTACATGGTCCGGGTCGCCGGGCTGAAGGGGCAGGTCGAGGCCGGCGTGACCGCGCCGAGCCAGGACGGCCTCTCGCCGGCCGAACAGTTGCGGGCGATCTACGCGCGCGGCGGCGACCTGATCGATTCGCAGCTTGCGGCCTGGCGGCGCCTCAGGGCGGACCTCGCCCGGCACGGCATCGACGTGGTCGATCCGCAGGCGCTCGACGCTGCCGACCTGGCCTGGCTTGACGACCATTTCATGGAACAGGTGTTCCCGGTCCTCACGCCGATCGCGGTCGATCCGGCGCATCCCTTCCCCTTCATCCCGAACCTGGGCCTGTCGATTGCGCTCGAACTGGCGCGGCCGGACGCCGACGAATCGCTCTATGCACTGGTCCGCCTGACCGACCAGCTGCCGCGCTTCATCAGGCTGCCCGGCAAGGCGGCGCGCCATATCACCCTGGAAGACCTGGTCGGGCTGATGCTGCACCACCTGTTCCCGGATTTCGAGGTCCAGGCGCGCGGCCTGTTCCGGGTCATCCGCGACAGCGACATCGAGATCGAGGAGGAGGCCGAAGACCTGGTCGCCCTGTTCGAGACCGTGCTGAAGCGGCGCCGGCGCGGCCATGTCATCCATCTGTCGGTCGACGCCGCCATGCCGGAGAGCCTGCGCCATTTCGTGGTCAAGGAGCTGGAGGTTCCGGAAGACGACGTCTTCGAGATCGACGGCCTGCTCGGCTTCGCCGACGTCAGCCAGCTGATCGATAACGCGCGGACCGACCTGCTGTTCGAGCCCTACAACCCGCGCTCGCCCGAACGGATCCGGGACTTCGGCGGCGACTGTTTCGCCGCGGTCCGGGCCAAGGACATCCTCGTCCACCATCCCTATGAGAGCTTCGACGTCGTCGTGCAATTCCTGCGCCAGGCGGCGCGCGATCCCTCCGTCGTCGCGATCAAGCAGACGCTCTACCGGACCAGCACGGACTCGCCGATCGTCGACGCGCTGGCCGAGGCCGCCGAGGCGGGCAAGAGCGTCACCGCGCTGGTCGAACTCAAGGCGCGCTTCGACGAGGAGGCCAACATCCGCTGGGCGCGCAACCTCGAACGCGCCGGCGCCCAGGTCGTCTACGGCTTCATCGACCTCAAGACCCATGCCAAGGTCTCGCTGGTCGTGCGGCGCGAGGGCCACGGCCTCGCCCGCTATGCGCATTACGGCACCGGCAACTACCATCCGATCACCGCGCGCAGCTACACCGACCTTTCCTTCTTCACCTGCGATCCGGTGCTGACCCGCGACGCGGCGCACCTGTTCAACTACATGACCGGCTATGCCCGGCCCGAGCCGATGCAGAAGCTCGCCGTGGCGCCGATCGACCTGCGCCAGAGGCTGCTGGAGCATATCGACACCGAAATCGCCAACGCCCGGGCCGGCCGGCCGGCGCAGATCTGGGCCAAGGTGAACTCCCTGGTCGACGGGCCGATGATCGACGCCCTCTACCGCGCCTCGCAGGCCGGCGTGCAGATCGACCTGGTGGTGCGCGGCATCTGCTGCCTCCGGCCGGGCGTGCCGGGCCTGTCGGAAAATATCCGGGTCAAGAGCATCGTCGGCCGCTTCCTCGAACATTCGCGCGTCGTCGCCTTCGCCAACGGCAAGGCGCTGCCCAACCGCGACGCGCGGCTCTACCTGTCGTCGGCCGACTGGATGCCGCGCAACCTCGACCGCCGGGTCGAGAGCCTGGTGCCGATCGAGAACCCGACCGTCCACGAGCAGATGCTCGACCAGATCATTGTCGCGCAGATCAACGACAACCGGCAGAGCTGGGTGCTGGACGCGGACGGCCGTTACGCCCGGGTCATGCCGGCCGGCGCTTCCGCGGACGCTTCGGCCGACGCTTCTGAACGTGCATTGAAGGGCTTTTCCTGCCATACCTATTTCATGACCAACCCGAGTCTTTCCGGCCGCGGCAGCGCCCTCTACGGCAGGGGGCGCGGCAAGGGACGGCGCCCGCCGGCCGACCTGTCGCCCCCCGGAAGCGTTTGAGGAAACCCGCCTGAATGGCCTCGGGCCTTGTTGAAAACGCGGCCGCGCCGGGTGCGGCTGCCGGCACTGCCGCCCTGCTGCCGGCCGGCCCGGATACCAACGGCGGCGCAGGCGTCCCGGACGCCGAGGCTCCCGATTACTTCTTCGGGCGGCGGATCGCGGTCATCGATATCGGCTCCAATTCGATCCGCCTGGTGGTGTTCGAGGGTTCGGCCCGCGCGCCGACGCCGATCTTCAACGAGAAGGTGATGTGCGGGCTCGGCCGCGGCATGCAGTCCAGCGGCCGGCTCAACCCGGACGGCGTCGCCCGGGCGCAGGAAAATCTCGGCCGGTTCGTCGGCGCGGCGGCCGCCATGAAGGTCGCCGGCCTTTCGGCCTTCGCGACGGCGGCGGTGCGCGAGGCCGCGGACGGCCCGGCCTTCATCGAGGCGCTGCGGCGCGATCCGGGCCTCGAGGTCCGGGTCCTGAGCGGCGAGGACGAAGCGCGGCTTTCGGCCTATGGCGTCATGGCCGGCTTCCCCCAGGCGGAAGGCATCGTCGGCGATCTGGGCGGCGGCAGCCTGGAGCTTGTCCGGGTCGGCGGCGAACGGGTGCGCGACATGGCAACCCTGCCGCTCGGGCCGCTGCGGCTCAACGAGGCGATGGCGCAGGGCGAGAGGATCGGCGCCCTGGTCAGGAAATCGCTCGGCGATATCGACTGGCTCGCCAAGGCCGGGGGGACGACGCTCTACGCCGTCGGCGGCGCCTGGCGGTCGCTCGCCAAGGTCCATATGGCGCAGCACGGCCGGGCGCTGCGGATGATCGACGGCTACCGCGCCGGGGCTTCGGAGTTTGCCGATTTCGCCCGATTGCTGGCGCGACAGAGCGACCGGGCGCTGGAGCGGCTGCCGGCGATCTCACCCAGGCGGATCGAAGCGGTGCGGGCGTCGGCCATCGTGTTGCGGCGGCTGATCCGGATCGCGCAGCCGGCCCGGATCGTCTTCGCCGCGCGGGGCGTGCGCGAGGGGGTCCTGTACGAAGCCCTCGACCCCGCGGCGCGGCGCGCCGATCCGCTGCTCGCCGGGGCGTCCGCCTTCGGCCAGCGTTTCTGCCGCTTCACCGGGCTCGGGCCGGCGCTCGCCGGCTGGACCGCCGGTCTCTTCCCCGGCGAGACGCGCGAACGGACCCGCCTGCGCCGGGCGGCCTGCGAGATCGCCGACACCGGCTGGTCCGACCACCCGGACTACCGCAACCGGCACGCCTGGGGCCGCATCCTGACCGCCCCGCTGATGGGGCTGGACCATGCCGGCCGCGCCTTCCTCGCGCTGGCGGCGAGCGCGCGCTACAGCGGCGGCATCCAGGAGGATATGGAGCGAACCGCGCGCGACACGGGCCTCGGCGCAGACGATATCCGCGATGCAAGGGCCCTCGGCCAGGCCCTGCGGCTGGGCTACACCATCGCCGCCGGACAGCCCGAAATCCTCGACGGCAGCCGCTTCGAGCGAACGGAAACCGCCCTCGCGCTGAAGGTCGGCGACAGCGGCACCCACTATTTCGGCGAAGTCATCCGGAAACGCCTCGGCGACCTTGCCATGACCCTGGAACTGGAGCCGGAACTGGTGCTGGGGTAGGGGGGCGCTGCAACAGCCTTTTGTGTACTTGGCAGGCCGCGAGTAATCTTTGCAAATTCGTGAATGGACGCCCGTGTGTAGGGGAGGGTTTCAAACCCTCCCCTACAAAATCCGCGGATGACAATAGCTTCTCCGCTCGGGCGGCCGGGCGATGCGGCAGGTGCAGCAACACCGGACAAACGCCATGACGCCAGCGGAAGGCCTGTTTCAGTTTCTCGCCCAGGAACGCGTCGGCTGGGGTACGCCGGCGCCGGAGGCGATCGCGCGGGAGATGGCGGCGCTCGGGGCAGGGCGAGCGCTGATCGTGGCCTCGACGACCCTCGCGACCCGGACGGACACGATTGCCGCCATCGAGGCCGAACTGGGCGACGGGCTCGCCGGCCTCTTCACCGGCTGCCGCGAACACACGCCGGTCGACACCGTCATCGACTGCGCCGCCGCGATCCGGCGGAGCGGGGCCGATGTCGTCGTCACCGTGGGCGGCGGGACGCCGATCGACACCGTGAAGGCCGCCCTCCTGTGCCTGGCGGAGGACGTGCACGACCCCGAAGCCCTGAAGGCCTACCGCGTGACGGTGGCCGAAGACGGCGCGCGCACGGTGCCGGCGGTCGGCCCTTCGGCGGTCCGGCAGATCGCGGTGCCGACGACGCTCTCCGGCGCCGAATTCAGCAACATCGCCGGCGTCACCGACCCGGAGCGCGGCGTCAAGGACGCCTATATCGCGCGCGACAGCGCGCCGGCCGCCGTGATCCTCGACCCGGCGGCGACGGTCCACACGCCGGACTGGCTGTGGCTCTCGACCGGCGTGCGCGCCGTCGACCATGCCGTCGAAACCCTTTGCTCGCGCTCGGCCCAGCCGCTGCCGGACGCGACGGCGATCCACGCGCTGAAAATCTTTGCCGGGGCGCTGCCGCGGACGAAGGAACATCCGGAAGACCTGGCGGCGCGGCGCGACTGCCAGCTTGCGGTCTGGCTGGCGGGTTTCGGCCTCGGCCGGGTCGAATACGGCGCCAGCCACGGCATCGGCCACCAGCTCGGCGCGGTCGGCGGCGTGCCCCACGGCCACACAAGCTGCGTCATGCTGCCGAGCGTGCTGCGCTGGAATGCGCCGGTGAACGCCGGACAGCAGGCCCGGGTCAGCGAAGCGCTCGGCCGGGCAGGGGAGGCGGCGGCCGACGTCGTCGCCGATCTCGTCGCCCGGCTCGGCCAGCCCGGCACCCTGCGCGCCGTCGGCATAACCGAAGATCAGCTCGACACGATCGCCGAAGGCAGCCTCGGCAACATGATGGTGCGCTCCAACCCGCGCCCAATCGCTGAGGCGGCCCAGGTGCGCGAGATCCTGGACATGGCGTGGTGAGAAGACCGCTCTCCGGAATGCACCGGCCGGTGTAGGGGAGGGTTTCAAACCCTCCCCCACGGGACGCTGGAAACCCGGCAATCAGTCTCCCGCCCCGGGCCGCGTCGTGTGCAGGCTGCGGATCAGGTCGATCAGCACGGCCGTGGTCAGGCCGAACAGCACCAGGCCGTTGGCTGCGAGCAAACCGGACAGCAGGCGGTGCGGCTTGTCGAGCACGACGTCGCCGAAGCCCAGCGTCGTGAAGGAAACGAGCGAGAAATAGACCGCCGTCTCCAGGTCGCCCAGCGCCCCGCTCCACAGCAGATAGAAGGCCCAGATCCAGACCGTGGCGCTCATGCTGACCAGCAGCCAGACGGAGAGCACGGTGAGCGCCCCGGTGAGCTTTGACAATTGGGGCGGTTGCGCCAGCCAGGCTTCGTGCCGGCGGAAGGCGCGGACCGCCAGCGCCATGAACGCGGCATGGATCGCGAAGCTCAGCACGATCAGGGCCGATCCGACGGCGAACTGGCTTGTCATCGCCTGGACTGCTCCCGCTGTTGCACGCCGGCCCGCCCGGCCTCCCGGCCGGTAACCGCGGCAGCGCCAGATTAACCCGGATTCGCCGCCGCGGTCATCGCCGTCGACGCCGGGTGTGCCGCGCCGCTTTTCCGGGCCGGTCTTGCAAGACACAGCCGGGGCTTGACGGCGGCCCCGCGATGTTCCATATGGATCGCAGCGCCGATTTAGACCGACTTGCGGGCGCTTTTAAGAAATGCGGCTAAAGAGGTGGAAACCCGTCCGGAAGCCGCGACGGGTTTTTGTATGGGCCGATCCCCCTTACCGGATCCGCGGGATTTGATCGGGCAGCTTGCATCCGCGTCACCAACTGCTAAAGCGCCACGGAGGCATCTTCCGTGGGCCCGCCGACCGGCAACCCATGGGGATGACCGTGAACCAGATCCTTCAGCCGACCCCCGGACCCGCAACCCCTGAATCCGTAACAGGGGCGATCGCCCGGGAATTCCCGCATCCGCTGCACACGGAGACTGCCGCCGTGCACGGCGGCATCGTGCGCAGCCCGTTCGAGGAGACCGCCGAGGCGCTGTACCTCACCTCCGGCTATGTCTACGGCTCGGCCGAGGAGGCGGCGGATGCCTTCGAGAACCCGGATTTGCGCTACGTCTACAGCCGCTACGGCAACCCGACGGTGCAGATGTTCGTCGACCGGCTGTGCGCAATCGAGGGCGCCGAGGCCGGCGTGGCAACGGCGAGCGGCATGTCGGCGGTCTTCACCGCCCTGATCGGCCTGCTGCGCACCGGCGACCGGCTGGTGGCGTCGCGCGCCCTGTTCGGCTCCTGCGCCTTCGTCTGCACCGACATCCTGCCCCGCTTCGGCATCGTCACCGACCTGGTCGACGGCACGGACCTGGCGGCGTGGGAGCGGGCGCTTTCCACCCCGGCAAGGGCGGTCTTCCTGGAGACGCCGACCAATCCGCAGCTCGAAATCGTCGATCTCGCGGCGGTCGCCAAACTGGCCCACGCCGCCGGCGCCACGGTGGTGGTCGATAACGTCTTCGCCACGCCGCTGCTCCAGCGGCCGCTCGAACTCGGCGCGGACGTGGCGGTCTATTCCGCGACCAAGCATATCGACGGGCAGGGGCGTTGCCTGGGCGGCGCGATCCTCGGCTCTAAAGCGTATTGCAGCGAGGCGCTCTCGCCCTTCGTCCGCCACACCGGGCCGAGCATGAGTCCGTTCAACGCCTGGGTGCTGCTCAAGGGGCTGGAGACCCTGGCGGTGCGGGTCGAACGCCAATGCCGGACGGCGACCCATATCGCGCACTGGCTCGAACGGCGCGCCGGCGTCCGGCGGGTGCTCTATCCCTTCCTCGACTCCCATCCCCAGGCGGAACTGGCGCGGCGCCAGATGGCGGACGGCGGCACGGTCGTCACCTTTATGATCGAGGGTACGATCGAAGGCGGCCGGCGCGAGGCCTTCGCCCTGCTCAACGCCCTGCAGCTGATCCCGATTTCCAACAATCTGGGCGACGCCAAGAGCCTGGCGACCCATCCGGCCTCGACGACCCACCACCGGATCGGCGCCGAAGGCCGGGCCGCCGTCGGCATCGGCGACGACATGATCCGCCTGTCGGTCGGCCTCGAACATCCCGACGACCTGATCCGCGACCTGGACCGTGCCCTAAATTGTGCGGGTGCCCAGGCCGGCCTCGGCGCCTGACAAAAGGATCGAACGCTATGGCGACTCTTTCGAACAAGAAGAACATCACCGTCCAGGCGGTCGACGTGCACCGGGCTAAGATGCTGCTGGAGGCCGGCGAGGCCGTGCTGATCGACGTGCGCGAGGACATCGAATACGAGGACGAATACATTCCCGGCGCGGCCCACTATCCGCTCTCGACCTTCGACAGCCTGCGGCCCGAGGGCGACAGCGGCAAGATCGGCATCTTCCATTGCCGCTCCGGCCGCCGGACCGCGGAAAATTTCGCCCGTTTCCTGGAGACCGGCTACCGGGAGGTCGTCCACATGGACGGCGGCATCGTCGACTGGTCGATCGCGGGCTATCCGGTGCGCACGGAAGACGAGATGGCGGAGGAGGCGGGGCAGCCGTCCGGACCGGCGGCGTGAGGGGCGCTAATCGCCCTTACCGTGCTTCGCCTTGTAGGCCTCGATCGCTTCCTTGAGCTCGGTATATTCCTCGCAGCCGAACAGGCAGGCCCGGTCGAGCACGGCGAGGCGCTCCTCGGCCTTCTCGAGCTGGCCCAGCGCGAGATAGAGTTCGCCCAGATACTCGTTCGCCCCGCGGTGCCGCGGTTCGATGCGCAGCGCGATCCCGTAGTGCTTCAGCGCCGCGTCATACCGTTTCAGGTTGCGCAGCGCGTAGCCGAGCCAGTTGTGGACATCTGCATTGTCCGGCGCCTTCGCCTCCGCCTTCCTGAGCAGCGGGAGCGCCCCGGCGAAGTCGCCTTTCCCGATCAGCGCCACCGCCGTTGTGTAGTCCGGGTTCGCCGGCGTGCCCGGCTGCGGGCTGCTGCCGGCCCCCGCCGCCACGGCCGGGCCCGCCGCAAGCAGCGCGTAAAACAGGACGGCGACTGTCGCCGAAACCGTGTACCGCAAAAGGGTTGCCGTCATCGACCGTCCTCCCATCGAGACCGCGGTTTCGGGCGCCGATCCCCAATGGCATACCGCCGCGCCGCGGGCGCAAATTCTGGAACTAATGTTCGTAAAATAAAAGGATTTTTGTTATTTTTCATACTATTAAACCGCAAAGTTGGCGGATGGGGTGGGATTCGAACCCACGAGACGCATTCACGCCTGCCGGTTTTCAAGACCGGTGCCTTCGACCGCTCGGCCACCCATCCGGACGGTGCGGGAGCGATATTCGATTGATCAGATTAGGGCCGGGACGCGAAGCGTCAACCGGCGAAACCTACGCCCCGGTATTGCCAATCCGTCATTTCGACCGACCGCAGGGAGCGGAGAAATCTTTCCAGCGCGGTTTAACGTTCCTTGCTCCGCGGGGAAAAGATATCTCCACTTCGCCGCCCTGCAGGCGGCTCCGGTCGATATGACGGGGTCGGTGTATGCAAAGACCGACCGGAATGAATCCCCTGCTTCGGCTATCCGGCCTGAGAATAATCCGTACAATGGCGCCGCCATCTCCGACCGCGCCGGAAACCGATGCGTCCGCTTCTGCTGTTCCTCATGCCGATAGGTCTTGCGCTGCCGACTGCTGTAGCCGCCGGCGAAGCGAACGCGGCGGCCGGGCGGAGCCCCGCCACCCCGGCGAAACAGGCATTGCTGGTCGATTTCCCGTCCTATCGCGTGCTGTTCGCGAAAAACGCCGGGGTCAGGATGCGGCCGTCGTCCATGACCAAACTGATGACCGCCCTGCTGGTCTTCGAGGCGCTGCGCGCGCGCCGACTCTCCGGCGAGGCGCAGGTTGCCGCCAGCCGGCATGCCGCCGGGCAACGCGGGTCGCGCGTCGGCCTGAAGCCCCGCGGCGGCTACCGGGTGCGCGACCTCGTGCGGGCGATGATCGTCCATTCCGCCAACGACGCCACGGTCGCCCTGGCCGAGCGGCTGGCCGGCAGCGAGACCGCGTTCGCGGCGGCGATGACCCGGCGCGCCCGGCAGCTCGGCCTGCGCGACACGGCGTTCCGCAACGCCACCGGCTTCACCGCCCCCGGCCAGCTGACCAGCGCACGCGACGTCGCCCGGCTGGCTGGCGAGATCGTCGCCCGGTTCCCGGCGCGCTATCGGCTGTTCGCCCTGCGCTCGGTGCAATTCGGCGGCCGGGCATGGCCCAACCGGAACCCGGTGCTCGGCCGGGTCGCAGGCGCCGACGGCCTGAAGACCGGCCAGACCCGGGCCGGGGGCTACGGCCTCGTCGCCTCGGCGAAGCGCGGCGGCCGGCGGCTGATTCTGGTGATCAACGGCCTGAAGAGCGCCGGCGCCCGGCAACGCGAAGCGGTGCGCCTGCTGCGCTGGGGCTTCCGCCAGCCTTCTGGTGCCGGGCAGTAGACCGGTGGCGGATCGCAAGCCTGCGGCCGGGCGCTTCGTCACCGTCGAGGGCGGGGAGGGGGCCGGCAAGTCGACCCAGATCCGCCGGCTCGCAGCCTGGCTGGACGGGCAGGGCATCGAAACCGTCGTGACGCGGGAACCGGGCGGCACGCCGGGCGCCGAGGCGGTCCGCGCCCTGCTGGTCACCGGCGACCCCGACCGCTGGGACGCCACGGCCGAAGCCCTGCTCATCGCCGCGGCCCGGCGCGACCATGCCGGGAAACTCATCCGGCCGGCGCTGGCGCGCGGCGCCTGGGTGCTGTGCGACCGGTTTGCCGATTCGACCCTGGCCTACCAAGGCTACGCCGGCGGATTGCCGCTCGACGGGCTGACGGCGCTGACCCGGTTCGCGGTGGGAGACCTGACGCCGGACCTGACGATCGTTCTCGACCTTCCGGCCGAAGCGGGGCTGGCGCGGGCAGGGCGGCGGATGGCGGCCGGACCGGGAGCCGAGAGCCGCTTCGAAGGCCGCGATCTCCGGTTTCACGAAGCGGTGCGCAACGGGTTTCTCGACATCGCCCGGAAGGAACCGGCGCGCTGCGTCGTCGTCGATGCCGCCCCGCCGGCCGACAACGTGGCCCGGCAGATCGCCGCGGCGGTCGAAGGCAGGCTGCTTGCCGATGGCTGAGCCGAAGGAGGAGGCGGCCCGGCCCGGTCCGGAGAACACCCATGCGCTGTTCGGCCACGAGACGGCCGAGGCGGTGCTGGCGAAGGCGTGGCGCAGCGGCCGGCTGGCCCATGGCTGGCTGCTGACCGGCAGCGAGGGCATCGGCAAGGCGACGCTCGCCTTCCGCTTCGCCCGCGCCATCCTGTCCGGCGCGCTGGACGGCGCGGGGCCGCCGGCCGGGCCGGGCCTGCCGGGCCTGCCCGGCATGGAAACGCCGGCCGATGTTCTGCCGGCCGATCGCCTGCCCGACGTCGTTCCGGACGATCCGGCGGCGCGGAAGATCGCCGCCGGCGCCCATCCCGGTCTCAGAATCGTACGCCGCTCGATCAACCCGAAAACCGAGAAATTACGCGGCGAGATCGCTGTCGGCGACGTGCGCGAAGCCATGAAATTTCTCAACCGGACGGCGGCCGACGGCGGCTGGCGCATCGTCATCGTCGATCCGGTCGACGAGATGAACCGGAACGCCGCCAACGCCGTGCTCAAATCGCTTGAGGAACCGCCGGACAAGTGCCTGTTTTTGCTGATGAGCCACGTTTCCGGCACCGTCCTGCCGACGATCCGCTCGCGCTGCCAGCTGCTCGCCCTGTCGCCGCTGGCGCCCGACGATGTCCGGGCCGCGATCGGCGCGGCGGCGCCCGACCTGGCGTCCCGTGCGGACGATACGCTGCTCGACCTGGCGGCGGGCAGCCCGGGCCGGGCGATCCGGCTGCTCGACGCCGACGCGGGGGCGCTGGAGCGCCGGATCGGCGCCATCCTGGCGGAGCCGGAAGAGGCGGGCGGCATCGCGGCGCTGGACCTGGCCGAACAGGTTGCGCGGGCCGGCGCGACCGAAGCGTTCCGCACCGTCGGCCAGCTGCTGGCGCGGCGCAGCGCGATCCTGGCCCGCGACGCGCGGGAAGCCGCGGTGCGCGATGCCGCCGCCGTGCTGTGGTTCGAAACCGCGGAACGGTTTCGCGAGGCCGAACTGCTCAATCTCGACCGGCGCCACACGGTGCTGAAGGCGTGCCGCGATACCGGCCGCCTCGTCCGGACGGCCGGCGGCTGACGCGGGGCAGGAAGAAGAAACCGACGGGCGAAGGGGCGTCTCAGGCGTTGTGGGGGAGGGTTTCAAACCGTCCCCTACGGCGGTTTGGAAACGCGCGGCGGGTCGCCAACGCTCCATTACGGGCAAAGCCGCGCGGGCGATTGGACGCTGTGGCGCAGCGGGCCGGCATGTCCTATGTGTCTGGCCTCACGGTATCCGACATCCGGCGCGCCCGGCTCTCCTTCCTCCAACGCCGCTCCCGCGGTTCCGACGGCATGACCGACAAGCCCAAATTCTACATCACGACGGCGATTTCCTACGTCAACGGCGCGCCCCATCTCGGCCACGCCTACGAAGCGATCTCGACCGACGTCATCGCCCGCTACAAGCGGCTGGACGGCCACGACGTCTTCTTCCTGACCGGGACCGACGAGCACGGCCAGAAGGTCGAATCCTCGGCGCGGGCCGAGGGCATGGAGCCGAAAGCCTTCTGCGACATGATCGCGGCCCAGTTCGAGGAGATGACCCGGACGCTCAACATCTCGAACGACGGCTTCATCCGCACGACCGAGCCGCGCCACTACGAATCGACCCGGGCGATCTGGCGCAAGCTGGTCGAAGCCGGCGACATCTATCTGGGCAGCTACGCCGGCTGGTATTCGGTGCGCGACGAAGCCTATTTCAGCGAGGACGAACTGGTCCGCGACGGCGAGCGCTGGCTGACCCCGGGCGGCGCCGAGGTCGAGTGGATCGAGGAGCCGAGCTATTTCTTCCGCCTGTCGGCCTACACGGACAGGCTGATCGCCCACTACGAGGCCAATCCCGGCTTCGCCGCCCCGCCGCACCGGCGCAACGAGCTGATGAATTTCCTGCGCCAGGGGCTGAAGGACCTGTCGGTGTCGCGCACCAGCTTCAACTGGGGCGTGCCGGTGCCGGACGACGACGACCATATCGTCTACGTCTGGCTCGACGCGCTGACGAACTACATCACCGCCGCCGGCTATCCCCATGAAGAATCGGAGTTTTACCGGTATTACTGGCCGGCCGACATCCACATCGTCGGTAAGGACATCATGCGCTTCCACGCGATCTACTGGCCGGCCTTCCTGATGTCGGCCGGCGTGCCGCTGCCCGGCCAGGTGTTCGGCCACGGCTTCCTGACCATCGAGGGGCGGAAGATGTCCAAGTCGGTCGGCAACGTGGTGACGCCGGATGCGATGCGGGAAACCTACGGCGTCGACCAGATGCGCTATTTCCTGATGCGCGAGGTGCCCTACGGCAACGACGGCTCGGTCACGCCGGAAGCCATCGTGCAGCGCATCAACAGCGACCTGGCGAACGATCTGGGCAATCTCGGCCAGCGCGTGCTCACCATGATCGCGCGCAACTGCGGCGGGCTTGTGCCGGAACCGGGCGAATTCACCCCGGAGGACGAAGCGCTGTTCGCGGCCGCGGCCGCGCTGGTGGATGACACGCGGGACGCCATGGCCGACCTGGCGATCCACCGGATGCTGGAGGCAATCTGGCGCGTCGTCGGCGACGCCAACCGCTATGTCGACGCCCAGGCGCCCTGGGCCCTGCGCAAGACCGATCCGGCGCGCATGGCGACGGTGCTCTACGTCCTGGCCGACGTGATCCGGCAGCTGGCGATCTTCGTGCAGCCGGTCGTGCCGGGCGCGGCCGGCGCGCTGCTCGAACAGCTCGCGGTGCCGGCGGAGGAGGGCGCCCGCAACTTTGCTGCCCTCGCCGGGCGGATCGCGCCGGGCACGGCGCTGCCGGCGCCCTGGCCGGTATTCCCGCGCTTCGTCGCCGAAGACGCGGCCTGAGCGCCTGCCGGCGGCGCCCGACGATGCTGGTCGACAGCCACTGCCACCTGGATTTCGACTCCCTGGCCGAGGACCGCGCCGCCGTCCTCGACCGCGCCTGGCAGGCCGGCATCGAGACCATCGTGACGATCTGCACGCGCGTGAGCCGGTTCGGCGACATTCTGGCGATTGCGGCGGAACATGAGCGGGTTTTCTGCTCGGTCGGAGTCCATCCCCACAACGCCGACGAAGAAGGTGTCGGCAACGCCGCGCAACTGGTTGAAAAAACCGAACATTCAAAGGTCGTCGGGATCGGCGAAACCGGGCTGGACTATTTTTACACGAACAGTCGTCCCGAAACCCAGCGCGCCAGTTTCGTCGCCCATATCGCCGCCGCACGGCAAACCGGCCTGCCGCTGATCGTCCATGCGCGCGACGCCGATGCCGAGACGATGGAAATCCTGACGGCCGAGCGGGAGAAGGGCGCCTTTCCCGGCGTCATCCATTGCTTTACCGGCTCGCGGGCGCTCGCCGAACGGGCGGTCGCGCTCGGCCTCTATATTTCCTTTTCCGGCATCCTGACCTTCAAGAAGGCGGACGACCTGCGCGCGATCGCCCGCGACCTCCCGGAGGACCGGATCCTGGTCGAAACCGACGCGCCGTTTCTCGCGCCGGTGCCGCACCGGGGCAGGACCAACGAGCCGTCCTTCGTCGTTCACACCGCCGAATGCCTTGCCACGGTGCGCGATATGCCGGCGGAACGGCTCCAACAGGCGACGACGGACAATTTCTATCGTCTTTTCAACAAGATAAACCGCCTGGCTCCAGTAAATTCAACCTGATTTATTTTCCATAATATATATTATGCGAATCATTGATGCGGCGCACAGGGAGTGAAGCGATGACGACGGACCCCTCTCCGGCTGCCGAAATCGCCGCCGCCGAACCGCCCGATGCGGCAGAAGCCGTCACGCAGATCCGGCGCCTGCTCGCCATCATGGCGGCGCTGCGCAATCCGGACGGCGGCTGCCCGTGGGACCTTGAGCAGGATTTCGCCAGCATCGCGCCCTACACCATCGAGGAAGCCTACGAGGTCGCCGACGCGATCGGGCGCAACGATATGGCCGACCTGCAGGACGAACTGGGCGATCTGCTGTTCCAGGCCGTGTTCCACGCCCGGATGGCGGAAGAGGCCGGCGCGTTCGACTTCGCCGACGTCGCCCGGTCCATCGCCGACAAGATGGAACGCCGCCATCCCCACGTTTTCGGCGCGGACCGGGTCGCTTCGGTCGAAGCCCAGTCGGCCGCCTGGGAGGACCACAAGGCGCAGGAGAGAAACAGGAAATCCGGACAACGCATTGAAAATACGAGCGTTCTGGACGATGTGCCGACCGCCCTGCCTGCCCTGCTGCGGGCCCACAAGCTCGGCCGGCGCATGGCGCGCGCCGGCTTCGACTGGCCGGACGCCCTGTCCATCCTCGGCAAGGTCGAGGAGGAGCTGGACGAGTTGCACGCCGAAATCCGGCCCGAAGTCCATGGGGGCGATGCCGGCCGCATGGCCGGAGAACTCGGCGATCTGCTGTTCACCGTCGCCCAGATCGGTCGCCGGCTCGGCATCGACCCGGAAGAGGCCCTGCGCCGGGCCAACCGCAAGGTCGAGCGCCGCTTTCGCAGCGTGGAAGACCGGATCCGGCAGGACGGCCGCGATATCGCGGCCCTGCCGATGGAAGACCTGGAGCGGTACTGGCGCGCGGCGAAGGCCGAAGAATAGGCGGTTTTCCCGGTCGTCCCTCGATACGGCGCTTCGCGCCTACTCGGGATGAGGGAAAATGACGGAAATCAGCCATTTCACCCCTCCCCTCATCCCGAGCAGCCGCCGCTTCACCCATCCCCTCATCCTGAGTAGCCGCCGCAGGCGGCGTATCGAAGGATGTGCCACGGGCGCCGGCAGTTGCCCGACCGCAGGGGAGGGTTTTAAACCCTCCCCTACAAAATGAATCGGCGGATTCCGGCCATTTTCCGCGCCGCCGGTCACTCTGCGGTGAGCGTATCCCGGATCGTGCGCCAGCTGGCGGCGTCGGGCGCGAGCAGGAAGGGGACGTCGCGCTCGACGGGCCGCCACGGGCCCGACTGCGGCGCGCCGTCGACATAGCCGTAGCAGCCGCCCGCCTCGGCGATCATCAGGATCCCGGCGGCATGGTCCCAGGGCAGCAGGCGGGTGAAGACGGCATAGTGCGCCCTGCCCGTCAGCATCGCGATATATTCCCAGGCGGCGCAGCGCGCGAAACGGCGCGGCCCGAGCCGGCCGCGCCCGCGCAGCGCCTTGATCCGCTCGAACATGGCCGGCGCCCGCGATTTTCCGACATAGAGCGCGCCGGTCATGGCGCCGAAAGCGGCCGGCTCGGGCAGCCGGAGCGCGCCGGAAGCGCCGTGAGCCCCCTGCCCCAGCCCCGCCGCGTAGGTTTCGTCCCTGGACGGCAAATGGATGTAGCCGCAAACCGTGATTCCGTCGCGCACCAGCGCCACGATGGTGGCGAAACGGTGATTGTCGTGGGCGTAGTTCCAGGTGCCGTCGATCGGATCGATGATCCAGACGTCGCCCGGCCGGCCAAGCCGGTCGAGGACCGCCGGATCGGCCGCCGCTGCTTCCTCGCCGATCGCGGCCGAGCCGGGCAGCACCTCGGTCAACGCCTTGCGCAGAAAGGCTTCGCAGCGTTCGTCGGCCACGGTGACGAAATCGTTGGGGCCCGTCTTCGTCCTGACGTCCGCACCGGCGAGATTGCGGAAATGCGGCAATACGATGGTCCGCGCCGCCTCGCGCAGGATGCCGTCGACCGTTTCGAAGGCCGGCAGGGCGGGCAGCGGCCGGTTTTCGCCCGTCTGCATCAGCGGTCCGGCCTCGTATTCAACGCGTATTCAACCCGTATTCTGTATACTGCATGCAAATACACTCTTCTATACGCAGTATACAGTGCCGCAGACTCACGGTCGGGCGGGTGTTTCGACGATCCCGGATGCCGTCGACAGCCCGTAGCGGCTGTCCAGCGTCCGGCAGTCCGATTGTTCGATGTCGACGATGAGCAGGCTGCCCGCCTCGTCGTCGGTCCGCTCGACGACCGCGCCGCGGTCGTAGAGCCAGGCCAGCGCCGCCCCCTTTTCGTAGGGCACGCGGATCGCCATGCGCCGGCGCGCGGCACCGAGCAGGTCCTCGACTTCGGCGCACAGGCCGTCGACTCCGGCGCCGGTGAGCGCCGAGACGAGCCGTATGCGGTCGTTGGCCCGGTCCGCCCGGTTGCGCAGGCGCTCGAGGCCGGGGCCGCCCACGCGGTCGATCTTGTTCCAGACCTCGATCGTTGCCGATGCGAGTTTTTCCCCGGCGACCAGGTCGCCCAGGATCCGCCGCACGCTCTCGGCCTGGGCCGCCGCGTCCGGCCGGGCGATATCGCGGACATGGAGGATGACATCCGCCAGCGCGACCTCCTCCAGCGTCGCCCGGAAGGCGGCGATCAGTTCGGTCGGCAGGTCGGAGATGAAACCGACGGTATCCGAGACGACGATCCGGCGGCCGCGCGGCAGCGCGATCCTGCGCATGGTCGGATCGAGGGTCGCGAACAGGGCGTCCTCGGCCGCCACGCCGGCCGCGGTGAGCCGGTTGAACAGGGTCGACTTGCCGGCGTTGGTGTAGCCGACGAGCGCCGCGACCGGATACGGCACCTTCGCGCGCGCCTTTCGTTGCAGGGCGCGGCGCTTGCGCACCGTTTCGAGCGCACGCTTCAGCCGGGCGATCCGGTCGTCGATCAGCCGCCGGTCCAGTTCGATCTGGGATTCGCCCGGCCCGCCGGCAAAGCCGAAGCCGCCGCGCTGGCGCTCCAGATGGGTCCAGCTGCGCACCAGCCGGCTGCGCTGCCAGGTCAGGTGCGCAAGCTCGACCTGGAGACGGCCCTCCCGGGTGCGGGCGCGGGCGCCGAAAATCTCCAGGATCAGCGCGGTCCGGTCGATGACCTTGCAATGCCAGCGCCGTTCCAGGTTGCGCTGCTGGCCGGGGCTGAGGGTGCAGTCCATGACGACCAGTTCGGCGCCGGCCGCCGCAACGTCGCAGCCGATCGATTCAACCGCGCCCTTGCCGATCCAGGTCGCCGGCACAATGCGCGCGCAGGGCGCCGGATGGACGCTGCGGACCGCAAGCCCGATGGCGCGCGCCAGGCCGGCAGCCTCCTCGAGCCGGTCGGCGCTGCGCGCCGCCGCGCCGCTGTCGCCGCGCTGCCAGGGATGGACGACCAGGGCCCCTGCCCCGGCGGCTCCGGTATCCGATGCGTCTGTCCCGGCCGGAATTGCGGGCGCGCCGGAATGCGGCCCGGCTGGCTGTCGTTCGATAGCGATGGCGCCGGCCCGGCTTCAGGCCTTGGTGTCGGCGCCCGGCGCGTCCGGTTCGAACAGCTGGATCGGCTGGCCCGGCATGACCGTCGAGATCGCGTGCTTGTAGACCAGCTGCGAATGCTGATCGCGGCGCAGCAGGACGCAGAAGTTATCGAACCAGGTGACAATGCCCTGAAGCTTCACGCCATTGACGAGAAACACGGTCACCGGCGTCTTGTTCTTCCGGATATTGTTCAGAAAAACGTCCTGCAGGTTTTGTTGTTTTTCCGACGACATGCTCGATTCCTTGGTTATTTTTCTGCAGTCAGTTCCGTCGCGCCGGCGTCAGTCCTTTTCTTTCGGCCGCCTTCGTCATATGGGCCGTCGCGCATCGACGGCAAGCCTCAATATAGCTTCGGAGGATTTCGCCACGGCCGCCGGCGGCCAGTCGCGAAAAGCCGCTTCCGGCTCGTCTTCCGTCGCCCGCAGGACCGGCGTGCAACCCGCGCGGATGGCGCATTCCATGTCGATCGCAGCGTCGCCTACAAACCAGACCGCGCCGGACCGGCCGATGCCCGATCCGCTGAGCGCCAGGTCGACGGGCGCGACCGCGGGCTTGTCCTCGGCGGCATCGCCCGCGCCGACCGCCCGCCCGATCAGGGCAGTCCACGCCAGATGGCCGATTTCCTTGCGCAGATAGCCGCCGTGCTTGTTGCTGACGATGCCGACATAAAGGCCGAGCCCGTTGAGCCGCCGCAGCAGTTCGCCCGCGCCGGGCAGCGGCTTCAGCGCTTCGAGATGCTTCGCGCGGAAGCTGCCGTAGAAGATTTCGCGCGCCTCGGTCCAGGCCTCGCCGAACATGGCGGGAAAGCTGTTGCGCATGGATTGCCTGACCCAGCCGCGCACGGCCGCTTCGCTCATCTCCGGATGGCCGAACGCGCTGCGCGCCGCGTTCAACGCGCCCGCGATGGCGGCCCAGTTGTCGACCAGCGTGTTGTCCCAGTCGAACAGGATGGCAGCCGGCGCCGGCAGCGGCGTCATGCTTCGGACGAACCCGGTTTGGCCGCTTCGGCCCCGCCTTCGGGAGCCATGCCCGCATGGGCGTCGTAATGCGCCTGCAGGGCGCTTGTCAGCGGGCCGGGCCGGCCGTCGCCGACCGGCCTATCGTCGATCCGTACGACCGGCATGACATGGGAGGTCGTGCTGGTCAGGAAGGCCTCGGCGGCGGCGTGCGCTTCGTCGAGCGAGAAGACCCGCTCGACCACGGCATATCCCTCGCGTTCGGCGATGGCGCGGACGGTGCGGCGCGTGATGCCGTTGAGGATCGCGTGGGTCGGCGGCCGGGTCACGACTTCCCGGCCTGCGGTGACGATCCAGGCGTTGGCCGAGGTGCATTCGGTGACGTCGCCGTCCGGCGTCACCATCCACGCCTCGTAGGCGCCGGCTTCCGCCGCCATCTGCTTGGCCAGAACATTAGGTAACAGTCCGACCGTCTTGATATCGCAGCGTTTCCACCGGATGTCTTCGGTCGTCACAACCGAAACGCCGCCGGCCCTGGCCGACGATTTGGGCACGGTCGAGCGGGCGGTGACGACGAGGGAACTGACGCGGTGCGCAGGAAAGGCATGGTCGCGCCGGGCGACGCCGCGCGACACCTGCATATAGACGATGCCGTTGCGCACCCGGTTGCGCCGGACGATCTCGCGCAGAATTTGCCTGAACGCCGGCCGGCCGACCGGCGGCGCCATGCGCAGCTCGCCGAGCGAGCGTTCGAGCCGGTCGAGATGCGGCTCCTCGTCCACGAACCGTCCGTTCTGGATCGCGATCACCTCATAGACCGCGTCGGCGAACTGGTATCCCCTGTCCTCGACATGGACCGCCGCGTCGCGGTGTCGGGTGAAGCGGCCGTTGACATAGGCAATGCGGGACATGGTTCGCGCTTTCCGGCGTGATTCTCGGGGGACGGGATTCGGGTCCGCGGCCTCAGAAGAATTCGAGGCTGACCGAGAACAGCTTTTCGACCTTCCGCACGACATCGGGCAGGGCATAGAGGATCACCCGGTCGCCGGCCCGGACCACGGTATCGCCGCGCGGCACGATCACGGTGTCCTGCCGGACGATCGCGCCGACCATGATTCCCTTGTCCAGCTTGACGCCGCTGAGCGGCTTGCCGACGATGCGCGACGTGTCCATCGCCTCGGCCTCGATGATCTCGCCGACCCCTTCGCGCAGCGAATGAACCGCGCGGATCCGGCCCCGGCGCAGATGCTGCAGGATGGTCGAGACCGTGATCGCCCGGGGCGAGACCGCGACATCGACGCCGAGCGACGTGACCAGCGGCTGATAGTGCACGGTGTTGACCAGCGCCACGGTGCGCGCGCAGCCCAGCCGCTTGGCGAGCAGCGCCGCCAGCACGTTGACCTCGTCATTGTCCGTCACCGTGAACAGCATGTCGGTATGGGGCAGGTTGAGTTCCTCGAGGATTTCATTGTCGAGGGCGTCGCCGTGCACCACGACGGTATGGGCGAGCGCCGCCGCGGCGACCCTTGCGCGCTCCTCGTCCTTTTCGATCAGCTTGACGGTGACGTCCTCGTCTTCCGCCTCGATCTCCTGGGCCAGATAAAGCCCGATATTGCCGCCGCCGACGATGATGACCCGGTGCGCCTCCGGCTCCTCGTGGCCGAACGCCGCCATGGCGCGGGTGACATGGTCCCGGTCGGCGACGAAGTAGATCTCGTCACCGGCCAGCAGCTGGTCGTCCGGTGTCGGCACGATGGTTTCGCCGCCGCGCAGGATGGCGACGATCACCGTGGCGAGATCGGGAAACAGTGCGGTGAGCTGGCGGATCGGCGTATCCAGAACCGGACAGTCCTCGCCGAGCCGGGTGCCGATCGCCTGCACCCGCCCCAGCCCCAGCTGGATCACGTCGAATGCGCCGGGCACAAGCATGCGCCGCCGGACCGCCCGCGCGACCTCGACCTCTGGCGAGATGCGCACGTCGATCGGCATGTGATCGGCGCTGAACAGGCTCGCCCATATCGGTTGCAGGTAGGATTGCGCCCGCACCCGGGCGATCTTGGTCGGCACGTCAAACAGGGAATGGGCGACCTGGCAGGCCACCATGTTGACCTCGTCGGTCTGGGTGACCGCGATGATCATGTCGCAATTTGCGGCGCCGGCGCGTTCGAGCACGTCGGGATGCGGCGCATGGCCGACGATCGCCCGCACTTCCAGGGCGTCGCTGATGCGCCGGATCAGCGCCTCGGACCGGTCGATGACCGTGACTTCGTTGTTCTCGGTCGCCAGGTGGCGGGCGATGTTGAGACCGACCTGCCCTGCCCCGCACACGATTACGCGCATGATGTCACCGGACCTTGCCGTGAGGAGAGGAGCGGCGGATCAATGGACGGTGTCTGATCCGTCGCCCGCGCTGCGTTCGCCGCCGGCGAGGCCGAGCAGCTTCAGCTTGCGGTGCAGCGCGGAGCGTTCCATGCCGACGAATTCCGCCGTCCTGGAGACATTGCCGCCGAAGCGGCTGACCTGCGCCGTCAGATACTCGCGCTCGAACATCTCGCGGGCCTCCCGGAGCGGCAGCGCCATGATCTCGCCGCCCTTTTCGAGACGCGGCAGCATGGTCTCGTCGCCCAGGATGACCGGCGGCACCATCTTGGCGGTCAGTTTCTCCCCCGGGCCGGCCGGCGCCATGATCAGCATGCGGTGGATCACATTTCCCAGTTCCCGGACATTTCCGGGCCAGTTGTAGGCCTGCAGGGCGGCGAGCGCCTCGTCCGAGAAGCCGCGCGCAGGGAGGCCATCGCGGGCCGCAGCCTTCGCCATGAAATGGCGCGCGAGATCGGGGATGTCCTGACGCCGGTCGCGCAGGGGCGGGATGTCGATGGGGACGACCCGGAGCCGGTAGTAGAGATCCTCCCGGAACCGGCGGGCGGCGATTTCGGGCTCGAGAGGCCGGCTGGTCGAGGCGATGACGCGAATGTTGACCTCGACGATCGAATGGCCGCCGATCCGCTGAAACCCCTGATCCTGCAGGATCCTGACAAATTCGCCCTGGGTTTCCCACGGCATGTCGGCGACTTCGTCCAGCAGCAGCGTGCCGCCGTGGCAGCGTTCCAGAATGCCGGTCTTCGTGTGGCCCCCGGCCTCTTCCCCGAACAGTTCCTGTTCGAGGCGGTCGGGACGCATGGTCGCGCAGTTGACGATCACGAAGGGGCCGCTGCTGCGTGTGCTGCGCTGATGAATCAGCCGGGCGACCACTTCCTTGCCGACGCCGGCGGCGCCGGTCACCAGGACGCGGCTGCTGGTCCGGGCGACCCGCGAGATCACCTGGTCGATATGCGCGATGGCCGGGGAAGCGCCGACCAGTTCGAAGGCCCCGCCCGCGCGTTCGAGCAGCGCTTCGTTCTCCCGCTTGAGGCGCTCGGTCTCGACCGCGCGCTCGATCTGCACGAGCAGCCTGTCGCTCTTGAACGGCTTCTCGATAAAGTCGTAGGCGCCCATCTTGATGGCGTTCACCGCCATCTCGACCGTGCCGTGGCCGCTGATCATGATGACCGGCAGGTCGGGGTGATCCTTCTTGACCACGGCGAGAATCTCATTGCCGTCCATCTTGCTGCCTTCCAGCCAGATATCCAGCAGGATGAGCGACGGCCGCCGCGCGCGAATCGCGTCGAGCGCGGCGTCGGCGTCCGCGGCGAGCCGGGTTTCGTATCCCTCGTCGGTCAGGATGCCCGCTATCAGCTTGCGGATATCGGCTTCGTCGTCGACGATCAGGATGTCGGCGGCCATCGGTCCATCGTTCCTGTGCTCGCGGGGGTGCTTGCGGGAAGGTCAGGCGTCCGCCGGAACGGGCCGGGCGGCCTCGTCCGCGCGGATCGTGGCCGGAAACGCCATGCTGACCGTCGCACCGCGAATTTCCCCTTCCGCCGCATAGTCGTTCTTCATCTGCAACTCCCCGCCATGATCCTCCATGATCTTGCGCACGATGGCGAGTCCCAGGCCCGTTCCCTTGGCGCGGGTCGAGACATAGGGCTCGGTCAGCCGGTGAAGCATGTCCGTCGGCAGGCCGGGGCCGGTATCCGAGATCGAAACCGTAAGGCCGGCCTCGTTGTCGTCGATCGAGACGGTCACCGTGCCGGCCCGGCCCGAATCGTCTCCCGAACCGTCTTCCGGCCCGTCCCCGGAACCGTCTTCCGAACCGTTGGGATCGCCGCGTTCCTCGATCGCGTTGGCGGCGTTCTGAAGCAGGTTGGTCAGCGCCTGGCCGATCTGGTGGCTGTCGCATAGGACCGGCAGCGGCGTCTGGGCTCTCTCGAATTCGTAGACGATCGCCGGGTGCGCCGAGCGCTCCAGGAATATCGCCTGCCGGCACAGCCTGCGCAGATCGTTTTTCCTCATGCGCGGCTCGGGCATCCGCGCGAAACTGGAGAATTCGCTGACCAGCCGGCCGATATCGTCCACCTGCCGGATGATCGTGTCGGTGCAGGTGTCGAAAACCTCCGGATCGGTCTTGATCTGCTTGAGATATTTGCGCCGGAGGCGTTCGGCGGAAAGCTGGATCGGGGTCAGCGGATTCTTGATTTCGTGGGCGATCCGGCGGGCGACGTCGGCCCAGGCCGCCGTGCGCTGGGCCTGTTGCAGGTCGGTGATGTCGTCGAAGGTAAGAACGTAGCCGACGATCTCGGACTCCAGATGTTCGGCGGCGAGGCGGACCATCAGGGTGCGCGCCCGGTCGTTGCGGTGAAGGACGATTTCGCTCCAGTGGCGGCGGACCGGGTTGCGCGCGACCCGGTCCATCATTTCGCCGAATTCCGGCACGATATCGGCGATCTTCTCGCCGATCCGCCGCTCCAGATCGACGCCGAGAAGATCGGAGGCCGAGCTGTTCGGCAGGTTGATGCGGCGATCGGCGTCGAGGCCGATCACCCCGGCGGTGACGCCTTCCAGCACCTGCGCGGTGAATTCGCGGCGCGCCTCGACCTGCCGGTTCGCCTCGACAAGTTCCTCCCGGTTTCGTTGAATTTCACCGACCATCTGATTGAAAGATTTTGATAAACTTGCGATTTCATCGCGCCCCGTACTGCCGACGCGGACGCCGAGGTCTCCCTTGGCCACGCGCTCGGATGCCGCGATCAGTTCGGAAATCGGCCGCACCATGCGGTTGGCGAAATACAGGCCGAGCCAGATCGCCGCGAGCAACAGCAGCAGCGAAACCACGCCGTAGAGCAGGAAATAGCCAATCTGCAATCCGGAGCGCTGCCCCTCCAGCAGCAGATATTCGTCGACGGCATCCTTCATGCGCAGCATGTGCGCGCGCAGCGTCGGCACGATCGGGCGGCTGATATAGAGGTAGACGTTCGAATCGAAGAAGATCGTCAGCCGCATGAGCGCGCGGATATTGTGCTCGCCCCGGCGCGCCACTACGACGATGTCGCCGTCCTTGCGGATTCTCGATATGGCGGCGCGAATGTTCGCCGGCCGCTCGTTCGCGGGCGAAAAGCTGCCGACGTCGGAGACCAGGACGCGGCCGCGCTCGTCGAAGACCGACGCACCGACGATGCCGCGCTCGCGCGCCCGCCGCGTGACGAAGGCGGGCAGCTGATGCGGATCGCTCATCAGCTCCAGCGCCTGGGCGTTGATGTCGCCGCCCAGATTGCGGACGTCGTCGCGCAGCGCGATGATGTGTTCGTCGACATATTTTTCGGTCATTTGCACCGATTCGCGCAGCGCGGTGCCGACCCGGCTGCTGAACCAGGACTGGATGCCGAATTCGAACATCGCCGCGGAGAAAACCGCGACGACGATCGCCGGCGTCACCGCCACGATGCTGAACAGGAGGACCAGCCGCGCGTGCAGCCGGGATCCCGCCTCGCCCTGCCGCCGCGCCGACCAGAGCAGAACCGCCCGGAAGGCGATCAGCCCGGCGAGCGGGAGGATGATGACCAGATCGATGACGATGAGCGCCAGGTTGATGCCCGGGTCGGCGCCCAGCGGCGATTCGGCCAGGTTGATCGCGGTCAGCACGCTGACGGCGATCGCGGCGATCGTTAGCCCGACGGCGAGGCGGCTCGACAGGGCTACGCGGTTGGCGAACGCCGAGAGGCGCAGCATCCAGCGCTTTCTCCGGCGCACGGGACCGACGGCGGCGTCCATCACGCGCCCTCCCCGCCCGGCGCGGAACCGCGGAAACGCGCCATCCGCCGGTTGCGCACGACGTCGATCCCGAGATCCGATATCTTCTTGCGCAGGGTATTCCGGTTGAGGCCGAGCATGCCGGCCGTGCGCAGCTGGTTGCCGTTCGTCGCCGCCAGCGCCAGTTCGATCAGCGGGCGCTCGACTTCCCGGATCACCCGCGCGTAGAGGCCGGACGCCGGCAACTTGCCGTCATGGGCGTCGAAATAGGCGCGTAGATGGCGCTCCACCGAACCGCCGATGCTCCCGTCCTCCTCGCCGGAGTCCTCCGGATCGGCGGTCGGCGCCCCGTCCCGGTCGGCCAGTTCGGCCTCCACGATTCCGGTCGTGATCGTTTCCTCCGAATAGAGCGCGGCCAGGCGGCGGATCAGGTTTTCCAGTTCGCGCACGTTGCCGGGCCAGCGCGCGCGCGCCAGACGCGCCACAGCCGCTTCGTCGAGGGTCTTGCGCGGCAGGCCCTCGGCTTCGGCGCGCGCCAGGAAATGGTCGACAAGGTCGGGAATGTCCTCGGGCCGCTCGCGCAGGGGCGGCACGCGGATCGGCACGACGTTCAGCCGGTAGAAAAGGTCCTCGCGGAACAGGCCCTGCCGGATCAGGGTGCGCAGATCGCGGTGGGTCGCAGCGACGATCCGGACGTTCGCGCGCATCGGCGAGCGACCGCCGACCGGAAGATATTCGCCCTGCTGGAGCACGCGCAGCAGCCGGGTCTGCGCCTCGATCGGCATGTCGCCGATCTCGTCGAGGAACAGCGTGCCGCCCTCGGCCTGGGCGAACCGCCCCGGCGCGCGGGACTCGGCGCCGGTGAACGCCCCCTTCTCGTGGCCGAACAGTTCGCTCTCGATCAGGTCGCGCGGAATGGCCGCCATGTTGATGGCGACGAACGGCCGGTTCTTGCGCTTGCCGTAGTCGTGCAGGGCGCGGGCGATCAGCTCCTTGCCGGTCCCGGATTCGCCGGTCACGACGACCGACAGGTCCGTCGGCATCAGCCGCGCCAGCGTGCGGTAGATCTCCTGCATGGCCGGCGAGCGGCCGATCAGGGGCAGGCCGTCGTCAGGCGCCGGTTCGGCCCGGCGGTCGGGACCGTTCGCTGCAGACGCCGTCAATCCGCGTTTAACGACGCCGACCAATTCGTTGATATCGAAGGGTTTTGGCAAATATTCGAAAGCGCCGCGCTCGGTCGCCCGGACGGCAGTCGCCAGGGTATTCTGCGCGCTCATGACGATCACGCGCAGCGACGGCCGCAGCTTGCGGATGCGCGGCACGAGGTCGAGGCCGTTCTGGTCCGGCAGGATCACGTCGGTGATCACCATGTCGCCGGCGCCGTCCTGAATCCAGCTCCAGAGGGTGGCGGCGTTGCCGGTCGCCTTCACGTCGTAGCCCGCCCGGACGAGGGCGTGGCTCAGCACCGTGCGGATGCTCCGGTCGTCGTCGGCCAGCAGGATGGTCGCTTCGGCCATGGGTCAGCGCCTTTCCTGCGCCGGCAGGAGCACCCGGAACACGGTGCGCCCGTTGTCCCGGTCGAACTCGACGACACCGCCAAGTTCCTCGACAAGCTTGGCGACCAGCGCCAGCCCCAGCCCGCTGCCCGATGATTTGGTCGTGACGAACGGATCGAACAGGTGGTTGCGCAGCTCGGCGGGTATGCCGAGGCCATTATCCTCGACCGAGACGACGATCGGCAACCGGATAAAGCCGTCGCCGGCCGGCGCCGCGATCCGCACGCCCGACCGGTAGGCAGTGCGCAGCCGGATCTCGCCGCCCCGGTCCGGCGCCGCCTCGGCCGCGTTCTTGACCAGGTTCAGGAACACCTGCACGAGCCGGTCGCGGTCTCCGGGAACCGGCGGCAGGGAAGGATCGTAATCCTCGACGATCCGCCGGCCCCTTGCGAAACCGTTTTCGGCGCTGGTCCGGACCCGGCCGAGCACCTCGTGGATGTTCACCGCCTCGCGCCGGACCAGCGGCCGGTCGGCGAAGATCTCGAACCGGTCGACCAGGGCGTTCAGCCGGTCGGCCTCCTCGCAGATCAGGCTGGCGAGCGGCCGGTCCTCTGCGGGCGCGGCGGTTTCGAGCAGCTGCGCCGCGCCCTTGATGCCGCTCAGCGGGTTGCGGATTTCGTGGGCCAGCAGGGCGGCCATCGCGGACACCGACCGGGCGGCGTTGCGGTGGCTGAGCTGGCGGTCGATCTGGTGCACGATGGACTGTTCCCGGAAGCTCAGCACGATCGACCCGGCGCCGTCGCCGACCGGGCTGGCCTGGACCGCAACATGGGGAATGGTCCGTTGCCGCGAATCGAGCGCCGCGTCGCTGTCGGCTACGGTGCTGCCCGCCGCCTGCGCCTGCTGCAGGAGCGAGAAGACCGGGCTGTCTTCCGGAAAATAATGCGCAAGGGTCCGCCGGCAGATCGCCTTGCGGCTGGCGCCGAGCAGGTTCTCGGCCGCGAGATTGGCGAACCGGATCGCGTATTCCCGGTCGATCACGAGGATCGCGTCGGCCAGCGCGTTGATATAGGCCCAGCCCTGAGAAGCCGCCGACCCGGTTTCGTCCCCGGTTTCGTCCACGGTCACGTCCGCGGGCCGGGGCCCGGTTTCGGGCCGCACCTGTCGCACCGCTGCGGCGTGCAGGTCCATTTTCATGCGGCCAGGGCCGCGCGTTCCGGCGCGGGTGCTGCGAAGGCCCGCACGATCAGCTCCAGCACCGCGCCGGATACGGTCAGCCGGTTTGCTGCGGCCTTGAAGTCCGGCGGGAGGCCGGCGGCCTCGGCGTACCAGGCCAGATGCTTGCGCGCGATCCGGACTCCCGCCGGTACCCCGTAATGGTCGAGCATGGCGCCGTAATGGCCCTTGACGAGCGCGGCCAGCGCGGACCCCTCCGGCGGCGCGACCGCCGGGCGGCCGGTCAGCTTCCGCATCGCATCGCGCAGCAGCCAAGGCCGGCCGCAGGCGCCGCGGCCGACCATCGCGCCGTCCGCTCCCGACAACGCCAGGGCCTCCGCCATGTCCTCCGGCGAGCGAATATCGCCGTTGACGATGACGGGCACGCCGACGGCGCGCCTGACCGGCGCGACCGCCGCCCAGTCGGCGCAGCCGCCGAACCGCTGTTCGCGGGTCCGGGCGTGGACGGTGAGCATCCGGGCGCCGGCCGCTTCGCACAGCCGCGCGAACTCCGGCGCGTTGCGGTGTGCATCGTCCCATCCCAGGCGCATTTTCGCCGTCACCGGCAGCGGCTCGGCGGCGCGCACCACCGCCTCGACGATGCGCGCGGCGAGCGCCGGCTCGCGCATCAGCGCCGATCCGCACGCCTTGTTCACGACCTTTTTCGCCGGACAGCCGAAATTGATGTCGATCAGCGCCGCGCCGCAATCCCGCGCCATCCGGGCCGCCTCGGCCATGACCGCCGGGTCCGCGCCGGCAAGCTGGAGGGCGGCGGGACGCGGCTCGCGGCTGAGGTCGCCCCGGAGCCGCGACTTGTGCGTCCGCTGCACCATCGTGCCGCTGGCGACCATTTCGGAAAAGACCAGCCCGGCGCCGAACGACCGCACGAGCCGCCGGAACGGCAGATCGGTCACGCCGGACATCGGCGCCAGCAGGACCGGCGCGTCCAGCGTCATGTTGCCGACCCGAATGCCCATTTTTCGTCCAGCGCCTGTTTATTGTGCAATCCCGCCGAACCTAGGCCGCGCCCGGTGCGTCGGCAACCGCGGGATGGGAACGATGCCGGATCGGTGATATGAGCGGCAGCATGACCGACCGGCCACAATCCGATACCGCCGGAGAACGCCCGGACTGCGCGGCCGTCATCGTGGCGGCCGGGCGCGGCGAACGCGCCGGCGGCAGCGTGCCGAAACAGTATGCCCGGATCGGCGGCGAACCGGTGCTGCGGCGGACGGTCGGCGTTTTCGCGGCCCATCCGGCGGTCTCGACTGTCGTCACGGTCATCCACCCGGACGATGAGGCGCTGGCCCGGCAGGCGGTCGGCCCGGCGCCGGTCCAGTTCGTGGCGGGCGGGGCATCGCGTCAGGAATCGGTCTACAACGGCTTGAAATTCCTCGATAAACTCGATCCGGAATTCATCCTCGTCCACGATGCCGCCCGCCCGTTCGTGACCGAGGATATCATCGGTAAATGTCTCGATGCGGCGCGCCGCCACGGCGCCGCCGCCGCGGGCGTCCCGATGGCCGATACCGTCAAGAAGACCGACGGCGCGGGTCTCGTGACCGACACGATCGCGCGCGACCGGCTGTGGCGGGCCCAGACGCCCCAGGCCTTCCGCTACCGCGACCTTGTGGCGGCGCACGAAGCGGCGGCCGGCCGGGCGCTGACCGACGACGCCGCGGTCGCCGAAGCCGCTGGCCTCGCCGTCGCCATGAGCCCGGGATCGGAGGACAATTTCAAGATCACCGCGGCCGAAGACCTGGCGCGGGCCGACCGGATCGCCCGGGCTGCGGCGCCGCGGATCACGGTCGTCGGGCATGGCTTCGACGTTCACGCCTTCGGCCCCGGCGACCATATCGTGCTGTGCGGCGTACGGATCGGCCATTCGCACGGGCTCGAGGGCCATTCGGACGCCGACGCCGGCCTGCACGCCCTGACCGACGCCCTGCTCGGCGCGCTGGGCGCGGGCGATATCGGGCAGCATTTTCCCGACAGCGATCCGCAATGGCGCGGCGCGGCCTCGGACCGGTTCGTGCGCCACGCGCTCGGCCTGGCCGCCGCGGCCGACGGGCGGCTGGTCAATCTCGATCTCACGATTGTCTGCGAGCGGCCGAAACTCCAGCCGCACTACGACGCCATGAAGCGCAGCCTGTGCAACCTGACCGGCCTGCCGCCGGCGCGAATCGGCCTCAAGGCGACGACGACCGAACGGCTCGGCTTTACCGGCCGCGGCGAGGGCCTGGCGGCCCAAGCCGTCGTGGCGCTCGACCTGCCGGATACGGTGTGACGTGGCCGCGCGGCGACCGGTCGGTTTCGCCGGCTGGCTGGCGGTCTGGTTCGGCGCCGGCCTCTCGCCGGTCGCACCGGGGACCGCCGGATCGCTGGCCGCCCTGCCCTTCGGCGCCGCGATCCTGTGGGCCGGCGGCGCCTCGGGCTGGCTCTGGCTCGGCCTGGCGACGCTGCTGCTGCTGCCGCTCGGCGCCTGGGCGGCGGCGGCCTACGACCGGCAGACCGGCGGGCACGACAACGCCGCCATCGTCGTCGACGAGGTCGCCGGCCAGTGGATCGCCCTGCTGCCGGCCGGCCCGATTACGGTTTCGGGGAGCGTCTGGTGGCATTTTGCGCTGGCGTTCGGCCTGTTCCGCCTGTTCGATATCGCGAAACCCTGGCCGGCCGGCCGGATCGACCGGCAGACCGGCGGCGGCTGGGGCGTCATGGCGGACGATATCGTCGCGGGCGTCTACGCCGGTGTGCTGACCTGGCTGGTCATCCGGCTGGAGCCGGCCCTGTGAATCCGGAAGCAAGGCCGGTCGATCCGGCACGGCTGTTGCAGGCGGCGCGGGCGGCCGGGCTGACCGTCGCCACGGCCGAATCCTGCACCGGCGGCATGGTCGCGGCCGCGCTGACCGACATCGCCGGCTCGTCCGACGTTTTCGAGCGGGGTTTCGTCACCTATTCCAACGAGGCCAAGACCGAACTACTCGGCATCGATCCGGCGCTGACCGGGCCGGGCGGACCCGGCGCGGTCAGCGAACCGGTCGCGCGGGCCATGGCCGCGGGCGCGCTCCGCCACTCCCGGGCGGACGTCGCCGTTTCGGTCACCGGGATCGCCGGGCCGGGCGGCGGCACCGCCGGCAAGCCGGTCGGCCTCGTCCATTTCGGCTGGACGGTGCGGGACGGCGCAAACGGCGCCCGCCGGCAGGTCTTTTCCGGCGACCGCGCGGCCGTCCGGGCGGCGGCAACGAACTATGCCCTCGCCCTGCTCGCCCAGGCTGTCGAAGCGGCGGTCGAAAGGGAGGCCGGCGACCCGGCAGTCCGGCGGGACCGATGAGCGCGAACCCGGCCGCAGCCCCGAAACCGACCGGGGCGCCGAAGCCGATCGCCGGCCGCGATATGCTGGTCGCCACCGGCGTCGCCATCCTGGTCTACGCCTTCGCGATCCAGTTCGTGCCCCTGCTCCGGTCCGAACCGGTCACCGCCTCCGGCAAGCAGCTCGTCCTGATCGGCTACCTGGCGGCCAACCTGGCCGCGTTCGGCGCCGCCATTTCGGCGCTCCTGCTGCGCAATCCGGGCTATTCCTGGACGGATATCGGCGTGCGGCCCGCCGACGACCGCTGGAAACGGAAAGCCGTGCTGCTGGGGCTGGCGGCGACGCCGCTCGCCTTCGCCTTCGGCCTGTTCCTGCGCCGGACGTTCGATCTCGATTCGCCGGGAGCGGATTTTTTCGCGCCGGCCGGATTTTCCTGGATCGCGGCCGCCACGATCGTTCTTTACGGCGGAATTCTCGTGCCGATGTTCGAAGAGCTGTTCTTCCGCGGCCTGGTCTATTCCTGGCTGCGCAACCGGCTGGCGGCGGTAAGCGCGATTCCGATCAGCGCACTGGCCTTCGCGGTCGTGCATCTGCGCATCGAGGTCATGATCGTCGCCTTCGCCATGGGCTGCCTGCTGGCGTGGCTTTACGAAAGATCGCGCTCGATCCTGCCCTGCATCCTGCTGCACCAGACCTTCAATACGGCGCAGCTGGTCCTCGTCTACGGCGCGGTCGCGCTCGCCCCCGACCGCAGCGGGCTCGGTTAGGCGGGATTTTCGTGCGGTGCTACCGGCGCGGCCTTTCGGATCGCCGCCGGATCGCCGTACAGCTTGCGGGCGCGGGCTTCGAAGGCGGCGACCATCTTGCGCACCGCTTCGTGGAACAGGGCGCCGATCAGCCGTTGCAGCAGGCGGGACCTGAACTCGAAATCGAGATAGAACTCGATCTCGCAGCCGTCCGGATGGGCCTTGAAGACCCAGTGGTTCTCCAGATAGCGGAACGGGCCCTCGGTATAGGTCACGTCGATGCGGCCCGGCCGGTCGAGGCTGACCCGCGACGTGTAGCGCTCGCGGATCATGCGGAAGCCGACCAGCAGGTCCGCGACGATCAGGGTTTCCGACCGGCGGCGGATGCGCGCGCCCATCACCCAGGGCAGGAATTCCGGATAGCGTTTCACGTCGGCGACCAGATCGAACATCTGGTCGGGCGCGTAGGGCAAGACCGCGACCTGCCGGTGTTTGGGCACTGCGCTACCCGCCTGCCGTTGCCGCCGCGGCGCGGGCCGCCTTCAGCCGGGCGAAATCGTCGCCGGCGTGATAGGAGCTGCGGGTGAGCGGCGAGGCCGAGACCATCAGGAAACCCTTGCCCCAGGCCATTTTCTCGTAGGCCCGGAACTCGTCGGGATGGACGAAGCGGTCGACGGGCGCGTGCTTGCGCGTCGGTTGCAGATACTGGCCGATGGTGAGGAAGTCGACGTTGGCCGAACGCAGGTCGTCCATGACCTGGTAGACCTCTTCCCTGGTCTCGCCCAGGCCGACCATGAGGCCCGACTTGGTGAAGATCGACGGGTCGGTTTCCTTGACCTCCTGCAACAGGCGCAGGGATACGAAATAGCGCGCGCCGGGGCGGATCGCCGGATAGAGCCGCGGCACGGTCTCCAGATTGTGGTTGAACACGTCCGGCCGGGCCCGGGCAACCCGTTCGACCGCGCCCGGCTTGTGCAGGAAATCCGGCGTCAGGATTTCGACCGTGGTGTTCGGAGCGTGGCGGCGGATCGCGGCGACCGTTTCGACGAAATGGCCGGCGCCGCCGTCCGGCAGGTCGTCCCGGTCGACCGACGTGACCACGATATGCTCCAGGCCGAGCCGCGCCGTCGCCAGGCCGACATTCTCGGGCTCGTGCGGATCCAGCAGATTCGGCAGGCCGGTCTCGACGTTGCAGAAGGCGCAGGCCCGGGTGCAGACGCTGCCCAGGATCATGAAGGTGGCGTGCTTCTTCGCCCAACACTCGCCGATATTGGGGCAGGCGGCTTCTTCGCACACCGTCGCGAGATTGTGTTCCCGGACCAGATTCCGGGTGGCGTTGAAGTCCTCGCCTGCCGGAGCCTTGACGCGAATCCAGTCCGGCTTGCGCCGGATCGGGCTGTCCGGCCGGTGCGCCTTTTCGGGATGCCGGGGCTTGGCCCGGCGGCCGGCGGACAGGTCAGCGGATTCGGAAATCGCCATGCCCCGGAGATGCCCCCTCGCCCGCCGCCGTTCAAGGCGCGATTGCGCGCGGAAGCCGGTCGCTCCGGACCGCGGGAAAACGCCGGTCAGCCGATCGGGCGGTCGGTGCGGAAATTTTCGGCGTAGCTTTTCGGCCTCACCGCCCGTTCCCGCGGCTCGCGGACCTGGTAGTCGATGCCCTTGCGCTCGCAGAAGGCGATCGCCTCGTCGCGGGTCGCGAACCCCATCTTCACCTGTTGGCCGGTATCCGACGACGTCGTCCAGCCGGTCACCGGGTCCTGCTTCATGGCCGCCTGCGGCTCGTATTCGACGATCCAGCCCTTGGCGTTGCCGCGGCCGGACTGCATGGCGGTCTTGGCCGGGCGGTAGATGCGCGCGCGCATGGTTGGCTTCCGAATTCAGACTTTCCTTGCCTGGTCGGGGCGGACGGATTCGAACCGCCGGCTTCCTGCTCCCAAAGCAGGTGCTCTACCTGGCTGAGCTACGCCCCGGTCAGTGCCTGCCGATAGCCGATGCGGCGGCTGGCGGCAAGCGGTTGTCACATCGGGTATCCCATCCCTGAAGCCCCGGACAGTGCAGGTCCGAACCGTTTGTAGGGGAGGGTTTGAAACCCTCCCCTACGGTCCCTCCGCCCGGACACGAGTTTGCATTCATGATGGTGTGTCGCCTTTCCTGTGTTATCAAGGCGCACATCTTTGCCGGACCCGGCGCCCCTCCCCGTCCAGGACTCCGCCCATGTCCCGTCGCACCGACCAACTGAGCGACGCGCTCCACGCCTACCTGCTGCGCTGGGGCGTCGACGAGCCCGCCCCGGTGCGGGCGTTGCGCGAAGACACCCACAGACTTTCCCAGGACGGCTGGCAGAGCTCGCCGGAACAGGCCCAGTTCATGGCCCTGCTCGCCGGCGCCATCGGCGCCCGCCGTTTCCTCGAAATCGGCACCTTCACCGGCTATTGCACCCTGCGCATGGCGCTGGCGCTGCCGGAAGACGGCCGGGTTGTCGCCTGCGACATCACCGACGAGTTCGTCGAAAAGGCGGGCCGCCGGCACTGGCGCGAGTCCGGCATGGAAGACCGTATCGACCTGCGCATCGGCCCTGCGGCGCAAACCCTTGAAGGGCTGCTCGCCGATCCCGGCCCCGGCAGCTTCGACATGGCCTTCATCGACGCCGACAAGGAGGATTACCCGGTTTACTTCTCCTTGTGCGCGCAACTGGTCCGGCGCGACGGGCTGGTGCTGATCGACAACGCCTTCTGGGGCGGCCGGGTCGCCGACCCCGACGATACCCGCAAATCGACGGCTGCGATCCGCGAAGCGACCCGCATGGCCTTCGAGCGCGACGATTTCGAGGTCGCGATGGTGCCGATCGGCGACGGCCTGCTGATGGCCCGAAGGCTGCGTTAGTCCGCCTCGTCGGCAATCGACGCGAACCAGCGTTCCGGCGGATTGCGGCCGCGGGAATGGCTCCAGGTCACCGCCCGCAGGACTGCCTGGGCGTCGGCGTTGATCGGGCTTGCCGCCTCGAGGCCGTTGAGCACACCCCACACCCGGGCCCAGCAGCGCGCGGTCGCCCATGGATTGTAACCGCCGCCGCCCGTCACCAGCAGGCGCGGGGTGAGCGCCATCGCCGCCGTGGCCGTCCGGGCGTGGCTGGCGTTGCTGAGCGACAGCTTGCTCATCGGGTCGTCGGCCAGGGCGTCGGCACCGCATTGCAGCACCAGGAGTTGCGGATCGAAGGCGCGCACCGCCGGAAGGATTTCCGAATTCATCAACGATTCGAAGTCCTTGTCGCAGAAACCTGCGGCGACGGGATAGTGGTGGACATGCCGTACCGGATCACTGGCGTTGCCGGTGCGCGGCCAGCGGCCGGCCTCGTGGACCGACAGGATCATGACGCGCGGGTCGTCGCTCAGGGCAATCTCGACGCCGTCGCAATGATGGGCGTCGATATCCAGATAGGCGACCCGCGTCGCGCCCCGGTCGAGGGCGGCGAGAATGCCGAGCACCGGATCGTTGAAGAAACAGAAGCCGCTCGCCCGGTCCTTCAGGCCGTGATGCGTCCCGCCGGCCGGGCTGAACACGATGCCGCCCTTCTCCAGCAGGCCGATGGCGTGCAGCGTCGCGCCGGCGGCGGTTGCCGGGCGCCGGAAGATCTCGCCGAACACCGGATTGCCGTTGACGCCGAGATTGTAGCGCGCGCGCTGGTCGTCGGTCGCCGCTCCGTCGCGCTCGCACTGCCGGACGGCGGCGACATAATCCGGGTCGTGGAACCGGGTGAGCTGGTCGACCGTGGCGACCGGACTGTCGACATATTGCGCGCCGGGCAGCCAGCCGAGCGCCCGGCACAGGTCGGCGGCGAGCGAAACCCGCGGAATCGCCAGCGGATGCTTCCCGCCGTACCGGGAATGCCTGTAAATTTCGCTGCCGATGAAGCGGGGTTTGGGCATGATAGCGCTGAGATAGCGCAGCGCTGCGGCCGGTCCAGCGGCGGTAGAAACCTAGCTTAGAGTTTTCGCGTTTTGTTAGACAACCTCAACCGCCTGTCGCGGTGCTAGTTCAAAATGCAGATTTTCAAATTTCGAATACTCACGGGGATAAGTTTGTGGATTTCATGTGGAAAATGCTATCGCTGGCTCCGCACCTGATAGTGTTTCGCCATACTCTGCCGGATGGACCCGATACGCTGGCGTCGGAAGTCCGCGCAGGTCGCTGAAGACCGATCCTCCTCAATCACCAATTCAACAACGTAGCCATCCATTTGTGCCTCCGGGATATAGCCGACAAAACCACTCGACGTACTCTCTGTGTCGTAAGCGACTGCGCCTTTCTCGACAATCTGAGGTAGCTTGGCAAAATTGTCAGCCCGAATGTCGGGACGCTCACCGGCAATGCGCAAAAGATCCTTTCGGCGTAGATATACTGATGCGCGCCGCTCCTGGCTGGATTCCAGCTCGACTTGGCCCAAATAACAGGATGAAGTTCGATTATCCACAAGTCGAAGAATACGAGCGAGAAATTCGTCTTGTTCGCGAGTTTTCCTCGCACCTAAGTTGCCAGTGCTCCGAACTTGTCGCGAGCCGTAAACGGCAGCCTGCTCTGGCGTTGCAAGCGGATGCCCTCCAAGCCAACTGCAACTTGCCCGCGTCTCAAAATTTAGGGGATAACTCGACACTCCGTCCTCCAATATCTCTTGAAAGCGGGTGCCGGTGCGAACAAATTTTAATTTGCGTCGTCAGAAACCTATCGACGCTTTAGTCCGCGCACCGGCATCCAACCACGTGCGGACTCCCGGTCAGAGCGACAGCGTCGCTCTGACCGGGACACACATCTTCAACTAATTTAGCATCTTCGCCCCACATGGGCGAGTCATAAAAGGGAAATTTGTGATCAGAAGCGCGATTCGCCGAAGGTGCGCGAATCCAATTCCGCCGGTATCCGAACGGGAAGGCTAACCCCCTCTCCCAACAGATGCACAACCCGTACATCGGTAGTGGGTCAGTTTGAAATTTAGGAACCTGTTGGCTGTAGTCTGTCTGCAACTTGGTTTAGGAGTTCTTGCGCTTTGGCGATTCGCCTTTTGGCCGCCGAGGTCGCCTTGCGGACCTCTCGTTCGTTGAATTGCGCATTGCCCGACGCATACTCGATGTCCGTCTTTGCTTCATTGAGGCGTTTTTCAGCTTCTTTGATAAGCGAGACACAGATATCTTCAGTGCTTGGGACACTCATCCTTTGATCCTCCCTCTGTTGCGCACAGGGCGAGTCAGTACCTGTCGAGGCGACGGTTGACCTCGGCGAGATCCCGCTGAGTGTTGTCGATCTCCTGTAGCAGGCCGAGCGCTTCTTCTCTGGTCGGGAAGTCGATTGCCCTGGACGCATCGTCCGAAACCGGGCCACGGTCGAATTGCCGAAGCATCATCTGGATGCCAGCACGCATCTTCGACCTCTTGCCTTCGAGGCAGGCCAGTTTCCGGTCAAGATCGCGACGCGCTCGCACGTCAGCCGCTATCTGCCTGTCCTGTTCATCGTCGGTCATGCGCTGAATGTACGGCGCGGGGCTCCCCGCGGCAACGGCCGGTCTTGCGGCCTGCTATTTCTCCCACCGGGCAGCGGCGGCGTTCATCGCGATCTCGCTGCGGCGCTCCGGCGACAGGCTGGACGCTCGCGCCTTCCCGCCCTTTCGCCCTGCGGCCCGCCTGACGGCGTTCGCAGGCTTGGTCTCAACCTCCGCCTGGCCGGTCGCAATATCCACGACCATCTTGCCGAGCTGGTTGGCGTCGCGCGGCATCTTCGGGGTATCGGGCATGTTCTGTCCTCCAACCGTGAAGATAGCCAAACAAAAGAAAAAAACAACATCGGCTTGCGCCGGCACCATACGGACAGTAGCCTCACCCCATCGCCAAGACAACTGCTGGCGGCTCTATGTCGGGCCGCCCGCTGAATACCATAGCCCATGATCCGACGCGGGGCCGCGCCCTGCGTCGAGGCGAATAGGCGGGGACTCGCATCTACCAGCAGTTGTTTGGCGACCGACCCGGCACCCGCCGAGTCGGTGATCGGCTTCCGATGCGGGAGAGCCCAATGAAAAAGCTGATGAGAGTGCCCGCGGCAGTGTTCGCCGCGGCAACCGTACTTGCCGCCTGCGGCGGCGGGGGTGGCGGCAGCACGAGCCGGGCACCAAGTCCCGGTCCTGCTGCAACCACAACGTCCTTCGACCGCAATCAGGCGGTCGCCTATGACGCAGGCCAGCCATCCGGCGTCAGAAGTGTCGGCAGCCTTGAGCCGACCAACACCGATCCAAGCGGAAGAGTTGCTTTTGTCGGCGGTGCAAATCCAATTCCCATGATGCAAGCTGTCGAACGGGTATCAGGATGCACCCAGCAATCGTGTTATCCACGCAGCCTGCACACCGTGCATGACGGCGTTGAAGTCGGGCATGTCCGCTTCCGGGACGGCGTGAGCGCGAGCGAACTGCTGCGCTACCTTCGAGCCGATGCCAGGGATTACAGCGAACGCGTTGTCCGGCGCTGGTCTTCGCCGCCGACCGTGCGCATGGTTGCCGGCTCGACCGATCAAGACATTCTCGACACCTTTCAGGCCGTGCGACTCGTCAACAGCGCCCTGCCCGCCGAATGGCAGTTGCGCTTCGACCACGACACGCCGGCCGCGCGCGACCACCAACTGACCCCCGGCGTGATTGAGGTTGGGTTTGTCCGGCGCGAGCAATGGCCTAACGGTTCGTGCGGCAGCAGCACACGGGCGATTGGGTGCGCCTGGACGCAGTCAAGTGCAGGTCGCGTGACGGCCGCGGGCGTTGCGGTCGATGACATCCGCGTGACAGGGGAGCGGAAGCGGATCGGCGTTCTCCTTCATGAACTGTTGCACGCTCTCGGCCGCGGCCATGTCGACCCCAACGTGATCCCCAACACCATCATGCACGCTAGCGGCGATGAAGGGCAATCGGAGCATCTCATCCTCTCCGATCTCGACGTGGCCGCCCTGTATGCCGTCTACGACCGGCTACAGCCGGGAGAGTCGGGCGACCTCGACTTCAACGATCTCGGCCCGTGGAGCGATGTCTCGACTCATGTGGTCGGCCGCATCGGCTACATACCGGGCCGGTTCGAGGCGGTGCTGTTCGGCGCTGTCTGGCAGAACGGTAACGTCCGGCCCTGGGCGATGGCGCTCAATCCTTCGGAACTCCCGCAGCAAGTATCCGGCAGCGCAAGCTGGGCCGGACGCCTGCTCGGCATGACGCCGCGGGCCGAGACGGTCGCCGGCGCCGCGGACATGACCGTGAGCCTCGCCACGCTGCGCGGTGCGCTCGACTTCACCGGGCTGGAATACTGGGCCGCCCATGCCGGGCCGGGCGCACGCGGCACCGGCACACAGTGGCGTGACGGCGACCTGAACTACCGGATCGCGGTGAGCGGGGCGCTGTTTTATGACACCGGCGGCGACGCCGGAAAGGTCACGGGTGCCTTCTACGGCTCGAACCAGCAAAAGGTCGGCGGCACGCTGCGGCGCACCGACCTTGCCGCTGGATTCGGAGCGCAACGGCGGTAGAAAGAAGCGCCGGGTGTTCGCATCACCCGGCGCTTCATTCACTCACAACACGGAGGATTTGCTGTGAGCGACCTGGACAGGATCGAGAACAACATCGTCATGCTGCGGAGCCGAATCGAAGCGCTCGAGTTTCTTCTGGCGCTGGTTGTTGCACGGCTTGACGAGGATACTCTCGAATCAATTCTCGGCGATGTCCCGAACGCCGATGTTGTCAGGTCTACCAGCGCCAATGTCCGCCCGGCTCTCCTGCCGCCGCCTTTCGACGCCGGGGTGTACGACCAAATCTACGAAGACGCTACGGTATCCGTCTTCGAGAAGTTCCAGCGTAACGTCCGCCGGCGTCGCGGTAGCTTTTGACACAACAATCTCTCCCGGCTATAAGGGTCGGGAGAACGTTGACCATTCAGAAAACATGTACCCCGCACGGTCGCCAACCGAGTGCGGGGTTTCTTTTTGCCCGGAATCGGGCGGCGCTTCAACTCAATTATAAACTGGCCTTTGTGCTTGACAAAAACAGGTTGAGTCGCCATATTAGCGACATGAACCTGTTGCCCACCGAGAAACGCCGCTTGCTCCTCAAATGCCTCGTCGAGGGCATGAGCGTTCGGGCGGCCGCCCGCACCGCAGACGTGAGCAAAACCACTGCGATGAAGCTGCTGGTCGACGCTGGCAAGGCGTGTGCGGCCTATCAGGACCGGGCGCTTCGCGATCTGCCGTGCAAGCGCATCCAGGTCGATGAAATCTGGTCGTTCATCTACGCCAAGGAGAAGAACGTCGCCACGGCGAAAGCGGCGCCGCCGAAGGCCGGCGATGTCTGGACATGGACGGCGATCTGCGCGGATACGAAGCTTGTCCCGTCATGGCGGGTCGGTGATCGCTCCGGCGAAACCGCAATCGACTTCATGGATGACCTGCGGGTGCGTCTGGCCGAACGGGTGCAGTTGACCAGCGATGGTCACAAGGCGTACCTGGAGGCCGTCGAGGGTGCATTCGGCGCTGATGTAGACTACGCCATGTTGGTGAAGCTGTACGGCGACGCTCCGGAGCGCGAGAAGCGCTACAGCCCGGCTACCTGCGTCGGAGCGCGCAAGCGTAAAATCGAGGGCAATCCCGATCCGGCGCACGTCTCAACCAGCTACGCCGAGCGGCAGAACCTGACTATGCGCATGTCGATCCGCCGGTTCACCCGGCTGACCAATGCCTTCTCAAAGAAGATCGAGAATCACGCGCACAGTATCGCGCTGCACTTCATGCACTACAATTTCTGCCGACAGCACACGAGCCTGGGCGGCATCAGCCCTGCGATGGCAGCCGGCGTGAGGGATCGCCTTTGGGACATTGAGGACATCGTTCGGTTGATCGAGGATGCCGCCCCGAAGCCCGGTCCGCGCGGTCCCTACAAGAAGCGGGCAGAGATTTCAAACTGACCCACTACCCGTACATCCAGCGGCTTGCATCTGCCCGCCGCCTGTCCTACTCCTTTCCGCATCACTTGGGGGAGCCCTAGCCCGGCTGAGAGGTTCCCTGCCCCGTCCCGGCCCCACCCCGATTCGGCCGGACGGCGCAGCGAACGACCCCTGGAACCTGATCCGGTTCGCACCGGCGTAGGGAACAGTGACATGGCCGAGCGCCGGGACAACAGCCGCCATACCAGCCGTAGCGCCCTTATTTCTGCCGGGCCTCGTCCGGCGGAGCTTCCGCACGATCCCTACGCGCCGGACGACCCCTTCGCGCCGGACGGGGCCGGCCCGCTGGAGCGCGCCATCCGGATCGGCGTCATCCTGATCGGCGTCGTCGCCTTCTGGTACGCCGCGATCCTGCTGACCGGCGCGCCGCGCTTTATCCTGCCGCCGCCCGACGCCGTGCTGGCCTCGCTGATCGGCGACGCCGGCCTGCTCGCAGAAAACGCGCTCACCACGATCAGCGAAATCCTGCTCGGCATGCTGTTCGGGCTCACCGTCGGCTGCGCCACCGCCTTGCTGATGGCGGCGAGCGCGCCGGTGCGGCGCTGGATGCTGCCGGTGCTGGTCGCCAGCCAGGCGGTGCCGGTCTACGCCCTGGCGCCGGTGCTGGTGCTGTGGTTCGGCTTCGGCATCTGGCCCAAGGTCGTGATGGCGACGCTGATCATCTACTTCCCGGTCACCGCCGCCTTCTTCGACGGCCTGCGCCGGGCCGATCGGCAGTGGATCGACCTGGCGCGGTCGATGGGCGCGTCGCGCGGCGACGTGCTGCGGCTGGTCCGCCTGCCGGCCGCCCTGCCCTCGCTCGCGTCGGGCATCCGTATCGCCGCGGCGACCGCGCCGATCGGCGCCATCGTCGGCGAATGGATCGGCGCCAGCGCCGGGCTCGCCCATGTCATGAACCAGTCCAAGGCCCAGGCCGAGGAACCGCGCATGTTCGCCGCGCTGGTCGTCATCGCGGTCATCGCCGTCGGCCTCTATTTCGCCGTCGACCGGCTGCTGCGCCTCGCCGTGCCCTGGCGCGCTGAGGCTGCCTGATTGTGGAGATGTAAAGATGCCCATTCCCTCCCCGATTCGCCCGTTTCGCGCCGCCTGCCTGGCCGCCTTCGCCGCCGCCCTCGCCAGCGCGGCCCCCGCGGTTGCTGCCGACAAATTCACCGTCCTGCTCGACTGGTTCGTGAATCCGGACCACGGGCCGCTGTTCGTGGCGCAGGAGCGCGGCTATTTCCGGGAGGCGGGGCTCGACGTCGAACTGATCGCGCCGTCCGATCCGAACGATCCGCCCCGGCTGGTCGCGGCCGGGCGCGGCGACGTCGCCATTTCCTACCAGCCGCAGCTTCATATCCAGACGAGCAAGGGTCTGCCGCTGGTCCGCATCGGCACACTGGTCGCGACGCCGCTCAATTCGCTGGTCGTGCTGCGCGACGGCCCGGTCAAGCGGATCGCCGACCTCAAGGGCCGCAAGGTCGGCTATTCGGTCGGCGGCTTCGAAACGGCGCTGCTGAAGGCGATGCTGGGCAAGCACGGGCTGGCGATCGAAGACATCACGCTGGTCAACGTGAATTTCGACCTGTCCTCGAGCCTGATGGCCGGCAAGGTGAGCGCGGTGATCGGCGCCTACCGCAATTTCGAGCTCAACCAGATGGATATCGAAAAGCGGCCGGGCACCGCCTTCTTCGTCGAGGAGGAGGGCGTGCCGCCCTACGACGAACTGATCTATGTCGCCCACAGGGACAGGGTGGCCGATCCGAAAATGCGCAAATTTATCAATGCCGTGGAACGCGGCGTTCAGTATCTGGTGAATTATCCGCGGCGCAGTTGGAAACTGTTTATCAAGAGCCGCGAGAAGGAACTGGACAGCGAGCTCTTCCGCCGGGCGTGGCGGGATACCCTGCCCCGCTTCGCGCTGCGGCCGGCGGCCCTGGATCGCGCGCGCTATGCCAATTTTGCCGCCTTCCTGAAAAGCCAGGGCATCATCCCGAAAGTCCTGCCGGTCGCGGACTATGCGCGGGAATTGAAGTGACGGTCCGGGAATGGCCGAAGGACCGTAGAGGAGAGTTTAAAACCCTCCCCTGCAAATTTGGATCGGCGGAAACGGCGGCGCGTCGGATTGCCCGGTTCTGAGACACTGCCGACGCGCCGGCAGCCTTGTCACGATTGAGTCCGCTCACTAGGGTTCGCGGCACCCGAATGCGCTGTGGAGAGGAGCGGAATTCCGTGCGGCTGGTCGGCCTGTATCTTGCCCTGTTCGCCTTCTGGCTGCTGATGTCCGGCCATTACGAGCCGTTGATCGTCGGCTTCGGCGTCGCCTCCTGCGCCGCGACGGTCTATATCGCCCGGCGCAAGGATTTCGTCGATTACGCAACCCTCTCCTGGTACATCAAGCCGACGCTGCCGCTCTACTGGCTCTGGCTGCTCGGGCAGATCCTGAAAGCCAATGTCGACGTTGCAACGCGCTGCGTCCTGCCCGGCAACCGGATCGACCCCTGCGTCTTTCGCGCGCCGGCGAACCAGGATACCGGCGTCGGCGTCGCGACCTACGCCAATTCGATCACGCTGACGCCCGGCACCGTCTCCATGCAGACCTGGGACCACGAGATCCGGGTCCATGCGCTGACCCGCGACGGCGCCCGGGATGTCCTGGGCGGCGCGATGGACGGGCGCGTCTGCCGGGTCGAGGGCCACACGAAGGACGGGGCGGAGGACGGGCCATGATGTTCGCCGCGGCGATGGCCGGGGTGCTGGCGGCGATGGCGTTGACGCTGGTCCGCGGCCTGCTCGGCCCGACGGTGTTCGATCGGGTCCTCGCGCTCAACACCTTCGGCACCGTGACCGTGCTGGCGATCGCCGTGCTCGGCTTCCTGATGGGACGGCCGCAATTCCTCGATATCGCCCTGCTCTATGCGCTGATCAATTTCGTCGGCACCATCGCGATCCTGAAATATCTGCAATACGGCGATCTCGGCGCGTCCGGCCGGGAGGCCGACACCGGCGAGGCCGATATTTCCGGGAGCGGCGGCTGACCATGGCGCTGGCGGTCGATATCGCAAGCTGGCTCTGCCTGGTCGCCGGAGCGCTGCTTTGCGTGGCCGGCGGCATCGGCATGATCCGCTTCCCGGATGTCTACGCGCGCAGCCACGCCGCCGGCGTCATCGATACCGGCGGCGCCCTGTTCATCCTGTTCGGCCTGGCGCTCCAGGCCGGTTTTTCGCTGGTCACGGTGAAGCTGGCGATTATCGGGCTGCTGCTGTTCTTCACCTGCCCGACGGCAACCCACGCGCTGGTCAAGGGCGCGCTGGCCGGCGGGCTGAAGCCGCTGTGCCGCGAGCTGGACGCCGACGAAACCGCCGGGATGGCGGATGAGGCGCAGCGTTGATTACCGTCACCAACCTGGCGCTGCTCGCCTTCATGGCGATCACGGCCTGGGCCATCGCCCGGACCCGCAACCTGTTCGTCGCGACGATGCTGGCCGGCATCTACAGTCTGCTGACCGCGACCGTCTTCGTGCTGCTCGACGCGGTGGACGTCGCCTTCACCGAAGCGGCGGTCGGCGCCGGCATCACCACGGTGCTGTTTCTCGGCGCCCTGCTGCTCACCGACCGGCAGGCGAAGCCGCACAAGAATCGTCTGGGGCACCGTTTGGGAACCTACGGCTCGATGCTGCTGGTCGTGCTGCTCGGCGCGGCGCTCGTCTACACCACGCTCGATCCGCTTATGCCGCATTTCGGCGACCCCGGCGCGCCGGCCCAGGGCCGGCTGGCGCCGGAATTCCTGGCCGATTCCGTGCGCCAGGTCGGCCGGGAGAAACCGACGGCGACCCATATTCCCAATGTCGTGACGACGACCCTGGCGAGCTATCGGGGCTTCGACACGCTGGGCGAGGTCGTCGTGATCTTCACCGCGGGCGTCGGCGTGCTCATGCTGCTCGGCGGCGGCGCGGTCCGGCGGCGGCGGCCGGGACGGCGGGACGGCGAAGAGACGTCAGGCGGCGAATCGACTTCCGGCGAATCTACGTCCGGCGGGGCCGGCGCATGATCGAGCATGTCGTCCTGCGCGTCATCGCCAGGCTGCTGGCGCCGTTCATCGTCCTGTTCGCGCTCTACGTCCAGTTCCACGGCGATTTCGGGCCCGGCGGCGGCTTCCAGGCCGGCGTGATCTTCGCCTCGGCTTTCATCCTGTTTGCCCTGATCTATGGCATCGAACACGCCCGGCAGATCGCGCCGCCCGCCGTCGCGCAGGCGGGAATCGGGCTGGGCGTGCTGCTCTATGCCGGAACGGGCGTGGCCGGGATGCTGCTGGGCGGCAAGTATCTCGACTATTCCGTCCTGGCCGACGATACCGGCCACGGCCAGCACTACGGCATCCTGATCATCGAGTTCGGTGTCGGCGTGACAGTCGCCGCGGTGATGATCACGGTCTTCTTCACCTTCGCCGGCCGGCGCGGCGTGCTGGAAGCGCGCGAGGACACCGGCGTTCCGCACGACGGCGACGAAGAGCGGTAGCCGCGCCCATGTGGGAGACCTTTCTCGGCCTCTACAACTACTGGATCGTCATCCTGCTGATGATGGCGGGCTTCTACATCGTGATGTCGCGGCACAACCTGGTGAAGAAGCTGATCGGCTTGAACATCTTCCAGTCCGCCGTGTTCCTGTTCTACATCAGCGTCGGCAAGGTCAAGGGCGCCACTGCGCCGATTGTCGAACCGGGAATATCCAGTTATTCCAATCCATTACCGCACGTTCTTATTCTCACGGCCATCGTCGTCGGCGTCGCGACCGTCTCGCTCGGGCTGGCGCTGGTCGTCCGGCTCAAGGAGGCCTACGGCACCATCGAGGAAGACGAAATCAACGAGATGGACGCCGCCGACTGATGGGCGAGCACCTGCCCATATTGCAGGTGATCCTGCCGTTGATCGCCGCGCCCGTCTGCCTGTTGATCCGTCATGCGGTGCTGTGCTGGCTGATCGCGACGCTGGTCAGCTGGCTGTGCCTCGCCATCGCCGTGCTGCTGCTGCTCCAGGCGCTGGACGGCGGCGCGATCCGCTACCAGCTCGGCAGCTGGGTGGCGCCCTGGGGCATCGAATATGTCGTCGACCGGCTGAACGGCTTCATCCTGGTCATCGTCGCCGCAATCGGCGCCGTCGTTGCGCCCTACGCGCTGCGCAGCGTGGCCGAGGAACTGCCGGAGCGGCAGATCGGCCTGTTCTACGTCATGTATCTGCTGTGCCTGTCCGGCCTGCTCGGTATCACGATCACCGGCGACGCCTTCAACGTCTTCGTGTTCCTCGAAATCTCCTCGCTGTCGTCCTACGCGCTGATCAGCCTGGGCCGGCACCGCAAGGCGCTGCACGCCGCCTATCAGTATCTGGTCATGGGCACGATCGGGGCGACCTTCTTCCTGATCGGCGTCGGCCTGCTCTACCTGATGACCGGCACCCTCAACATGGCCGACCTGGCGGTGCAACTGAAGCCGCTCCACGGCTCGCGCATCGTGCTGGCGGCCTTCGGCTTCATCGTCGTCGGCATGGGCCTGAAGCTCGCCGTCTTCCCGCTGCATCTGTGGCTGCCCAACGCCTACGCCCACGCGCCCTCGGCGGTCAGCGTCTTCCTCGCCGGCACGGCGACCAAGGTGTCGCTCTATGTCGTGCTGCGCTTCATCTTCACCGTGTTCGGCTTCGAGTTCAGCTTCGGCGGCCAGCCGTTCGGCCCGGCGCTGCTCGTCCTTGCCATCGCCGGGATCGTCGTGTGTTCGCTCGTCGCGATCTTCCAGGACAACGTCAAGCGCCTGCTCGCCTGGTCGTCGGTGGCGCAGATCGGCTACATGCTGCTCGGCCTGTCCTTCGCGACCGCGCTCGGCCTTCAGGCCGGCCTGCTGCATATCTTCAACCACGCGCTCATGAAGGCCGGCCTGTTCCTCGCCATGGGCTGCGTGTTCCTGCGCCTCGGCAGCTGCCGGATCGAGGCCATCGCCGGGGTCGGCCGGCAGATGCCCTGGACAATGACGGGCTTCCTGCTGTGCGGGCTCAGCCTGATCGGCGTGCCGCTCACCGCCGGCTTCGTGAGCAAATGGTATCTGGTCCTCGCGGCTCTGGAGAAGGGCTGGTGGCCGGTCGCGGCGCTGATCGTGCTCACCTCGCTGCTCGCGGTCGTCTATGTCTGGAAGGTCGTCGAGGCGGCGTGGTTCCGCGACCCGCCCGGGACTGCCGGCCGGATCGGCGAAGCGCCGCTCGCCATGCTGGTCCCGCTCTGGATCGTCGTCGCGGCGAACGTCTGGTTCGGCTTTGAGACCAGCGGCAGCGTCGATGTCGCGAAAGCCGCCGCCCTGGCGCTGATGGGGGCCGTCGAATGAGCGGCGGCACGCTGATCGCGCTCGCGCTGCTGATCCCACTGGCCGGCGCCGGCCTGATCGCGCTTTCGGGCCGCCGGCCGAACCTGCGCGAAGCCGTGACGATCGCCACGGCGGTACTGCTGTTCGCGGTGAACGTCCGGCTGGCGATCGGGGTGCTGGCCGGCGAAATGCCGGCATTGCGCGTCGTCGAACCGGTCGAAGGCGTTCCCATCGCTTTCGCCATCGAGCCGCTCGGCATGCTGTTCGGGCTCGTGGCCTCGTTCCTGTGGATCGTCACCTCCTTCTATTCGATCGGATACATGCGGGCGAACGGGGAGGCGCGCCAGACCCGCTTCTATGCCTGTTTCGCGCTGGCGCTCGGCGCCACGATGGCGGTCGCCTTCTCGGGCAACCTGCTGACGACCTTCATCGGCTACGAGGCGCTGACGCTCACCACCTATCCGCTGGTCACGCACCATAGCGATGCGAAGTCCGTGCGCGCCGGGCGGACCTATCTCGGCATTCTTCTCGGCACCTCGATCGCCTTGCTGCTTCCGGGCATCGTCGCAACCTGGATGCTCGCCGGCACCCTCGACTTCCGCGCCGGCGGCATTCTTTCGGGTACGGCGTCGGACGGCGTCGTCCTCCTGCTTCTGGGCCTCTACATGTTCGGCATCGGCAAGGCCGCCCTGATGCCGATCCACCGCTGGCTGCCGGCGGCGATGGTCGCCCCAACGCCGGTGTCGGCGCTGCTGCACGCGGTCGCCGTGGTCAAGGCCGGCGTCTTCGTCGCCCTCAAGGTCATCGTCTATGTGTTCGGCATCGATCTGCTGAACAGCAGCGGGGCCGGCGCGTGGCTGGTCTGGATCGCAACGATCACGCTGGTGGTCGCCTCGGTCGTCGCGCTGACCAAGGACAATCTCAAGGCCCGGCTCGCCTATTCCACGGTGAGCCAGTTGGCCTACGTCGTGCTGGCCGGCGCGCTCGCGACGCAGTGGGGCGTCCTGGGCGGCGGCATGCACATTGCCATGCACGCCTTCGGCAAGATCACCCTCTTCTTCTGCGCCGGCGCGATCTACACGGCGCTCCACAAGACCGAAGTCAGCCAGATGGGCGGCATCGGCCACGCCATGCCGGTTACCATGCTCGCTTTCCTCATCGGGGCCCTGAGCGTCGCCGGCCTGCCGCCCGGCGGCGGCACCTGGAGCAAATGGTATATTGCGCTGGCGGCCGCAGAGACCGGGCATCTGCTCATCGTCGGCGCACTGATGCTCAGCACGCTGCTGAACATCGCCTATTTCATGCCGATCGTCGCGCGCGCCTGGTTCGCGCCCCGGGCGGCGATACATCCGGCGCGCTCGGCGGGGGCCATGGCGGCGCCGGACGGTGGCAACGGGCTGAAGGAAGCGCCCCTGTTCTGCCTGATCCCCCTGTCCCTGACCGCCCTGGGATGCGTCGCCCTGTTCGTCTTCGCCGGCGAGCTGCAGGCATTTCTGGCGCCGATGATCGACGGACTCTCGACGAAGGGCCGATAGCGATGGCCGGAAACGATTCCGAAAAGCGAGACCCGCCGGAGCGGCGCTACTGGCTCGACGAGCGGCGCAACGTCGACAAGGTCTACCGCGCCCTGCTGGTCGTCTGCGCCGGCCTGTTCGCGGCGGACCTGTTCTACGACAAGCACGGCAAGTTCGCGATCGAGGACTTGTTCGGCTTCTACGGCCTCTACGGCTTCATTGCCTGCGTCTTCCTCGTTCTGGCGGCCAAGCAGTTGCGCAAGCTGCTGATCCGGCCGGAAGATTATTATGATCGCTAGCCTGCCGCCCGGCCTGCTCCTGATCGCCGGCGCGCTCGCCGTCCCATTCCTGCGCGGCTGGCTGCGCTGGGCGTGGATGCTGACGCTCCCGGTCATCGGCTTCGTCGATCTGATCGGGCTGGAGCACGGCGCCCACGTTACCGTCGCCCTGTTCGACTACGAACTCCAGCCGGTCCGGGTCGACAGGCTCAGCCTCGCCTTCGGATACATCTTCTACATCGCGGCGTTTCTGGGGATCCTTTACGCCGTCACGATCAACCGGACCGCCGAGCAGGTCGCCGCCCTGATCTATATGGGCAGCGCCGTCGGCGCGCTCTTCGCCGGCGATCTGATCACGCTCTTCGTCTACTGGGAGGTGACGGCGGTCGCCTCGGCCTTCGTCGTCTGGGCTGGCAACACGGAACGCTCCTACCGGGCGGGCATGCGCTACCTGGCGGTCCAGGTCGTCTCCGGCGTGCTGCTGCTGTCCGGCGCGTTGGTGCAGATTGCCGAGACCGGCTCGGTCGCCTTCGCGCAGTCCGGCCTCCAGAGCCTTGCCGGCCTGCTCATCTTCCTCGCTTTCGGCATCAAGTGCGCCTTTCCGTTCCTGCACAACTGGCTGCAGGACGCCTATCCCGAAGCGTCGCCGACCGGCACCGTCTTCCTGAGCGCCTTTACCACCAAGCTGGCGGTCTACGGCCTTGCGCGAGGCTTTGCCGGCGAGGATATCCTGATCTGGATCGGCGCGCTGATGACCGCTTTTCCGATCTTCTATGCGGTGATCGAGAACGATCTCCGGCGCGTTCTCGCCTACAGCCTCAACAACCAGCTCGGCTTCATGGTCGTCGGCATCGGAATCGGCACGGAGCTGTCGCTTAACGGCACGGTCGCCCACGCCTTCACGCACATTCTCTACAAATCGCTCCTGTTCATGTCGATGGGCGCGGTGCTGTACCGGGTCGGCACCGTCAAGGGCTCCGAACTCGGCGGGCTTTACAAGTCCATGCCGTGGACGGCGGCGTTCTGTATCGTCGGCGCGGCGTCGATTTCGGCCTTTCCCCTGTTCAGCGGTTTCGTCTCGAAATCGCTCATCATGAGCGCCACGGCCGGCGAAGGGCTGCTCTTTATCTGGTTCGTGCTGCTGTTTGCCTCAGCCGGCGTGTTCCACCATTCGGGGATCAAGATTCCTTATTTCGCCTTCTTCGCGCACGATTCGGGGAAGCGCTGCAAGGAGGCGCCGCTGCCGATGCTGCTCGCGATGGGCGCGACGGCTTTCCTGTGCATCGGCATCGGCGTCTGGCCGGACCCGCTCTATGCTCTGCTGCCCCATCCGGTCGATTACGTCCCCTATACGACCGCGCATGTCGTGACCCAGCTGCAGCTTCTCCTGTTCTCGGCGCTGGCCTTCGCCGTGCTGATGCGGACCGGCCTCTATCCGCCGGAACTGCGCTCGGTCAATCTCGATATCGACTGGATCTACCGGCGGGGCCTGCCCGCGGCCGGCCGGGCCATGGCGCGCGCGCCGGCCGGGCTGCGCGACGCCCTGGCCGCCGCCGGCGTGCGGACCGCGTTCGGCTTCCTCAACCGCCTGGTCCGGCTGGCCGGCCCGGAGAGCGCGCTCGCCCGCACCTGGCAGACCGCCGGGATGGTCGGCCTGATCGTGATCGTGATGGCGGTCTATCTGGTCCTGGCGCTGGTGTAACCGCTTTACCGGCGCCGCACGGCTGTGGCTGTAACTTTGTGTGAAATGCTTGCATTATGCTGTCTTATACCGCATAATGCATTCATGCCGGTGCAGATCACGATACGGGGCGTTGCCGAAGAGGTTCGCGACGAGTTGGCGTTGCGCGCGGCGGCGCGCCGCCAGTCCATGCAGGAGTTCCTGCGCTGCGAATTGGAGCGGATCGCATCCCGTCCGTCGGTTGACCTCTGGCTCCGGGACGTGCGGCGGCGCAAGGCGGCGGCCGGCGCTACCGTACCGCGGTCGGCCATTCTGCAAGCCCGGGACGCGGACCGCAGGTGAACGCCGCGGTCGATGCGTCCGTGGTCGTCGCGGCGCTGATCGACGCCGGTCCGGACGGCAGATGGGCGGAATCGGCGGTCGCCGGGGATGCGCTGGCCGCGCCGGAACTGGTGCTGGCGGAATCTGCCAATATCCTGCGCCGGCTTGAGCGGACGAACGCTATCTCCCGAAGCCAGGCAAACGGCGCGCACGCCGATCTGCTCGAACTGGGCATCGAGCTGTTTCCCTTCGCCCCGTTCGCCCGCCGCGCCTGGGAACTGCGCAGCAACCTGACCGTCTACGACGCCTGGTATGTGGCGCTGGCCGAAGCGCTCGGCTACCCGCTCCTGACGCTGGACCGCAAGCTCAGCCGTGCGTCCGGTCCCAGATGCCGCTTCATCGTCCCGGCGCGCTCCTGAGCCGTCCGCCCTTCACCCCCGGGGGGCGGGCGGGCCGTCACCCGCCAAGGAACAGGCGGCCGACTTCGGGGTTTTCCAGCAGGGTCTTGCCCGGCCCGGCCATGGCGAGCCGGCCGGAGACCAGGACGTAGCCGATATCGGCGAATTCGAGGCCCTTCTTGGCGTTCTGCTCGACCATGACGATGGTCTTGCCCTCGCCGCGCTGGAGATCGTCGAGGATTTCGAACACCATGTCGATGAAGCGCGGCTCCAGGCCGATCGACGGCTCGTCGACCAGCAGCACCTCCGGGTTCATCACCAGGGCGCGGGAGATTTCCAGCAGGCGCCGCTCGCCGCCGGAAAGCACCTTGGCCGGATGTTTGCGCCGGGCGGCCAGCCGGTCGTATTTCTCGAACACCCGTTCGGCGGCCCTTCTGGCGTCGGCCGGGTCGGGCATGAGATAGCCGCCCATCCAGAGATTTTCCTCGACCGTCATGTCCGGGAAGACAGACTTGTCCTGCAGGATGTAGGCGATGCCGGCGCTCTTCAGTTTTTCGCTCGAACTGAGCCGTGTGACGTCGCGTTTTTCGGCGCCGTCGGTGGTGATCGCGCCGGAGAAGATGTTGGTGAAGCCGAAGATCGAGTGCAGCACGGTCGACTTGCCGGCGCCGTTCGGCCCGATCAGGCACAGCGACTGGCCCTTGCCGACATGGAGATGGAAATCGTGCAGGATCTCCATCTTGCCGTAGCCGGCGCTGAGTTCCTCGATCGAGAGGTACGGGTCGTCGTTCGCCAGCGCCGCCAGTTCTTCAGCCTTCGGCCCCTCCTCCGCGATCTTCTGAACCTCGCGGACGACGTCCTCGACCGAAATGACCGTATCGACCGAGCCGGCGCCGTAGCCCGTGGTCGGTTTGCCGCCCGGATCGTTCGCGCCCGCGGCCATCAGTGCGCCCCAAGATAGGCATCGATGACCCGCTGGTCGTTGCGCAGCTCGTCCGGCGGGCCGTCGGCGAGCAGTTCCCCGTGGGCCAGGCAGTAGATGTGCTCGGCCAGGTTCATGATGACCCGCATATTGTGCTCGATCACGAACAGGGTGACGCCGAAGCGGTCGTTGGCGAGGCGCAGCCGGTCGATCAGCCCGTTGATCAGCGTCGGGTTGATGCCGGCGGTCGGCTCGTCGAGCAGCAGCACCTTCGGCTCGTTCATCAGCGCCATGGCGAATTCGAGCAGCTTCTGCTGGCCGAAGGACAGGTCGCCCGCGCGCAGCTTGCGCTTCTGGTACAGGCCGACGAAATCGAGCAGGCCCTCGGCCCGTTCCTCGGCCTCGCCGGACTTGCGCGCGAACATGCTGCGGAAGGTGCCGTCGCGGTGGGACAGGGCGGCGTGCATGTTCTCGACGCAGTTGAGCTTGCGGAAGATCCGCGTCTGCTGGAAGGTGCGCAGCATGCCGAGCCGGGCGATCTGCGGCACGCGCAGTTTCGAGATTTCCCGGCCCTCGAAGCGGATGCTGCCCGAATCGATCGGGTGGAAGCCGACGATGGAGTTGAACAGGGTCGTCTTGCCCGAGCCGTTGGGGCCGATCAGCCCGGTGATGCTGCCCGCCTCGACGCCGAGCGCGATGGCATGGTTGGCGACGACGCCACCGAACGACTTGGAGACGTTTTCGACTTCGATCAGCGCGGTCATCGCGCAGCCTCGCCGGCCGGCCCGTCGCTGTCCTCCAGGACGGCTTCGAGCGCCTCGGCCGCTTCGGCGTCGGCGCGCTGGCCCGCGGTGCCGCGGTCGACCTCGATGCCGAACCATTCCGGCCGCTGCTCCTGCAGCCAGCCGACGATGCCCTGCTGGAAGAAGACGACCGTGACGACGATGAGCAGGCCGAGCACGACCCACTGCCAGCCGAGCAGGTGGGTCCAGGTCACCTCCTTGATGATGTGGAACAGGGCGGCGCCGATCACCGGCCCCCAGAGCGTGCCCTTGCCGCCGAGCAGGGCCATCAGCACCATGAAGATGCCAAAGGTGACGGTCGGGAAGGCGACCTCCAGCGGCTCCATGAAACCGATGATGTTGCCGAACAGGGCGCCGGAAATGCCGAGGAAGAAGGCGGAGATCGACCAGGCAACCGTCTTGTAGAGCTGGGTGCGCACGCCGAGCGCCTCGGCCTTGGTCTCGTCGTCGCGGATCGCGTTCAGCATCAGGCCGAAGCGGGTGCGGTAGAGCCAGCGCAGGAAGAGGAAAGTCAGCACCGCCAGGGCGAAGCAGGTCCAGTAGAAGAAGACGCCCTGGAGGTCGGCGGAGTGGATATCCCCGAACGGCACGCGGAACAGGGGATCGGCGTCGGTGCCCGACGGGAACACCGGCAGCCGGATGCCGCCGCCGCCGCCGACCCAGTCCCAGGCGCCGATCAGCTCGCCGGCGGCGATCGCCATGCCGAGCGTGCCGATGGCGAAATACGGCCCGCGCAGCCCGAACACGATCAGGCCGAACAGAACCGCGAGCGCGACCGACCCGAGCGCGGCCAGAACGACGCCGAGGGCGAGGCCGGCGAAATACTGGCCCGTCGTGAAGGAGGTGGTCAGCGAACCCGAAGGATCGGTGTATTGGCCGACATCGTACCAGGGCCAGATCTGGCAGACCGCGGCGATATACATGCCGGCGCCGAAGAAGAAGATGTTGCCCAGGGAGTTGTAGCCCATCTGGCCGCCCATGGTGTCCCAGGTGAGCGCGAACACGATCATGATCCAGAGCATCGCGATCTGCTGGACGTAGGCGGGGAAGACCATCGGCGCGATCACGCCGAAGATCGCGACGAGGATATAGCCGGGCGTTTCGAACCGCTTGCCGAACATCGGCGCCCTACTCCACCACCCGGCGGTGCTTGTTCTCGATGATCTGGCGCCAGATCAGGACGAGCAGCAGCAGACCGACCACCGTCGCCTGCTGGAAATCGGCGCCCAGGACGAAGCCGCTGTACTGCTCGGCGACGCCGAGGCCGAGGCCGGCCATGATGACGCCGGGCAGGTTGCCGAAGCCGGCGGCCGTCACGACGACGAAAGACCGGATCGAGTGGGTGATGCCGTAGAAGGGCTGGATCACCCAGATCATGGCGATCAAGACGCCGGCGGCGCCGCAGATCGCGGCGTTCAGCGAATAGGTGAAGGCGTAGACCCGGTCGGTGTCGATGCCCATGACTCGGGCGGCGCGCGCATCCTGCGCCGTGGCGCGGATCGCCTGCCCCATGCGGCTGCGCTTCATGAAGATGACGACCGCGAGCGCCAGCGCGCCGCACATCAGGAAGGCGGTCAGCTTGATCCAGGCGAAGGTGAAGGCGCCGCCGCCAACGGTGACGGTCGCGGTCGGCAGGCCGGAGCGCGCGGTCTGCACTTCCGGGCCGAAAATCAGGTTCAGGCCCTGCTGGAGGACGATGGCGATGCCGAAGGTGGCGAGCAGCGAGGTGAACAGGTCGCGGTCGATGACGCGCCGGATCACCAGGACATAGACGGCCCAGCCGAAGCCGAACATGAAGACGATGGCGACCGGCAGGCCGAAAAAGGGATGGATCTCGATTTCATAAAGATAATAGGCGATGTAGCCGCCCATGATGACATATTCGCCCTGGCACAGGTTCTTGACGTTCATCACACCCCAGACCAGGGCGAGGCCGTAGGCGGCCAGAGCGAAGATGGCGCCGATGAACAGGCCGTCGAGCAGCAGCTGGATATTCTGCTGCCAGGCGACCTGGAGGATGGTGAGGTTGGTCTGGGCCTGGCCGCTGATCGCCACCAGCACGACGCAGACCAGCGCGATCATCAGCAGGAGCGACCAGCCGTCGCCGGTCGATTTCACCCAGGCCGGCGACAGGAAGCCGGTGCGGGCCGGCGCTGCGGGTTTCGGAGTCGCCATCGGGCTAGGTCACGTCCGCCGTCATGGGGAACACAGGATGCAGCCGCCCGGTTCCCGAAGGAACCGGGCGCACTGCATTCACGCGTCGGTTGCCCCTGGCGGGACTACTGGACCGGGCGCGGATGCTGGACCTTGTGCGACGCCCATTTCGATGGCGCCACCACGACATATTTCCCATCCTGGATCTGGCGCAGCACCATCGGCTTGGCGATGTTGTTGCCGGCCTTGGAGAATTTGATCCCGCCGTAGAAGGTCATCATCTCGGTGCTGGCGATCGCCTCGCGGACCTTCTCCTTGTCGAAGCTGTTGGCCCGCTCGAACGCCTCTTTCCAGACCAGCACGGCGGCCGCCGCCTGGGCCGACTGGTAGGGCACGGTCTTGTAGCCGCTGAAGGTCGCCTTGAACTTCTTGTCGAAGTCCGCCGCGCTGCCGAAATACTTGCCCGTGTAGGACAGGGTCTCGGCCCACTGGGTCGGGCACAGGAAGCCGTTCACGGCCGCGCCGAACTTCGAGACCAGCTTCGACGATTCGCAATGGGTCATCGCGACCATCGGAGTCGCGATCTTCAGCTCCTTGATCTGGCGGCCTGCGGTCGCGGCGCCCTTCGAATGGCCGGAAACGACCAGCAGGTCCGGCTTGAGCGCCCGCACCTTGGTCAGCGTCGCCGTCATGTCCGACAGGTCGCGCGGCAGCCGGTCGTCGATCACGACCGTCATGCCGAGGCGCTTGATGTCGTCCATCACGCCGGCGCGCACGTCGAGCGAGAAGGGATCGTTCTCGAACGCCATGGCGATCTTGACGTCCTTGCGCTTTTTGCCCGCCTTGTCGGCGATCTCGGCCGCGAGCTGGATCGCGCTGGCGAGATACTGCTCGGAGGTCGACAGCACGGCGAACAAATACTTGTAGCCCTTGGTGAACAGCGAGCGCGAGGCGCCCTCGGCCTCGACCATCGGGATGCGGTATTTCTCGGTGACCGGCGCGATCGCCTTGGTCAGGCCCGAACTGTACGGTCCCAACATGTACTTCACGCCGTCCTGCCGGATCAGGCGTTCGGCGAGCTGGGCGCCGCGGGCCGGGGTCGATTCGTCGTCGTAGTAGATGACCCGGAGCTTGTAGGACTTGCCGCCGACCTTGACTCCGCCGGTCTTGTTGATGAGGTCGATGGCGATGTTGTAGCCGTTCTTGGCGTGGATGCCGTTGGTCGAATATTTGCCGGTTTCGGACAGGGCCGAACCCAGGACGATGGTATCGCCTTCGACCTTCGCCGAAGCCGGCGCCGCGATTACGGCGGCGACGGCGGCGGCGGCAATGACCGTCGCCGGGCTGCAATGTTTGAGCATGTCGTTTCTCCCTGAGCATTTGCCGAAAAGAGGCAAGCCGTCGGAGTGTACCGGCCTCGGGCCTGCGCTGCTTCCCTGACATAGCGACGCGCCTCGGCCGCCGCTCGTCATTGACGGTGATGTATCAGACCCGCGGCCATTGCCAAACGCAAATTACCGTGCGCGACGGCGCCCCGGTCGGCCGCGGCTTGCAGGACGCCGGGCGGGCGTCTACTTACTCACCCGATACACGGGAATTCCGGAGCGTTGCCGACATGGAAATGCCGACATGGAAATGAGTGGCGAGTATCGCATCCCCGCCAGCCGGGAGACCGTCTGGCAGGCCTTGAACGATCCGGATGTGCTGCGCGCCTGCATCCCCGGGTGCCAGGAACTGGAGCGGACCTCCGATACCGGCTTTGCGGCGACGGTCAAGGCGAAGGTCGGGCCGGTTTCCGCGACCTTCAAGGGCGAAGTGGAGATCGGGGACGTCGACCCGCCCGCCGGCTACCGCATCCAGGGCGAGGGCAAGGGCGGCGTGGCCGGCTTCGCCAAGGGCGGCGCCAACGTGCGCCTCGCCGAGGACGGCGGTGAAACGATCCTGACCTACGATGCCGACGCCAAGGTCGGCGGCAAGCTCGCCCAGATCGGATCGCGCCTGATCGCCGGGACCGCGCGCAAGATGGCCGACCAGTTCTTCGGCGCCTTCGCCGAGCATCTCGCGCCCGGCAGCGCGGACGCCGCAACGGAATAGCCGCCGGGACGGCCCGCAGCGCCCTCAATCCTGCCGGTCGGAAAGCTTCTGCAATTCGCGCCGGGCCGCCCGGTCCACCAGCTCCGGGGCATTGCGGTCTAGCCATTCGCGGACGGTCGCGGCCAACTCGCTCTGCGTCGCGGGATCGAGCGCACCCTCCCCTGCGCCGTCGCCGCTGCCGGCGCCCGCCGCCGGATCGTCCGGCGCCGCCGGCGCGTCCGCCGGGCGCGGATCGAGGCGCACCACCGAGCCGTCCGGCGCGATCATGTCGGTCAGCAGCAGGACCGTTTCGTCCGGTCCCGCGCCGATGCCGCCGGCGTCCCCGGCGGGCGGCGCGGCCGGATCCCCAGGTTCCTGCGCTTCCGCCGGAGCGGGGTCCCGCGGTTCCTGCAGCGCCGTATCGTCCGGCGGGGCGGCCTCCGCCGCACCGGCCTCTTCGCCGGCGATCGTTTCATCAGAGGCCGGTTCGACGGCCGGGGGCGCTTCGACGGCGGGGGGCGGCTCGACAGCAGAGGGCGGTTCGTCCGGCGGAGCATCCGTCCCGGCGGGCTGCACCTTTTCTTTTCCGGCTGCCCGGCCGGCGGCCGCGGCGGGAATTTCCGCAGCAGGAACGTCCTCGGGAGGAACATCCGCGGCCGGAACATCGGTAACGGGAACATCGGCGGCAGACACTTCCGCAGCAGGGACTTCCACAGTTGGAACTTCCGCAGCAGGGACTTCCGCAGCAGGGACTTCCGCAGCAGGGACTTCCGCAGCAGGGACTTCCGCAGCAGGGGTTTCCGCAACGGGGGCCTCGGCGCCAGATACTCCCGCGCCGGGACCGGGGCCCCGGTCGTCTTCCTCGAAGACGATCCGGCGGATCGACTCCAGGATATCGTCCACCGACGGTTCGCCGGACTGCTTCGATCGGGATTCGCGCTCGGTCATCGCCCTTTGCGTCTGCCGGAGCGGGCCGGCGCCGCGCCGGAACGGCTGGCGCGGCAGGCCCGGCCCGGCAAATCCGGAAGCCCTTGCCGGATGCCTATTTTGCCGGCGCGCCGTCGATCGGTGCGCCGAAACCGTACGCCTTGTTGCGCACCTTCCGGTAATGCTCTTCCGGATCGTGGAATTTCACCTTGAGCTTGAGCTGCCTGGCGTTCATCCCGCCGACGGCGGCAAGCAGTTCGTAGGTCGCGACGACGAGATCGCGCCGCGCGCGCACCAGATTGACCTGCGCATTCAGCAATTCCTGCTGGGCGTCCAGGGTATCGAGCACGGTGCGCAGCCCGGCCGCCGCTTCCTGGCGCACGCCGTTGAGCGCGATCCGGCTGGCCTCGAGCTGCGCCTCGAACGCCGTAACGCTCGAGCGCGCCGTCCGCAGCGCGGCGTTGGCCCGCGCCGCGTTCTCGGCGGCCGTCCGCTGTGCCTGGCGCAGCTCGTCGCGGCGCCGGAGCACCGTTTGCTTAGCCGCCCGGACCCGTGACGCCACGCCGCCCGACCGGTACAGCGGGACCGCAATTCTCGCGGTGATGCTGGCGGAATCGCCGATCGTATCCCGCGCCTGGGCGTTATAGCGCCGCTGGACCTGTCCGCTGATCGACACCGTCGGCATCAGTTCGCCGCGCACCAGGTCGACGCTCGCCTGCGCCGACTGCTCGTCCCACCTCGCGGCAACGACCGCGGGATTGTCGCGCTGGGCCTGTTTGGCGATGTCCGCCGCACCGCGCGGAAGGTCGGCACGCAATCCGGGCTGTTCGAGGGCGCCCGGCATGACGCCGACGACGTTCGCGTAGTTGGCCCGCGACGCCTGCAGGATGCCCTGGGCCTGAATGGTCGAGGCGCGCGCCCGGGCGAGGCGCGCCTGGGCCTGGGACACGTCGGTCCGGGTCACCTCGCCGACGCTGAACCGGTCGCGCGTCGCCTGGAGCTGGCGCGCCAGTACCTGTTCGTTGTTGGCGTTGAGCCGCAGGACGGCGAGATCGCGAAACACGTTCATGTAGGCGCGCACCGCGTTCAGGAGCACCGCCTGCTCGACGGTCGCCAGCCGGGCGCGCTGGGCGGAGATATTGGCGTTGGCCCGGCGCAGCTGGTGCTGGTTGCGGCCGCCCCGGTAGATATCCTGGGTGACGTTGAGCGACGCGCCGGCGGGAATCCGGTTGGTGCTCTGGAATCCGCCGGGCCGGCCGAGACCTCCAGGCTGCTTGCTCCGGCCCGCCGTCAACCCGGCGTCGGCCGAGAATGTCACGCCGGGGCGCCAGTTGGCGAAGGCCTGCGCCGCCTGTTCGTCGACCGCCCGCAGGCCGGCCCGGGCCGCGAGCAGTTGCGGGTTGTGCCGGTAGGCGCGCGCCAGGGCCTCGGCCAGGGTTTCGGCCTGCGCCTCCGGCACACCGGCGCCGAGCGCCAGGCCGGCTGCGAGGGCCACGGCCGCACCTGCGAGACCCGGTGCGGCCAGGCGCGGGGAATGCGGGACTTTCCGCTGTCCCACCTGACGGGCCGGACGTCGCGATGCCGATGCTTCCGGCTGCTCGATGCGCTGCGTAACCATCGCTCCAATCCCTTCGCTCCGGCGCCGGTTCCGCCCGGTCCTGCTAGAATCTGAATACGCCGGTCTCGACGAATTCCGGCAGCGGCGGCACGGTGGCGTCGAACACCGGGCGATTCGACACGATCCCGCCGAACTTCGTGCCGACCGTCGCCCGACCGATGTCTGGACCGACGCCTGGACCGACGCTTGGGCCGCCACCCGTGAGGACGCCGACCATCCGCCCGGATTCGGCGCACTGGGCCGCGACTGCGTCGGGGAAATCGGGAATCGCGCCGTCGAACAGGATGACGTCGTAGGGCGCCTGTTTCGGATACCCTTCGCTCGAAGGGCCTTCGACGACCAGCGCATTGTCAATACCGAGGTCGATCAGCGTCTCCGCGGCGCGCCCGGCCAGCGCCGCATCCGATTCGACGCCGATCACCGTTTCGCACAGGCGCGACAGGACGGCGACGGCATAGCCCGTGCCGCAGCCCACCACCAGGGCGATCTCGCCGGCTTCCGGCGCCGCCGTCTGGATAAGCCTGGCGAGAACCATCGGCTCCATCAGATGGCGCCCGGCGCCGAGCGCAAGGTCCTCGTCGACATAGGCCAGCGGTCGCCGCCCGGCCGGCACGAACTGCTCGCGCGGCAGGGCGCCCATCGCGCCGATCAACGCCGGATCGGTGACCTTGTTGGGGCGAATCTGGCTTTCCACCATGTTCGCCCGTGCTGCTGCGAAGTCGGTCATTCGGCCCCGAGCTCGAAAATCGGACAGGTTCCGGCGCCTTTCGGGGCGCACCGTCCAAATCTGCGGGCCCCAATTCTGCAGGCCCCAATTCTGCAGGCCGAGTCTACAGGCTGCGTCATGCCGGTGACAACGGACTATTCCGGGCACCGTCCGGGCGGTTCGCCCAAGACGGCTGGCAGGCGCCAAGCGGGGCGCCGGCCGTTCGCTTGACCGGCCTCCGGCCGCCCCCTATATGTCGCCGCCCGACGGGCGCAACGCTTGGGCATTGCGCCTGCGCCGTCCGGACGGCCGCGCGGCAGGCAGGCCCGGTGGCAGAGTGGTGATGCAGAGGACTGCAAATCCTTTCACGTCGGTTCGATTCCGGCCCGGGCCTCCATCCGGCCGCGGCTGCGGCGGCCGTCACGCTTGACCTTTGACGCCCATGACCTAGAAATTCCGGGACGGGCAATCCGGCAACGGGAAGCCCCGGTTGCGCCGCCGGTGCCGCAGGCGGTGCAGCACAACCGGTCCGGAGTAGCTCAGCGGTAGAGCAGGTGGCTGTTAACCACCCTGTCGGGGGTTCGAATCCCTCCTCCGGAGCCAATTTGAGAGGCCGGTCTCTTCGGGGGCCGGCCTTTTTGTCGGGAAATCGACAGCATAGCGCGCTCATCCCGTATCTATGCCGCGGCTGCGGTCTGAGCGGCACCGCGCCCCGGCACGTCCGAATACGGGTCCATGTCTTCCGCGATGCGCGTCACCAGGACGAATATCTCCTCGACCGCACCGGTGATCCGGATCACGGCCGTCGAGTCGGAACTGCGCATCGGCGCGACCGCTTCGAGATATTTCGCCCGGGTCCGGCGCATCAGCGCGCTCCGGTCGCCGAGGAGCCGGGCGGCAAGGTCCCAGTCCACCCTGTCGCCGTCCTTCATCGCGTGCGCCAGCGCCAGGAATACGCTGTCGACTCCCTCGCAGACGCTCATCCGGAATTCTTCGAGGTCGGCCCGGCCGGCAAGCCCGGCCAGCGCCGTACACATCTCCGCCACGGCATCTTCCAGCCAGTAGAGCAGCATCTGCCGGCTCAGCAACGCGTTGCGGTCCTCGACGCCCTGCAGGGGGTGAAGAACCGGCAGACCGGACAGAAACCCGTCGATTTCGAACAGGACGACCCGGGACGCCTCCCGATAGGGTTCGACCCTCTCGTCCTTCCGCACCAGATCGAAATAACCCGATAACATGCCGAAAGCCCGGCGCTGTTCCAGATCGGCGAGCATCAGCGATGTCTCGACGTCGACCGTCGCGCGGTCATGGATAAACCGGGTGCGTGACAGCGTATCGATCTGCGAGGTCGGCCACAATCGTTCGAGAATCCGGGCCGAAACCCCCAGCGTCGGAAGCAGGATCGCCATGGGAAGCACGGCCGCGATCACGATGACGAGCGCAAGCTGCTGCGGCAGATCCAGATCGGTCGCGAGAATCAAGGCCTTGGTCGACGGAATGCCGAGATGGATCTCGGCGTAGAGCAGCGGGACCAGCACCACGCAGAGCAGCGCGTTGTTGGCGACATGATACATGGCGATCTGGCGCGAGCGGCCGGTCAGCCCGGCCGACAGCACATACATGATTGCGCCCGATCCGAAAAAGCTGCCGTACATGATCATGAGCGCCTGATCGACGCTGACGACGTGAACCGCCGCCAGACCAATGGCGAAGACCGAGACCGCGCCCGACGACTGCACAACGAAGGTCAGGGCCGCCGAGACCAGAAAGGCGAGGACCAGGGAATCGCCGGTCCCCGTCATCATGTCCCGGAACCACGGCGCTTCGGCGAGCGGCGCCGCGGCCTCCTTGAGCAGGACCAGCCCCAGGACCAGCATCGCCCCGCCGAACAACGACGCCGAGACCGGCCGGAAACTCGACAGCCGTTCGCTGACCGCCGCAGCGCCGGCCAGACCGAGGACGAAGAGCGCTCCCGTCCTGATATCGAAGGTGACGATCATAACCAGGAAGGCAATGCCGATCGCGCCGCCGAGGACGATGGCGAGCGCGCCCCGCGTGGCGATCAGGCCCGACCGCATGAAACTCACGACGATGAAGGTCAGCGCAGTCATGTTCTGGGTGATGCTGCCGGCGAGCGCCCCCCAGGCCAGTGCCGTAAACCGGTTTGCCGTCCAGCGTTGCGCCATCCGGCGGAGACGCCGGCTCGCAAGCTTCTTCAGATTCTCGGTGAGCAGCCACATGCCGAAGAAAAACAGGCCGAGTCCGCCGACGACGCCTCCGATCAGTTCGGTCATTGACCACCCTGGCTGTTTGCTGCGCCGCCGGCCCGAAAGGATCCGATGCGGCAGCACAGGCGCAAATACCGTTCCAACATGAAGATTATTTTACAAAGGCCGGATGCGCTCGGCAGCCGCCGCAGCCTGATTGATAAATCGGTTCATTTTTGTCAAGACCCGCCGCAACCGAAGACCGGCCGCCGCCGTACCGCGATCAGCCGCTATCGGCCTTTTCCGGATACAGCCCTTCGAGGCCGCCCCGGTTCGCGGCGCAGACGCCGCGTTCGGTGACCAGCGCCGTCACCAGGCGCCGCGGCGTGACGTCGAAGGCGTGGTTGGCCGCGCTGCTGCCCTCCGGCGTGATGCGAAAAGCGCCGACCGTGCCGTCCTCGGCGACGCCGCGCAGGGTCGTCACCTCGTCGGCGGCGCGTTCCTCGATCGGGATGTCGCGGCCGTCGTCGAGCGACCAGTCGATCGTCGGGCCGGGCAGCGCGACGTAGAAGGGCACGCCGTTGTCGCGCGCCGCCAGCGCCTTGAGATAGGTGCCGATCTTGTTGCAGACGTCGCCGCCCGCCGTCGTCCGGTCGGTGCCGACGATGCAGAGGTCGACCTCGCCGCGCTGCATCAGGTGGCCGCCGGCATTGTCGACGATCACGGTGTGCGGGACGCCGTGGCTGCGCAGCTCCCAGGCGGTAAGCGCGGCGCCCTGGTTGCGCGGCCGGGTCTCGTCGACCCAGACATGGACCGGCAGGCCGGCGTCGCTGGCCTGGAAGACCGGCGACAGTGCGGTGCCCCAGTCGACGGTCGCCAGCCAGCCGGCGTTGCAATGGGTCAGCACGTTGAGCCGCCCCTTCCCGCCTTTCCCCGTCCCACCTTTCTCCTTCCAGTGTTTCTCGAACAGGCCGAGCGCGTGCGCGCCGATGGCCCGGTTCATCGCCACGTCTTCCTCGCAGATCGCGGCGGCGCGGGCATAGGCGGCCTGGACCCGCTCGTCGGGCGGCCGGCCGCGCAGCTGGCCGCGCATGTCGTCGAGCGCCCAGCGCAGGTTGACCGCGGTCGGCCGGGTTGCCAGCAGGCGGTCGCAGGCGGCGTCGAGGGCGGCGTCGGTGGGGTCGTCGCGCAGCGCGAGGCACAGGCCGTAGGCCGCCGTGGCGCCGATCAGCGGCGCGCCGCGCACCCGCATCGCCGCGATGGCCTCGGCGGCGTCCTCCAGCGTGTGCAGGGGCCGGGCCGCGAACTCGAAGGGCAGCAGCGTCTGGTCGATGATCGTCACCGTGCCGCCGGCATCGAGCCAGATCGAGCGGTAGGGCGTGCCGTCAACGCGCATGGCGGGGGTTTTCGGGCATGAGGGGCGTCTCGCAGACCTGGGCTGTCGTTCCCGGCGGACCGATATCGGAGAACTATAGCCAAATTCAGGAATTGACGCAGGACCGTAGGGGAGGGTTTCAAACCCTCCCCTACAAAAGCTCGCCGCCGCACCGGTCTTGACCCCAGGCGATCTCTCCGGCTGTCTACGGTCCGTTGCAGGGAAGCGGGAGACCATCGTGCAGCAGCTTCGTTTCGGCGACGTTACCGTGGACCGGATCGTCGAGGCCGAGGGGCTCGGTTTCCCGCCGGGATTCCTGCTGCCGGAGAGCGACTTCGACGCCATCCGGAGCTATCGCGCCTGGCTGGAGCCGCATTTCTTCGATCCCGAGAGCGGCCGCTTCATCCAGAGCGTGCATTGCTACGTCGTGCGCTCGCCGCGCCACACGGTGCTGATCGACACCTGCGTCGGCAACGGCAAGGACCGGCCCTCGACCCGGGCGTGGAACCGGATGGACACCGATTTCCTGCTCCGGCTGCGCGATCTCGGCGTCGCGCCGGCGGATGTCGACTACGTCCTGTGCACCCATCTGCATGTCGACCATGTCGGCTGGAACACGCGGCTGCTCGACGGCCGCTGGGTGCCGACCTTCCCGAACGCGCGCTACCTGTTCCACGAAACGGAGTTCGACCATTGGGAGAAGAACGGCGACTATGTCGTTGACGGACCGGGATCGAGCGATGGCTTCTACATGGACAGCGTATTGCCCGTGGTCGAGGCCGGACAGGCCGTCTTCGTCGCCGACGGCCACACGGTCGACGACTGGCTGACCGTCGAATCCTGGCCGGGCCATTCGCCGGGCCATGTCTGCCTGCGCCTGCGGGCCGGCGGGCGCGAGGCGGTGTTCGCCGGCGACCTGCTGCACCATCCCGTGCAATGCCGGCACCCGGACTGGAACAGCCGCTTCTGCTGGGACCCGGCCCTGTCCGCGGCCAGCCGTCGACGCTTCGTCGAACGCCATGCCGAAACCCCGGCCGTGATCCTCGCCGCCCATTTCGCCGCCCCGGTCGCCGGCCGCATCGCCGCCCCGGGCGGGCTGGCGCGGTTTGCGATGCTGTAGGGCGGCAGCGGTCAGGCGAGCGCTGTGGCGGCCGGCCGTCTTTGTAGGGGAGGGTTTGAAACCCTCCCCTACGGAATTCTGCACCCTTGACGCGCGCCGCCGGGACTCGCATCTCCGGCCGGACAAGCGATACGGCCCCGTAGCTCAGCTGGATAGAGCACCGGCCTTCTAAGCCGACGGTCGCAGGTTCGAATCCTGCCGGGGTCGCCAAATCCGGCTCGCCGACCGGCGCCCGCCCGGCCTGCGCATCGGATCGGGCTTATCAAACGCCGGCCGACGCCCTACCAATCGGTCCGTCGAACGTCGCCGGGAAGCCGCCATGGATCGCGCAACGGAAATCGAACTGCTGGAAGAGCTCGCCGGCCTGCGCGAGGCGCGCTCCTTCTATCTCGACGACGCGGTGACGGCGTGGCCGGTTGCCCGCTACACCTGCCCGGACCGGTTCGCCCGGGAAATGCAGGCGCTGTTCCACACGATGCCGGCGGTGGCGGCCCACAGCAGCGAACTGGCGGGGCCGGACGCCTTCCTGACCCGCGACCATGCCGGCCTGCCCCTGCTCCTGACCCGCGACCGGGCCGGGGCCGTCCATGCCTTCCTCAACGTCTGCCGCCATCGCGGCACGCGGCTGGTCGGGGCGGCGAAAGGCTGCCGGCGCCGCTTCACCTGCCCCTACCACGCCTGGACCTACGACAACCGCGGCGCACTCACGGGCGTCACCCACGGCAAGGCCGGCTTTCCCGGCATCGACCGGGCCGAACTGGGCCTGCGGCGGCTCGGCTGCACGGAAGCCCACGGCTGGATCTGGATCGCGCCCGGCACCGGCGCCGCGCCGGATATCGACGGGTTTCTCGGCGGGCTGGCGGCGGATTTCGGCTGGCTCGGCGCGGACGGCCTGCGGATCGTTCACGAGGAGCGCCGGGAATGGGCGGCGAACTGGAAGATCCTGTACGAGGGCGGCCTCGAATCCTACCATTTCCGCATCGCCCACAAGGACACGATCGGCCCCTTCTTCCAGGACAATCTGTCGAGCTACCGCATGTTCGGCCGGCATATCCGCTCGATCCTGCCGCGCGCGCGCCTCGACGCCGAGATGGCGCTGCCGGAGGACAGCCGGTCGCTGCGGCGCGCGACCAACCTGGTTTATTCGATCTTTCCGTCCTCCCAACTGCTGGTCCAGGAAGACCATATCGTCTGGATTCAGTCCCTGCCGACCGCGCCGGACCGGACTCTGGTGCGCCTCGCCACGCTCGCGCCGGCGGACTTCGACCCTTCCGACCCGGAGGCGGACACCGAAGCGGCCCGTCAATCGAACCGTCACTGGCGCAAGAACCACGAGATCACCGCGCGCACCCTGTCGGAGGACTTCGCGATCGGCGAAAGCATCCAGAGCGGCCTCTCCTCCGGCGCCAACGCGGACCTGCATTTCGGCCGCTTCGAAGGCGCCCTAGACCGCTTCAACCGGATCGTGGAGGAGGAACTGGCGGCGGCCGGGCAGTCAATGTAACGGCATTCGTCGGGCGTTGCCGGCAGTGTCGGGCCTCATCGCTCCTCGTAGCGCGAAGCACTATGCGAAGCTGTGCGGGTCCCCCTATGGACTACCGGGACAACGACCATCCCCTGGAGAAGTCAGCATTGCGCACAGATCGGGGATTAAAGTAGAATGTCGATTGACATTTTTTGGCGGCGTTACGACAACTGATCTCCAGAAACACGAAATACACCCTTTATGTTCAATGGATTTCGAACGCAGATCTGGATGTGCGTCTTCTTGTTGAATCCCGCCCCTTCATAGACCGGATCACCTTCAACAAATACACCACGCACGGTATCTATACTTGAATCTCCAGCTTCTTTTCGGATGTCATGCAATTGCTCAAACACTGCACGGTCCAACGGTCGACGAAGTTTATCTTCATCTGACGAATTCTTCGGCAGCTCGACCTCCGCCGTTTCACATATTTTTACAAATACCTTATGAGCCTCTTCCACTTGGCGAACACCAGCTGAAGTCATTAAATCAAGACAAAGCCCTAGATCAACTACAGCACCAACAACAGCCGGTTCCGTAACATTCAATCCCCGACTACTGTTCATCAACTCACCGGCAAATTCCAAACCGCGAACCGGATTCGCTTCCCAGAAGTAAATGCCGTTCCCCAGCCAATCATAAACGTTTTTGCTTGTTTTAAACTCTTCTCCACTCAATAGGGCTTCGGCGACTGCTTTATCGCAACCGTGATACCCGAGAACAAATGCCGAAGATAAGCGGTGCAACAGTTAGCCGTATTTTTTAGAAAGACGCCCGGTTGGAGTGTGTGTTCCGAGTTTATGTAATTTGTTTCGAGCAATTTCTTTTGATTTGGTTACCTTAGTAACATGTGCACTTGCAGATTTAGCGAATTTATCTGCATCAACACCGGACAGAACAAAAGCGCCAGAGCGATGGGTGCTCCAATTTTTTCTGATCTTTTTGGACTTTTTCTCTGTCATTTCAACACCACGGACTCAATGCTACCCGTCTTCAAAGATGCAGAACATCTGCTCTCATGTCCCCTGCCGCGATCATTACGTCCATTGTAGCAGATCGTGCATCCCAACTCGATCCAGAACCAAGCCTGTTCCTTCAGCGGCCTACTGCCTTACCTTACAATTGCCACATCTTGTGATACTTTGTCTGCATTGGAAAACTCTATGGGATGACACTTCGGGGCTTCATGGAAAGTTCCTGTTCTCCCGCATCTTCGAATGCCAAACCACCCATTCCTACGCTCCATGAGCGTACAGCATGACGGTAGACATGCACAAGGCCTTCTGTCCCATAGAGCAACCGCCGGTTGAGTGTCATATCGGTGTGCAATATTGACCTCGCCAAGGATTGGAAGAGGCGGTCGCTTAGACCTCAGTCACCCCCCGGTGCCGATCCAGTCTCATTCCTACTGCACCTTCACTTTGGCTTCGATCGCCTCCAGCAACAAATCGAGCGCCGCGCGGGCGAAGGCGCGCATGTTCTCCGGCCGGTCGTTATGGCCGGTCTGGATCGTGCGCGCGATGTCCGCCGGGCCGCTCACCGCGAGGCAGGTCGTGCCCGCCGCCGGGCCGTAGGGGCTGTCCGCCGGCCCGGCCGCACCGGATTCGGCGAGACCGAAGGTTGCGCCGAGCTGCCTGCGAATCTGCGCCGCCGCGATCAGGGCGTAGGCTTCGGTCGCGCCGCGCACCCGGACCTCCGCATCGGCCAGTTGCAGCAGTTCGCGGCGCGCGTCGCGGGTATAGATGACGCCGCCGCCCCGGAAATACGCCGAAGCGCCCGGCACCGCGAGCAGGGCCGCCGACACCAGCCCGCCCGACGACGATTCCGAAACCGCGACCGTCCAGCCGTTTTCCTTCAGGATGGCGGCGCAGTCCCGCGCCGGCGCCAGCAGCGATTCCATGACTTCGTCCCCCCTCCGATCCGCAAACCGGATTGCTGTAGCGGACCGTCCCCGAGGCCGCAAGACGGCCCTGAGCGGTTGCGGTCCGGGGTGACGGTCGCGATCCGCCCGATCCCAACAGAATTCATCGGGGGTCGCCCGCGATCAGCTTCGCCTCCAGCAGGTCGCGGACGTAACCGGGGATCGGCGCGGCCTTGCGCTCGATCTTGTCGAAGAGCACCTCGACCAGGTCGGCGGTGGCGTGGACGATACCGCTGTGGGTGTCGCGCATCCGCTCGCGGTAGGTGAAGCTTTTCGCGCCGACCCGGACGATGGCGCTCTCGACGACCCAGAGCTGGCCGGCCCGCATTTCCTGCAGGAAATCGATCTTGAGCGACGCCACGACGCCGATCAGGCCCAGCTTCTCCTCCAGCTCGAGAATCGGGACGCCGATCGCCGACCAGATATGGAAGCTCGCATCGTCGAACGCCTCGGCGTAGAAGCGCACGTTCATGTGGCCGAAATGGTCGCATTTCCAGGGCACCACCACCCCGCGGCCGGTCTCGTGCCAGCCGTCCTCTGTCGTACCGGTCACAGCCTTCTCCCGCCTTTGCCGATGCGCGGTGATAGAGCAGGAGCCGGGTTCCGGATAAGGGGCAAATTGGTCTCCACCCCGAAGGAGAATTGCGTTCGGGCCTCGGAAAATCGCTGTGCAGCTTGAATCCCCCTCCCCTTGGGGGAGGGGCCAGGGGAGGGGTTGTCGGGCAGCGCGCCGATGCCGGGTTCAAGGTCTGCGGCAACGTCAGCGGACCCCTCCCCCTAACCCCCTCTCCCAAGGGGAGGGGGGATGTTGTCGTACAGCCGGTGCCGTCATTTCTCCGTTCGTTGAAGCGGATCGAAGACACGAGCATCGCGACGAAGCCGGTTGACGCCGCGGGAGCGGCGCGTTTCTTTCGCCCCGGAACCCGATTGCGGACAGCGAAACGCGAGGCGATGGCGGAAACGGCGGGACCGCTGCTGGAAGACGATGCCGGCACCCGCTTCGCATCGGCCGGGCCGGAGGCGCGGATCGCCTGCTTCGTGCCGTCGATCACCGAACTGCTGGTCGATCTCGGCCTCAAGGACCGGCTGGTCGCGCGCACCCGCTTCTGCATCCATCCGGCCGAGGCGGTGGCGCGCATTCCCGCGATCGGCGGCACCAAGAAAGTCAATCTGCGCAAGCTGGAGGCGCTGGCGCCGACCCACGCTGTTCTGAATATCGACGAAAACACCGTCGAGATGGCCGAGGCGATGCGCGGCTTCGTGCCGAACGTCGTCGTCACCCATCCCCTGGTTCCCGAGGACAATCTGCGGCTCTACGCCCTGATGGGCGGCCTGTTCGGCAAGGCGGACGAGGCGTCGGCCCTGGCCCGGCGGTTCGAGGCCGCGCGCGCCGCCCTGCCGCCGGCCGGTCCCGCCGCGCACCGGGACGTGCTCTATTTCATCTGGAAGGACCCGTGGATGACGGTGTCGCGCGACACCTACATCTCGGCGATGCTCGGCCTGATCGGCTGGCGGACGACCCATCACGATCCGGACGTCCGCTATCCGACGGTGGACCTGACGCCGGAGACAGTGGCGGCGACCGACCTGTTCCTGTTCCCGACCGAGCCTTACGAGTTCACCCGCGCGGAGGTCGACGCCTTCCTGCGCGACCACGATTGCCCGCCGGAGAAGGCGCTCATGGTCGACGGCGAATATTGCAGCTGGTACGGCAGCCGCGCCATCGCCGGCCTGCGCTATCTGAAGGACTTGGCAGACAGCGTGCGGCGGCGGGACTGAAAGACGCCCCGATTCCTTTCCCTTCGATCGTCATATCGACCGGAGCCGCCCGTCAGGGCGGCGCAGCGGAGATATCTTTCCCGCGCGGAACGGAGACCGAAGCTCTTCAGCGGAAAGATTTCTCCACTCCGCCCCGGATTAAATCCGGGGCTTCGGTCGAAATGACGTATTGGGACGGGCGCGATACCTCACTGGCGATT